>DASPRX010000194.1:0-4554 GCA_035624235.1 Burkholderiales bacterium | reverse complement strand
CCATGTCGAGCGCCATCGACTTCGACAGCCCGATAATGCCGAGCTTGGCGGCGGCGTAGTTCGCCTGGCCGAAGTTGCCGATGAGGCCCGAGGTCGAGGTCATGTTGACGTAGCTGCCGGAGTTCTGGCTCTTGAAGTAGGGCGCCGCGGCGCGCGCGACGTAGAACGAGCCGTTCAGGTGCACGTCGATCACCGCCTTCCATTCCTCGACCGACATGTTGAAGAAGAATCGGTCGCGCAGGATGCCGGCGTTGTTCACCACGCAGTCGATGCGCCCGAAGGCGTCGAGCGCGGTCTTGACGATCCGGTTGGCGGCTTCCCAGTCGGCTACGCTGTCGGTGCTCGCGACCGCGGCGCCGCCCTGCGCCTTGATCTCCGCGACCACCTTCTGCGCCGGCCCCGTGTCCTTGCCCTCGCCGGACACGGAGGAGCCGAGGTCGTTCACGACGACCTTGGCGCCCTCGGCAGACATGGCGAGCGCGAAATCGCGGCCGATGCCGCCGCCCGCGCCGGTGACGATGACGACTTTTCCTTCGAGCAGTTTCATGCGTTGATTTCCAGTAGGACGACTTCCTGGTCCTCGGCGATTTCCTCGCCTTCGGCGACCAGGATCGATTGCACCACGCCCGCCGCGGGTGCGAACAGCGGGATCTCCATCTTCATCGACTCGACGATCAGGATCGTGTCTTCGCTTCGCACGGCGGCTCCGGCCGGCGCCTCGATGCGCACCACGCGACCCGCGACTTCGCAGCGCAGCCTGAGGACCGCCATCATCTCCCCCTGGAGCGCATTGTAATCGTCTGAGAGAATCCGGTTCCAGATGAGCTGGCAGAGCGAAATCGACGAGCTGCGCAGGCGCGAGGCGCTGGCGCGCGAGATGGGCGGCCCGGACAAGGTCAGGCGCCAGCACGACGGCGGCAAGCTCACCGTGCGCGAGCGGATCGACCGCCTGCTCGACGCCGGGTCGTTTCACGAGATCGGGGCGCTGACCGGCGTGGCGCGCTACGGCGAGGACGGCGCCACCATCGAAGCGTTCACGCCGGCGAACCTGGTGACCGGGCGCGGGAAAATCGACGGCCGGCCGGTGGTGGTGGCGGGTGACGACTTCACCGTGCGCGGCGGCGCGAACGACGCTGGCATCAAGGGCAAGCTCCTGCAGTGCGAGCGCATGGCGCGCGATCTGCGCCTGCCGATGGTCCGGCTCGTCGACGGCACCGGCGGCGGCGGCTCGGTGAAGAACCTCGAGATGCTCGGCTACTCGCCGATGCCGAAGGCCTTCCTGTGGGATACCTGGACCGAGAACCTGGGCGAAGTGCCGGTGGTCGCGCTCGCGCTCGGCTCGGTGGCGGGCCTCGGCTCGGCGCGCGTCGTGGCGAGCCACTACTCGGTGATGGTGAAGGATTCTTCGCAGCTTTTCGTCGCCGGGCCGCCGGTGGTCGCGCGCACGCACCGGCAGTTCGACAAGAACGAGCTCGGCGGCAGCCACATCCACGCGCGCAACGGCGCGGTCGACGACGAGGCGGCGAGCGAAGACGACGCCTTCGCGCGCGCGCGGCGCTTCCTTTCCTACCTGCCTTCCTCCGTCTACGAGCTTCCAGCGCGTATTCAGTGTGACGACGATCCCCGGCGGCGCGAGGAATGGCTCATCGACGCCGTGCCGCGCGACCCGAAGAAGGTCTACGCCATGCGCCGAATCGTCGAGGCGGTCGTGGACAAGGGCTCGTTCTTCGAGATCGGCCGCCAGTGGGGCCGCCCGGTGATCACCGGCCTCGCGCGCCTTGGCGGCTGGCCGGTGGCGCTTATGGCGGGCGATCCGATGCACTACGGCGGCGCGTGGACCGCGAAAGCCTCGGAGAAGGTGATGCGCTTCGTCGACCTGGCGCAGGTGTTCCACCTGCCGGTCGTGCACCTGGTCGACGTGCCGGGCTTCCTCATCGGGCCAGACGCCGAGCGCGACGCGACCATCCGCTTCGGCATGCGCGCGGCGAGCGCGGTGCTGCAATCGACCGTGCCGTGGTGCTCGGTGCTGGTACGGAAGGTGTTCGGCGTCGCGGGCGCGGTGCACCAGAACTCGACGCGCTACTGCATGCGCATGGCCTGGCCTTCGGCCGAATGGGGGTCGCTGCCGATCGCCGGAGGCCTGGAAGCCGCCTACAAGGCCGAGATCGAGGCCGCGCCCGATCCCGAAGTGAAGCGCGCCGAGATCGAGGCGCGCATCCGGCGCTTCGCCTCGCCGCTGCGCAGCGCGGAGAAGTACGACGTCGAGGAAATCATCGACCCGCGCGACACCCGGCCGCTGCTGTGCGAATTCGCCGAGCTGGCGGCGCCGCTGCGGGTTCCGGGGCCGGTACGCTTCGGCGTGCGGCCCTGAGTCGCTGGCCTTAGCAGGGTTCGATCGGGTCGCCCGGCCGGACGATGCCGCCGGTCACGATCTGGCAATTGAGGCCCGAGCGGTTGATGAGCGGCTTGAAGACTTTCTTGCCGAGCAGGTCCTCGAGGTACTGGCAGGGGACGTTGAGCCGCCCGCCGTAGAGCACGCACTCGCCGACGCGGAACCGGCGCCCGACCAGGTGGTTGAGCGGCACGCCGCGCGTGGTGAGGTTGCGCCGGTGCTCGTGCGGGGCGAGCGCGATGCCGTGGTCGCGTTCGAGCGCCTCGAGCGTTTCAAACTCGATAAGCGTCACCTCCCGGTCGACGTGATGGCGCACCGAGTAGGTTCCGGTGCGCGTGGCGTAGCGGTCTCCTTCGATGCCGACACCCGCGACGAGACGCGCTTCGGCGAGCGCGCGCATCGGCTGCGACGCGCCAGCCGCGATATGCACGTGCAACAGTTCACCCTTCCAGCTCACCGTCGATATAATTGCACACTCCTCAACGCATAGCTCCCCAGCCCATGAAAGCCCTGGTCAGCGTCAAGCGCGTCGTCGACTACAACGTCAAGGTGCGCGTCAAGGCGGACGGCAGCGGTGTCGAGACCGCGAACGTCAAGATGTCGATGAACCCGTTCGACGAGATCGCAGTGGAGGAGGCGGTGCGCCTGAAGGAAGCCGGCGTCGTCACCGAGATCGTCGTTGTGTCCTGCGGTCCGCAGGCCTGCCAGGAGACGCTGCGCACCGCGCTCGCTCTCGGCGCGGACCGCGCGATCCTGGTCGAATCCGACGCCGAGCTGCAGCCGCTCGCGGTCGCGAAGCTGCTGAAGGCGCTCGCCGCGCGCGAGAAGCCGGAGCTCGTCATCCTCGGCAAGCAGGCGATCGACGACGACTCGAACCAGACCGGACAGATGCTCGCCGCGCTGCTCGGCTGGCCGCAGGCGACCTTCGCCTCCAAGGTGAAGGTGGAAGCCGGCAAGGCGCAGGTGACGCGCGAAGTGGACGGCGGCCTCGACACGATCTCGGTCAGGCTGCCGGCGGTGGTCACCACCGACCTGCGCCTGAACGAGCCGCGCTACGTCACGCTGCCGAACATCATGAAGGCGAAGAAGAAGCCGCTCGAGAGCCTCAAGCCCGATGCGCTCGGCGTCGACATTGCGCCGCGCCTGAAGACGCTCAAGGTGACCGAGCCGCCCAAGCGCAAGGGCGGGGTGAAGGTGGCCGACGCCAAGGCGCTGGTCGATAAACTCAGAAATGAAGCGAAGGTGATCTGATGGCCGTCCTCGTTTTCGCCGAGCACGACAACAAGTCGGTCAAGAAGGCGACTCTCAGCACGGTTGCCGCCGCGCAGAAGATCGGCGGCGAGATCCACCTGCTGGTCGCCGGGCACCAGTGCGCCGCGGCGGCGCAGGCCGCGGCGAAGGTCGCCGGCGTCGCGAAGGTGCTGCACGCGGACGCCCCGCAGCTGGACGACGAGATCGCCGAGAACATCGGCGCGCTGCTCGCCGGGCTCGCCAAGGGCTATTCGCACCTGCTCGCGCCCGCCACCTCGAACGGCAAGAACGTGATGCCGCGCGCGGCCGCGCTGCTCGACGTGCAGGCGATCTCGGACATCGTCGCGGTCGATTCGCCCGACACCTTCGTGCGGCCGATCTACGCCGGCAACGCGCTCGCCACGGTGCAGTCGGGCGACCGGATCAAGGTGATCACGGTGCGCGCCACCGGCTTCGACGCGGTCGCGGCAAGCGGCGGCAGCGCGCCGATCGAGACGGTCGCGGCGCCCGCCGACAGCGGCCTTTCCGCCTTCGTCGGGCGCGAGGTGTCGAAATCCGAGCGTCCCGAGCTCACCTCGGCGCGCATCGTCGTCTCGGGTGGGCGCGGCATGGGCTCGGGCGACAACTTCAAGCTGCTCGAGCCGCTCGCCGACAAGCTCGGCGCGGCGATGGGCGCCTCGCGCGCGGCGGTCGACGCCGGCTTCGTGCCGAACGACTGGCAGGTCGGACAGACCGGCAAGATCGTGGCGCCGGACCTGTACGTCGCGGTGGGCATCTCGGGCGCGATCCAGCACCTCGCCGGGATGAAGGACAGCCGCGTCATTGTCGCCATCAACAAGGACGAGGAAGCGCCGATCTTCGCGGTCGCCGACTACGGCATCGTCGGCGACCTGTTCCAGGTGGTGCCGCAA
>DASPRX010000067.1:0-7564 GCA_035624235.1 Burkholderiales bacterium | reverse complement strand
TTGTTCATCAGCGCGCCGAGCACCATCAGCCAGAACGCCGCCCAGGCCATGCCGGGCGCGGCGATGCGGCACTTGAGCAGGGTGCTGGCGGCGAAATACAGCACTGCGATCTCGAAGAAGATGATCCAGAACACGAGCATGTTCAGCCCGTGGGCCGTGAGCACCTGGTAGAAGATCGCGGGCGAGAGCAGGTGCACGGCCTGCCAGCGCGTCAGCATCACGCCGATGGCGAGAATGCCGCCGATCAGCAGGAAAACGACCGCCGCGACCGCGTTCCAGCGCATCAGCTTCTCGGCGGGCTCGTGAAACACCAGCCCGCTCGCCGGGCAGGTCCTGAACATGCGGTTGACTGCCATGATCGCTCCCCTATTTGACGTACAGCTTGCTGGTCATGGTGTGATGACCGATCCCGCAATACTCGTTGCACACGATCGAATAGGTGCCCGGGTGCGTCGGCGTCACGGTGATGATGTGGTCATAGCCCGGATGCACTTCGATGTTGATGTTCTCCGGCTGCAGCGAAAAGCCATGCAGATAGTCCATCGACATAAGGTGGATACGGTAGGATTTGCCCGCCTCCAGCTCGAGGATCGGGTACCAGTTCCACAGGCGCGCAATAAGGTAGACGTCGCCGCCCGCCGGCGGGTGCACCACGGGCACCTTGAGGTCGCCGCCCTCCTCGCGCACCTTGTACTTGGCCACCACCGCCTCGGCCTTCTTGACGTATTCCTCGGGCAGCATGCGGTAGGCCTCGTTGGCGAGGTTCTGATGCCCGTAGATGTGCCAGTAAGGCATCATAAAGAACATGATCAGGCACCAGACCAGCGCGATCAGGATCCACAGAAGCTCGACGCGGTCGAGCGGCTGCTTCCACCAGACGCGCTCCGGAGGCGGCAGGATGGCGCTCATGTCGCTCTCCTCACTTTCCGACCGGCAGCGAGACGATTTCCATCACGCCCCACACGATGTACAGCACCGTGGGCATGGCGATGCCCAGAAAGAGCAGCAGGAAGGGGTTGTCGAGCAGCTGCTGCATCGCGGGCACCGGCTCGTCCGGAACCTCGTCCATCGGATGCGTCTCGGTCGCATTGGCCATGTGTTCCCCCTGTGGATGGTTGACGCGGACCTTGCGGCCCATGCCGGCGGACGGTACGCGGCTGCTTCGCGGGTAAACTTGATACGTATCAAGCATTCCCCGGCTGGCTGATAAATCATGCGGTTCGTGGCTCCTGATGATCTCGCGCGTCGCAACATCGCGCGCTGGCTGCTCGTGTGCGCGGCGCTGGTTTACGCCATGGTGGTAGTGGGCGGCGTCACGCGCCTGACCCACTCCGGGCTGTCGATCGTCCAGTGGCAGCCGCTCGTGGGCACGGTGCCGCCGCTCACCGACGCGGACTGGAACGCGCTGTTCGACCAGTACAAGCGCACGCCCGAATACAAGCAGGTCAACTTCGGCATGCCGCTCGCGGGCTTCAAGAGCATTTTCTGGTGGGAGTACGCGCACCGGCTGCTCGGTCGCGCGATCGGCGTCGTGTTCCTCGTGCCGTTCCTGTGGTATCTCGCGCGCCGCCGGGTCGACCGGCGCCTGGCCTGGCAGCTCGGCGGCATCTTCCTGCTCGGCGCGCTACAGGGCGGCATGGGCTGGTACATGGTGAAGAGCGGCCTGGTAAACGACCCGCGCGTGAGCCACTTTAGGCTCACCGCGCACCTCGGCATTGCGCTGGCGATCTTCTCGGCCGAGCTGTGGATCGCGCTCGGGCTGCTCGCGCCGCCGCTGCGCCGCGCGCCGCATGCGCCGCTTGCGCGCGCCGGGCTCGCGCTCGCCGGGCTCGTGTTCGTGATGGCGCTCACCGGCGGCTTCGTCGCCGGCCTGCACGCGGGCCATGCCTACAACACCTTCCCGCTCATGAACGGGCATATCGTGCCGCCCGAAATCCTGATGCTCGATCCGTGGTACGAGAACTTCCTCTACAACATGGCCACGGTGCAGTTCGTGCACCGCTCGATCGCCTGGCTGCTCGCGCTGCTGGTGCCGGTCTTCTGGCTGCGCGTGCAGCATGCCGGGCTCGAGCCGCGCGCGCGCCTGGCGAGCGACGCGATGCTCGCCGCGCTCGCGCTGCAGATCTCGCTCGGCATCGCGACCCTGCTGCTGGTCGTTCCGGTGCCGCTCGCCGCCGCCCACCAGGCGGGCGCCGTGCTGCTGCTCGCGACGGCGCTGTGGACGGCGTTCGAGCTGCGCCGCGCCCTGCCCGTCCATGCGCGCGCCTTCGCCTGAGAAGCCGCTCGTCGCGGGCGCGGCGCTCGCCGCCGCCGGCTGGGCGCTGATGCTCGCGGTGCTCGCCGCGAGCGCCTACATCCGCATGAGCCCGGCACCCGGCGCCGATGTCGAGCTCGTGCGCGGCGTGCACCGCGCAAGCGCTTCGCTCGCCGGGCTGGCGGTCCTGCTGCTCGCCGGCTGGGCGCTGTGGCGCCGGCACCTGGTGCCCGGCGCGCTCGCCGCGCTCGCGCTCATCGTCTTCCTCGCGGCGCTCGGGCGCGCCACCGGCTCCGCGCCGCCGCCGTACGCCGCGCTCGGCAACCTCGCGGGCGGCGTGGCGCTCGCCGCGCTGCTCGCCTGGACCTTCGGCCGCTCCCAGGCGCCGTGGCAGGCCGCCGGGCCGCAGCGCCGACTCGCGCTCGGCGTGCTCGCCGCCGCAGCCGCGCAGGCCGCATTCGGCGGCTGGCTCGCGACCTGCGTGCCGGTCGAGCCGCCCTCGATCGTGCCGTGGGTGCACGCCGCCACAGGCGTCGCCGCCGCCGCGCTCGCCGCGTGGCTCGGCGTGCGCCTTGCGCGCGCCGGGCTCGCGCGCACGGGCGTGGCGCTCATCGTGCTCGCCGCGCTCGCGCTCGCCGCCGGCGTGGCGTCGCTGCTGCTCGAGCTGCCAGTGCTCGCCCTGCTCGCGCACCCCCTCGCCACCGCGCTGCTTCTCTCCGCGCTCGCGCAGCTCGCCGCCAGGATCGCTTGACGCACATCAAGGCCGCCGCGCGGCCTGCGTCGAACACTGCGGCGATGCCGGGTATTTCCGATTCGCTCGTCGAGCACCACCGCCAGTTCGAGCGCCTTATCGCCGCCGCCCGCAGGGCCGGCGAAGCACGCGACTGGGACGCCTACCGCGCGCATCTGGAGGCGCTCGCCGCCGAGCTCGAGCGGCACATCGCATTCGAGGAGCGCGATCTTTTCGCCGCCTTCGAGCGCACCACGCCTCAGGGCGGCGCCGTCACCGCCGCGATACGCGAGGAGCACGCCGAGATGCGCACGCTGCTCGCGCGCCTCGCGGCCGCGGCGCCCGCTGTCGATCCGGAGGGCTGCGACGCCGAGCTCGAATCCCTCGAGCGCACGCTGCTCCGCCATGCCGCGCAGGAGGAAGGCATGCTGTACCGCGCCTGCGCCAAGCTTCCCGTGGCGCAGGCGGCGGCCCTGTTCGAAGGCATGCACCGCCTGGCCGACGCGGCGCCGAGCGAGAACGCGCCGCCCGAGCTCGACGTGCGCGGGCTCGAGCCGCCGGCGCCGATGATGCGCATCATGGAAGCGCTCGCGCGCGCCCCGCACGAGGCGCTGCGCGTGCGCATCCACCGCGAGCCGCTCCCGCTCTACGAGCTGCTCGCCGAGCGTGGCTTCGGCTGGCGCACTACGCCGCTCCCCGACGGCAGCTACGAGCTGCTCATCCGGCGCTCAACGACCTAGGCGCCGGCGCATGCCCGGCGTCATCCACAGGCTACCGTCGCTTCCGGCGATCAGCGCATCGAGCCCCGGCGTGGCCTCGACCAGCCGCGCGCCATCCTTTTCGCCGAGAACCATGATCGCCACGCCCAGGCCATCGAGCGCCTCGAGGCGCTCGGATACCAGCGTCACCCCGTGCACGCCGGTCGACGGGTAGCCGGTGCGCGGGTCGAGGATGTGGTGGTAGCGCCGGCCGTCGCGCTCGAAGTAGCGTTCGTAGTCGCCCGAGGAGGCGACGATGCCGCGCGCGATGCCGAGCACGCCGAGCAGCTTTTCCGGCGCGCGCGGGTCGCGCACCCCGACGCGCCAGGGCGGCACGCCGTCGCGCGCGAAGCAGGCGACGTCGCCGCCGCCGTTGACCAGCGCGCGAGCGACACCGCGATCTTCCAGGAGTCGCGCTCCCGCCTGGATGATGTAGAGCTTCGCGATCCCGCCGAGGTCGATGCGCATGCCCGGCCGCTCGAGGTACGCCGTCTGCGCGCGGACGTCCAGGCGCAGCTTGCGCCAGCCGACCCGCGGCAGGCGCGCCGCGATCTCGGCGGTCGTGGGCATGCGCGGGTCGTCGGCGCGGAAGCGCCAGCCCGTGAGCCCGCCGACCGTGACGTCGAAGGCGCCCTGCGTGCGCGCCGACATGCGCTGCCCGAGCTCGAGCACCTGCATCAGCTCGGGCGGCACCGCGACAGGGTCTTTGCCGGCCGCGTCGTTTATCGCGGTCACCACGCTCTTCGGATCGTAGTGGTTCATCATGTCCGACAGGCGCCCCATCTCGCGGTAGGCGCCTTCGACCGCGGCGTGCAGCACGGCGTCGTCCGCGCCCTCGGCGATCACCTCGACCAGCGTGCCCATCAGCGGACGCTGCTCGTCGACCCGCGCGGCTTGTGCAGTGCAAACGAACAGCGCCAGGGCCAGTACGAGGAACCGGTTCATTCGTCGAGTATAAGGGGGAGGAAAATTGATCCGGATCAATCCGGCGCGCTCGACCGGGCGGGAGACTGTCGGCGTGGCAAGAATCCTTGCGGCGCTCCTGCTCGTACTCGCCCTCGCACCCGCGCGCGCCGAGGACGTCGCCGCGGCCTACCCGCAGGCGAAGAGCTTCTTTCCCGAGGCCGACCGCTTCGGCGCGTTCGAAGGCTCGCCGCGCGCCGCGCCCGCGTACCAGGCGGGCAAGCTCGTCGGCTGGCTGTTCCTCACCAGCGACGTGGTGCGCATCCCGGCGTACTCGGGCAAGCCGATCAACAGCCTGGTGGGGTTCGACCTCTCCGGCACGATTCGCGGCATCGCCATCGTCAACCATGAGGAGCCGATCCTCGCGGCAGGCGTGAGCGAAGCGCAGCTGCACGCCTTCAGCGACCAGTACCGCGGCAAGAGCGTGTTCGACCGCGTCACGATCGGCGCCCCGCGGCCGGGCTACGTCGCGGTCGATACGATCTCGGGCGCCACGATCACGGTCATGGTGCAGAACCAGACCGTGATGCAGGCCGCGCGCCTGGTGGCCGAGTCGCGCGGCCTCGCTCCGCAGAGCGGGGCCGCCGCCGCGAAGGCGGGCGAGGAGCCGCTCTGGATGGTGGTGTGGCGGCAGCGCGAGTTCCGCATTGCGGTGCTCGTCGCCGGGCTCGCCGTGCTGACATTGATACTCGTGCTGCAGGACTGGCTGGCGCGCTACCCGGCTTTTCTCGGCTATCTGCGGCGCGGCTTCCTGCTCTACACGATCTTCTTCATCGGCTGGTACGGCCTGGCGCAGCTCTCCGTGGTGCAGGTGCTCACCTTCGTGCACGCGGCGCTGCGCGACTTCAAATGGGAGAACTTCCTCATCGACCCGATGCTGTTCATCCTGTGGAGCTTCGTCGCGGTGACGCTGCTCCTGTGGGGACGCGGCGTGTACTGCGGCTGGCTATGCCCGTTCGGCGCCATGCAGGAGCTCGCGCAGCAGCTGGCGCGCCGCTTCAAGGTCCGGCAATTCGAGTTTCCCGACGTGGTGCACGAGCGGCTGTGGGGCGTGAAGTACGTGATCCTGATCGTGTTGTTCGGCCTGTCGCTGCAGTCGATGGGCCAGGCGGTGCGCTATGCCGAGATCGAGCCGTTCAAGACCGCGATCACGCTCAGGTTCGAGCGCGAGTGGCCGTTCGTGCTGTACGCCGCCGGGCTGATCGCGGTGTCGCTCGTCAACCGCAAGTTCTTCTGCAAGTACCTGTGCCCGCTGGGCGCAGCGCTGTCGATCCCGGGGCGCTTCCGCGTGTTCGACTGGTGGCTGCGGCGCCGCAAGGAGTGCGGCCGCCCGTGCCAGACCTGCGCCAACGAGTGCGAGGTGCGCGCGATCCGGCCGACCGGCGAGATCAACGCCAACGAGTGCCACTACTGCCTGGACTGCCAGGTGACCTACTACAGCGACCGCAAGTGCGCCCCCTTGATCGAGCGGCGCCTGAAGAGGGAAGAGCGGGCCCGAAAACCGGCCGCGCATCCTTTGATACACGTCAAGTCGCCCCCGCCCCCGAAAGCCTAGATTGACGCCTCAGTAAGGGATGAATAACCAACCTCTGAGGTAACGCCATGACCACCGTTGTTCAACGCCTGCAGCGCGCCTCGCTTGCCGCGGCCGTCGCGCTGGCGATGACCTCCGCCTATGGGCAGTCCAAGGACGAGAAGCCGGTGCACCCCGGCACGCCGCCCTCGGAGCTGATGTACAAGGGCGCGCCGGTGCCGATCAAGCCGGGCGAGGCGGAGACGACCATCGAGCCGACGGCTCCGCCGATGACCAAGGAAGAGTTCGAGGAAGCGAAGACGATCTACTTCCAGCGCTGCGCCGGCTGCCACGGCGTGCTGAGGAAGGGCGCCACCGGGAAGCCGCTCACGCCCGACATTACGCTGAAGCGCGGCACCGATTACCTCAAGGTGTTCATCAACTACGGCTCGCCGGCGGGCATGCCGAACTGGGGCACCTCGGGACAGCTAACCGACAAGCAGGTCGACATCATGGCGCGCTTCCTGCAGCAGCCGCCCCCGGTGCCGCCCGAGTTCGGGATGGCGGAGATGAAGGCCACCTGGAAGGTGATCGTGCCGCCCGACAATCGGCCGAAGAAGCAGATGAACAAGATGGACCTGCAGAACCTGTTTTCGGTGACGCTGCGCGACGCCGGCCAGATCGCGCTCATCGACGGCGACACGAAGAAGATCGTCAGCGTGATCGATACCGGCTACGCGGTGCACATCTCGCGCCTGTCGTCCTCCGGCCGCTACCTGTACGTGATCGGGCGCGACGCGCAGATCAACCTGATCGACCTGTGGATGGAGCACCCGGACAACGTCGCGGTCATCAAGGTCGGGCTGGAAGCGCGCTCGGTCGACAGCTCCAAGTACAAGGGCTGGGAGGACAAGTACGCGATTGCCGGCTCCTACTGGCCGCCGCAGTACACGATCATGAAGGGCGACACGCTCGAGCCGCTCAAGATCGTCTCGACGCGCGGCATGATCGTCGGCACGCAGGAGTACCACCCCGAGCCGCGCGTCGCGTCGATCGTCTCCTCGCACTTCCACCCCGAGTTCGTGGTGAACGTGAAGGAGACCGGGCAGACGCTGATGGTCAACTACGCCGACATCGACAACCTGCGCGTCACCTCGATCGGCACCGCGCGCTTCCTGCACGACGGCGGATTCGACTCGACCAATCGCTACTTCCTGGTCGCGGCGAACACCTCCAACAAGATCGCGGTGATCGACACCAAGGACGACAAGCTCGTCAAGCTGGTGGACGTGGGCAAGATCCCGCACCCGGGACGCGGCGCGAACTTCGTCGATCCCAAGTACGGG
>DASPRX010000224.1:0-14062 GCA_035624235.1 Burkholderiales bacterium | reverse complement strand
CCGAAGAGCCTGCCTTACCTGGACGGCACCGAGCTCGATTTCGCGCGCGAGGGGCTGAACGAGGGCTTCAAGTTCAACAACCCCAACGTCAAGGACTCCTGCGGCTGCGGGGAATCGTTCAACGTCTGACGGCCGGCCGTGAGCGCGCGGCGACGGATGAGGGGGCGCAAGCCCCCTTGTCGTTGGTGAGCATGCAGAACCACTTCGAACTGTTCGATCTCAAGCCGGGCTTCGCCCTCGACGGCGCGGCGCTCGAGGCCGCGTACCGCGATATCCAGGCGCGCGTGCATCCGGACCGCTTCGCGCACGCGGGCGATGCCGAGCGGCGCGCCTCGATGCAGTGGACCACGCGCGTGAACGAGGCCTACCGAACGCTGAAGAGCCCCGCGGCGCGCGCGCGATACCTGCTCGAGCTGCAGGGCGTCGACGTCGGGCTGGAAACCAACACCTCCATGCCGCCCGAGTTCCTGCTCGAGCAGATGGATCTGCGCGAGGCGCTCGAGCGGGCGGGCGCGGCGAGGGACGCGGCAGCGCTCGACGCCCTGCGCGCCGGGCTGCGGCGCGAGACGCGCGCGCTGGAGGGCGCGCTCGCCGAGGCGATCGACGCGCGCCGCGACTACGCCGGCGCTGCCGGGCTGGTGCGCAAGCTGGTGTTCCTGGAGAAGCTGGGTGCCGAGATCGACCTGGCCTACGAGGCATTGGAAGCCTGATGGCGCTCCTGCAGATCTCCGAGCCGGGGATGTCGCCGGCGCCGCACGAGCGGCGTCTGGCGGTCGGCATCGATCTGGGCACCACCAACTCGCTGGTCGCGACCGTGCGCAACGGCGTCGCCTCGGTGCTGCCCGACCAGCAGGGCCGTGCGCTGCTGCCCTCGATCGTGCGCTACCTGCCCGACGGCCGCAGCGAAGTCGGCTACCCGGCGCAGGCGCGCCAGACCGAGGATCCCAAGAACACGGTCGTCTCGGTCAAGCGCTTCATGGGGCGCGGCCTGAAGGACGTGGCGCACGTCGAGAACGCACCCTACGATTTCGTCGACGCGCCCGGCATGCTCCAGCTCAGGACCTGCGCCGGGGTGAAGAGCCCGGTCGAGGTCTCGGCCGAGATCCTGAGGTCGCTGCGCGCGCGCGCCGAGCTGTCGCTCGGCGGCGAGCTGGCGGGCGCAGTGATCACCGTGCCCGCGTATTTCGACGATGCGCAGCGTCAGGCGACCAAGGACGCCGGCAGGCTCGCCGGCCTGAATGTGCTGCGTCTGCTGAACGAGCCGACGGCCGCGGCGATCGCATACGGGCTGGAGAACGCCGCGGAAGGGATCTACG
Source organism: Burkholderiales bacterium (assembly GCA_035624235.1). Classification (GTDB taxonomy): domain Bacteria; phylum Pseudomonadota; class Gammaproteobacteria; order Burkholderiales; family SG8-39; genus DAHVFK01. The sequence goes on along the minus strand of DASPRX010000224.1, from coordinate 12,746 downwards.
CGATCTACGACCTCGGCGGCGGCACCTTCGACATCTCGATCCTGAAACTCTCGAAGGGCGTCTTCGAGGTGGTGGCCACCGCGGGCGACGCGGCGCTGGGGGGCGATGACTTCGACCAGCGCGTGTTCTGCTGGGTGGTGGAGGCTGCGAAGCTGCCGCCGCTCGGCGCGCGCGACATGCGCAAGCTGCTCGTGAAGTCGCGCGAGGCGAAGGAATACCTCACCTACCACGGCGAGGCGCCGGTGAGCGCCAGGCTCTCCTCGGGTGAATGGGTGGACCTGTCCCTGTCCACGGAGAAGTTCTGCGAGATCACGCAGAACCTGGTGCAGAAGACGCTCGGCCCGACGCGCAAGGCGCTGCGCGACGCGGGCCTCACGGTCGACGACGTGAAAGGTGTCGTGATGGTCGGCGGTGCCACGCGCATGCCGCAGATCCAGCGCGCCGTGGGCGAGTTCTTTCGCCGCGCGCCGCTCAACAATCTCGACCCGGACAAGGTCGTCGCGCTCGGCGCCGCGATGCAGGCCGACGTGCTCGCCGGCAACAAGCCCGCCGGCGAGGACTGGCTGCTGCTCGACGTGATCCCGCTGTCGCTCGGCCTCGAAACCATGGGCGGGCTGGTGGAGCGCATCGTGCCGCGCAACGCCACCATCCCGGTGGCGCGCGCGCAGGAGTTCACCACCTTCAAGGATGGCCAGACGGCGATGAGCTTCCACGTGGTGCAGGGCGAGCGCGAGCTGGTCGGCGACTGCCGTTCGCTGGCGAAATTCGAGCTGCGCGGCATCCCCCCGATGACGGCCGGCGCGGCGCGCATCCGCGTCACCTTTCAGGTCGACGCCGACGGCCTGCTGTCAGTGGGCGCGCAGGAAAAGACCACCGGCGTCGAGGCTTCGGTCACCGTCAAGCCGTCGTACGGCCTGGAGGATGCCGACATCGAGCGCATGCTGCGCGACTCCTACGAGCACGCCCGCGACGACATGCACGCGCGTGCTCTCGCCGAGCAGCGCGTAGACGCCGAGCGGCTGCTCGCTGCGACGCGTGCCGCGCTTGCGACCGATGCGGCGCTGCTTTCGCCCGAGGAGCGCGCAGCCATCGAGCGCGCCGTGGCGGTGCTCGAGGCGGTCACGGGCGGCAGCGATCATCGTGCCATCAAGCTGGCGACCGATGCGCTGAACCGCGCGACCGAGGAATTCGCCGCGCGCCGCATGGATGCCAACGTGCGCCGCGCGCTCGCGGGGCGCAACATCGCCAACCTGGACGTCTGAGGCGTGCCGAAGATTAAAGTGCTGCCCCATGCGGAGCTTTGCCCCGCGGGCGCCGAGCTCGAAGCCGCGCAAGGTGCTTCGATCCTCGACACGCTGCTCGATAACGGCATCGAGATCGAGCACGCGTGCGAGAAGTCCTGCGCCTGCACCACCTGCCACGTGTTGGTGCGCGAAGGATTCGACTCCCTCGACGCGGCCGCCGAGAAGGAGGAGGACATGCTCGACAAGGCCTGGGGCCTCGAGCCGACCTCGCGCCTGTCGTGCCAGGCCAAGGTGCGCGGCGCGGACTTGGTGATCGAGATTCCGAAATACACCATCAACTACGCGCGCGAGGGCCGCTCATGAAGTGGACCGACATTCACGACATCGCCGCGGCGCTGGCAGACAGATATCCGGACGTCGATCCGAAGGGATTGCGCTTCACCGAGCTGCACCAGTGGGTGCTCGGCCTGCCCGGCTTCAGCGACGATCCGAAGCGCGGCGGCGAGAAGATCCTCGAGGCGATCCAGGCTGCCTGGATCGAAGAGAGCGAGTAGACTGAGCGGCATGAGGCCCGGGACCTGGATGCTGGCGGCGACGCTCCTGTTCGCGGCGCAGCAGGCGGCCGCACAGGTGTACCGCTGGGTTGACGAGAACGGCACGGTGCACTATTCGCAGTCGGCGCCGCCCCCGGGCGTCAAGGCGAAGCTGCTCGACATCGAGGTGAAGGAGGGTCCGCCCTCGCCCGACTCCAAGGACTGCTACACGGTGCGCTGCCAGGGCGAGCGCATGGAAGAGCGCATCGCGCGGCGCGAGGAACTGGACGCCAAGCTCGCGGCCGACCGCGCCGCGCAGGCGCCGCGCCCGGTGCGCGGCCTCGATTTCCGCAAGTACGTCAGCATCGAGCGCGGCATGACGGAAGGCGAGCTGCTCGGCATCGCGGGCGAGCCGGATTTCATCGCCGACGAGGGCGCGGTGTACGACGCGCCGGCCGCCGCGCAGACCGGGCGCCACACGCGCTCGAGCGGCTCGGCGGCGTTTACCGTGCGCACCTACACCTACATGCCGACCCCGGCCGACCCGTTCACCACCACGATCACGCTGACCGGCGGGCGCGTCTCCGACATCGAGCGCGTGCGCAAGTTCTAGCGCGCGGCGCGCCTCACGGTCGCAAGCCGAGCTCGGCGAGCACCGCCTCGATCGCGTCCCGGTCGCGCAGGCACAGCCTGATCGTGCGCAGCGAGCCGCCGCTTCCCGAGTCGAACCAGTCGCGCACCGCAGCGACGTAGGCGCGCGCGCACACCGCGAGCGGCACCGCGAAGATTCCGCTCGACACCGCGGGGAAGGCGAGCGAGCGCCAGCCCGATTCCTCCGCTCGCATGAACGCCTCGCCGAGTGCCGCGCGCAGCTTCGCTTCCTCGCCGCCCTCGCCCTGGCGCGGGCCTACGGCGTGAATGACGCCCTTGAAGCGCAGCTTGCCCGCGCCGGTGGCGACCGCCGAGCCGGCCGGCAGCGGCCCGCGCGCGCGCACGATGCGCTCGGATTCCTCCGTGAGCGCCGACCCGGCGGCGCGCGCGATGAGCCCCGCGACGCCGCCGCCGTGCGCAAGATGGCCGTTCGCGGCGTTGACGATCGCGTCGACCGGCTCCTCGAGCAAATCGCCCCGCACCACCTGGAACGTGCCGCCCGAGGCGAACGGCAGCTCCGCGAGGATCATTCCTACTCTACGACCTTGGCTTTCGCGCGCAGGTCGCGTACCAGCTGCTCGAGCTTGCGCTGCGAGAGCTCCTGCTCGAGGCGCGGCTTCACCTCGTCGTAGGAGGGGAACTTGACCGGGCGCACGTCGTCCAGCCGGATCACGTGGTAGCCGAAGCGCGTGTGCACCGGCGTCTGCGTGTACTCGCCCTTCTTGAGCTTCACCAGCGCATCGGCGAAGGCCTTGTCGTAGTAGGCGGGAACGCCCCAGCCGAGGTCGCCGCCCTTGGCCTTGCTGCCCGCGTCCTTCGAGCGCGCCGCCAGATCCTCGAACTTGCCGCCCTTCTTGAGCTCCGCGATGATCATATTCGCCTCGTCCTCGGAGTCGACCAGGATGTGGCGCGCCCTGTACTCGGTTTCGCCCATCGACGTCTTGGCCTTGTCGTATTCCTTCTTCAACTCGTCTTCGGTTACAGGGTGCTTGCTCAGCCAGTCGCGCACGAAGTTCTGCACGATCACGGTCTGGCGCACCAGGTCGAGCTCCGCCTGCAGCTCGGGGCTCTTGGTGAAGCCCTCGCGTTTGGCCTCCTGCTCGATCACCTCGCGGTTGATGAGGTCCTCGCGCACCGCTGCGCGCAACTGATCGTCCGGCGAAGCGCCGTGCGTCGCGCGCTCGCGCAGCAGCACGTCGGCGCGCCGCTGCGGGATCGCCACGCCGTTCACGGTCGCGATTACTCCGGGCTTGAGGGCGCTCTTGGTCGCGGCCTTCGGGGTTTCCTTGGAGGTCTGCGCGCGCGCCGCCGCCGGCAGGGCGAGGGCGGCGGCGCATAGCGCGGCGCCGGCAAGGTGACGGATGTTCATTGCGTTCCTTTCGAGCGGTGATTAGCGCTTGCCATTATGCGCCGGGTTCGCCCGGCGCGCGGGCGGTAATGGCGAGCGCGTGGATCGGATTGTCGATGAGTTCCGCGAGCACGTCGTACACCATGCGATGGCGGGCGACGGTGGGCTTGCCGCGAAACGCCTCGGCCACGATGCGCAGCCGCCAGTGCGTCGCGCCGCCGGGCTTCCATCCGGCGTGTCCCACGTGCCCCGCGCTCTCGTCCACCAGCTCGAGCGCGACCGGCGCGAGCCGCGCGAGGCGCTGTCTGATCTGCACCTCGACCGTCACGGCTTTCCCCCGCCGTCGTCGATGTGACGTGCGAGAAGCAGCGCCTGTACCAGGACGAACAGCAGCATGAGCCCCGTGCCGCCGAACAGCTTGAAGTTGACCCAAAGGTCGGTAGAGAAATTGAACGCCACGTACAGATTCGCGCAGCCCATGAAAGCGAAGAACGCGGCCCAGCTCCAGTTGAGCCGGGCCCAGAGCGGCTCGGGCAGCCTGAACTGGGGGCCAAGCATGGCGCGGATCAGGTTCCTGTGGAACAGCCGCTCGGCCGCCACCAGCACCACCGCAAAGGTCCAGTACAGCACGGTGGGTTTCCACTTGATGAAGGTGTCGTTCTGCAGCACCAGCGTCGCGCCGCCGAAGACCACGATGATCGCCAGGCTCGCCCACAGCATGCCGTCGATACGCCGCTTGCGCAGCCAGAGCCAGCCGACCTGCATGAAGGTCGCGGCGATCGCCGCGCCGGTGGCGACGTAGATGCCCTTCAGCTTGAAGGCGATGAAGAACAGGATGACCGGAAAAAGGTCGAACAGGAACTTCATACGAGGCTGCGGATTCTACCAGTGCGCCTCCGCGCGCGCCGACACGAGACGCAACCGCCCGACCAGGCGCGCGAGCGGCGTCAGCTCGCCGAGAGATTCGCCCTCGAGCAGCTCGAGGTGCGTCGCATCGGCGAGCGGCTGACCGAAAGTCGGATCTACGGGCCGCCAGCTTTCGCCCGCGAGCCACACTTCGTCCCAGCTGTGGTAGAGGAAGCCGCCGTGCTCGGCCGAGTAGACCAGCCCGTTCACCACGCGCGTCGGTATGCCGAGCGCGCGCGACAGCGCGGCGAACAGATAGGCGTGTCCCTGGCATTCGGCGCGGCGCGTGCGCAGCACGTCGACCGCGGTGAACGAGTCGGTCGCCTGCTTGGCGATGTTGGCGTCCATCCAGGCGATGATGCGGTGCACCGCCTCCGCGGGCGGCAGCGTGGCCGGGGCGATGCTGCGCGCGAGCAGTACGATCTGCCCGTCCTCGGACGGCGCGGCCAGGCTCGGCCGCAGGTAGCGCGGGGGCGGCGCGCGCTCGCCGGCGTCGGCGAAAGCGCCTCGATCGACGGTGCAGGCGAGCTGCGTATCGCTGCGCACGCAGGACTGTCCGCGCGCGCCGGCGAGCGGAAAGTCCGGCGGCACGCCCTCGAGCACGATCCGCATGCGCGCGACGCTGCGCGGTTCGGCGATCGGCGCGCTACGCAGGATGCTGTAGTCGAGCAGTGCGTCGTCCTTGTTCAGGCTCGCGGCGACGAGATAGTGCCGCGCGCTAGCTTCGTCCTCCAGCGCCGAAACCAGCGTGCCGTGGCTGCTCAGCTCGAGCAGCGGCCGGCCGTCGGGGGTGATCCACGAGGTAGTGTCCAGGCCGAGCATGCTGGTCGTCACGCGGAACGCGCGCCCCTCGAACAGCGTGCTCGACTCGAACGCGGCGACTTCCTGGCGCGCCTCGTCCACCGTCTGAGTTTCGCCGTTGAACACCAGATAGCGCAGCGTCTCGCCCACGCGCATGCCGTGCAGTACGGGAAGCAGGTCGAGCGCGCTCGACGGGTAGAGCGGAGCGGCGAGCGCGAAGCTGCGCGTCTCGCGGCTGCCTGCGGCCTCGACCGTCATCTCGAGGCGCCGGCGGTCCGCGCGGCCCGACACGCGCAGCACGCTGCCGTCGATGTCCTGCTCGTAGGCGAAGGACTCGAGCGTCAGGTCGTCGCGCACCCGGTCGTGCGCGCGCAGGTTGATGCGCTTGTCCACGCCGAGGAAGTGCAGGCGCATCGCCGCCTCGGAATCGATCTCGTAGCGCCCGGGCGCGTCCGAGGCGGGCTCGAGCGCGAGGTGCGTGAAGCCCACCTTCGCGCCGTTGAACACCAGCCCGGTCCACAGCTCCGGGTGCGGCCAGGAAGCGAGCGCGTGCGCCTGCGGCGCTGGCGGCGAACCCGCGTCGTGGAAGTACTCGCCCGTCGCGGCGCAGCCGGCGAGCGCCGCGAGCGCGGCGAGGGCGGCTAGGACTTTTCGAATTTCAGCGATGCGGAGTTGATGCAGTAGCGCAGGCCCGTAGGCTGCGGCCCGTCGTCGAACACGTGCCCGAGATGCGCCGCGCATTTCGCGCAATGCACCTCGGTGCGCTGCATGAAGTGGCTGCTGTCCTGCTCGGTGGCGACGTTCTCGGCCTTGGCCGGCTGCCAGTAGCTCGGCCAGCCGCTGCCGGAGTCGAACTTGTGCTCGGAGGAGAACAGCTCCGCGCCGCAGCACACGCAGCGGTACACGCCCTTGTCGTGCGTGTTCCAGTATTGCCCGCTGAACGCGGGCTCGGTGCCCTTGCGCCGCGTGACGTTGAACTGCGTCGACGTCAGCTGCTTCTTCCAGTCATTGTCGGTCTTCTTCGTCCTGTCGTCCATCGTTCGCTCTCCTAGCGCCAGCCGCCGACCGCCCGCTGGGCCGCCTCGTTTGCCGGCCGGACCACCAGCCCGCTCGCGGACACGCTCACCGCGTAGACGGCGCCGTCGGCCATCGGCACGTAGGCTGCGCTGCCATACAGGGCGTCGGCGAGCGGCAGGTAGTCATGATACCGCCGCAGCAGCGCCCACAGGTCGAGGCCGGCCTGCGGCGCCAGGGCGTGTACCGTTCGCGGCGCGGACTGGTCCTGGGCGGCGTCGGAATAGCGTCCCGAGACCCGCTCCAGCCGGTAGACGGTGTCGAAGCCGAGCAGCGTGCCGAGCGGGCGCCACTTGAGCATCCGGGCGTCGATCTGCCACTCGTCGCCGCGCAGCTCGAAGCTGCGCGGCGCGGCGCCGGGAATCCCGAGCGTCAGGGCGAACTCCTGCGGCGCGAGCTGGCGCAGCTCGACGCGCGCCGCTTCCTGCTCGTGCGTCAGGCGCGCGTAGGAGTGCAGCCCCGCCGCCAGCACGGCCGAGAGCACGCCGAGCGCGAGCAGCGCGAACCCGGCTAGCAGCAGCAGCGTGCCGCGCGCAATCTGCGCGCGGCGCAGGCGGCGCAGCGCGGCGAGCTCGAGCGGCAAGGCGAGCAGCAGCCCGAGCAGCACGAACCCTGCGAGCAGCGCCTGCGGCGAAATTCCCGAGAGCCAGGCGAGCATCGGGGTACTATATTCGCGCCGACAGACGGAGGGAAGCGTGGCGCTCGTGAAGCTGATCGAATATGCGCAGGCATCGCCCGAGGTGCGCGCGGTCTACGACGACATCATGCGCACGCGTGGCGTCGACTGGATCAACAATTTCTGGAAGGCGCTGGCGAACGACCCCGCGCAGCTGCGCCGCATGTGGGACAACGTCAAGCAGGTGATGGCGCCGGGCGCGCTCGACCCGCTGGTGAAGGAGATGGTCTACGTCGCGGTGAGCGCCACCAATGGCTGCGAGTACTGCACGCACTCGCACACCGCCGCGGCGCGCAAGAAGGGCATGAGCGACGCCATGCTGATGGAGCTGATGGCGGTGGTGGGGCTGGCGAACGAGACCAACCGCCTCACGAATGGCCTGCGCGTCGAGGTCGATCCGCAGTTCAGGTAGCGCCCGCCTTCGAGCGGTCCCACAGGTTCGGCGTCACGGCATTGTGGTAGCCGGAGACGAACTCGCGCGGCGCGCCGGAAGCGGGATCGAAGGTGTGCCGCCTGACCGCGCCGATGTTGGCGCCGTAGACGTGGATGCTGACCGCGGTGCGGTCCGCCGTGGCATTGGATACCACGTGCACGTCGCCGATGCGCGGCGAGACGCGGTCGATGTCGCCCGGCCCGACGCGATGGCTGCCCGTCGCGCGCATCGGTTTCCCCGAGGCGAATTCCTCGCACATCTCCTCGCCGCGCATCACGCCCACCAGGCCCCACACCGTATGGTCGTGCACCGGCGTCTTCTGCCCGGGCTGCCAGACGAAGCTCACCACCGAGAAGCGCTCGAGCGGGTCGCAGTGCAGCAGGTACTGGCGGTACGAGTCCGGCGAGGGCCGCGCGAACTCCTCCGGCAGCCAGTCGTCGTGCGTGACCAGCTCGCGCAGCAGCTTCGCGCCCTCATCCAGCATCACGGGCTCCTCGGAATCGTGGCGCTCCACGAGGCGCGTCATGTCCTGCACGAATCTTCTGAAGCGCGCGATATCGCTCATGGTCCGATCCTCGGGCGTATCCAGCTGGAAAGCGGTTGGCCGATTATCCTACCGTTATGATCCGGTCTGCGGAGGTATTTCATGGCGGTGACGGACGAACGGGCGGCGGCGGTCATTGCGGGCGCGTATTCATGGTAAAGCCCGAGATCCTCTCGCCGCTCGTCGGCGCGCGCGAGCTGCGCGCGATGCTCGGCGACGGGGCCGAGCTGGCGCTGCTCGACGTGCGCGAGGAGGGCGTGTTCGCCAAGGGACACCTTCTCACCGCGGCCTGCGTGCCGCTGTCTCAGCTCGAGCTGCGGCTCGATGCGCTGGTGCCGCGGCGCGACACGCGCGTGGTGCTGTGCGACGACGACGGTCACCTGGCGCAGCGCGCGGCGGCGGTGCTGCGGCGCTTCGGCTGGCGCAGCGTCTCGGTGCTCGCGGAGGGCGTGCCGGGGTGGAAGGCCGCCGGCTACGAGCTCTTTTCGGGCGTGTACGTGCCGAGCAAGGCCTTCGGCGAGTACGTCGAGCACGAGTGCGGTACGCCGCGCATCAGCGCCGCCGAGCTGAAGGCGAAGCTCGACGCGGGCGAGGACGTGCTGGTGCTCGATTCGCGCCCGATGAGCGAGTACCGGGTGATGAACATCCCCGGCGCGCTCGACTGCCCCGGGGCGGAGCTCGTATACCGCGTGCACGAGCTGGTGAAGAGCCCGCGCACGCTCGTGGTGGTGAATTGCGCCGGGCGCACGCGCTCGATCATCGGCGCGCAGTCGCTCATCAACGCCGGGCTGCCGAACCGGGTGATGGCGCTCAAGAACGGCACCATGGGCTGGCACCTCGCAGGCTACCCGCTCGAGCACGGCCAGGAGCGGCGCGCGCCCGAGCCCGGCCCTGCGGCGCTCGAGCGCGCGCGCGAGGCGGCGGCGCAGGTGGCCGCGCGCCACGGCGTGCGCGGCCTCGCCTATCGGGAGCTCGAACGCCTGCGCGGCGACCCTGCGCGCACCATCTATTGCTTCGACGTGCGCAGCCCGGAGGAGTACCGCCTGGGCCACCTGCACGGCTTCGCAAGCGCCCCCGGCGGCCAGCTGGTGCAGGCCACCGACCTGTACGCCGCGGTGCGCAACGCGCGCATCGTGCTCGCCGACGCCGACGGCGTGCGCGCGCGCATGACCGGCTCGTGGCTCGCGCAGATGGGCTGGCCCGAGGTGTACGCGCTCGAAGGCTCGCTCGCCGGGCACACGCTGCTGCCCGGAGGCAGCGCGCCCCGCGTGCTGGGGCTGGAAGGCGCCGCCTCCGAATCGATCGAGCCGCGCGCGCTCGAGCGGCTAATCGCCGGGGGACGGGCGACCGTCGTCGACCTGGCGAACAGCCTGCGGTATCGCGACGGCCACGTTCCCGGCGCATGGTTCGCGGTGCGCGCGCGCCTGGAGGAGGCACTCGGTAAGGTCGGCCCGCAGGGGCGCGTGGTGTTCACTTCGCCCGACGGCTTGCTGGCGCGGCTCGCGGCGCACGAGAGGGGCGGTCTCGCGCTCGCGGGGGGGACGGACGCCTGGCGTGCCGCCGGCCTGCCGCTCGAGGCGGGCACTGCGCGCATGGCCTGCGAGGCGGACGACGTGTACTACCGCCCCTACGACCGGCAGTCACAGATCGAGCAGGCGATGAAGGACTACCTCGACTGGGAGGTCGCGTTGGTCGAGCAGCTGCGGCGCGAGGACTACCTGCGCTTCGATTGCGCCGCGCGAGTCTCCTAGGGGCTCTTGAGGACCGCGTGGATCGTGTCGACCACGATCGTTTTGCTGTAGGGCTTGGTCACGTAGGCGTCCGCGCCGAGCGCCAGTCCACGCTTGATGTCCTCGGCCCTGTTCTCGGCGGTCAGCATCACCACCGGCAGCAGGGCGAGCTTGGGGTGGCTGCGGATCCTGGCGAGGATGTCGAAGCCGTTGCCGTCGGGCAGCATGACGTCGAGCAGCACGATGTCGGGCGGCGCGTAGCTGCGGATCACGTTGACGAACTCCGCGCCGCTGCGCGCGACGCGCACCTGGTAGCCGGCCATGCTCACGCGCAGGTCGGCGAGAGCGAGCTGGTCCGGATCGTCCTCGACGATGCAGACCATGGTCCGCGCGGGCGGCTTGGCGATCGGGGCCAGGTTCTTCAGGCGATCGGTTGCCAGGAACGCGCCGCTGCGGGTGAGCGCCGCCCCGGCTTCGCGCGCGGTGCGCTCCAGGCGCAGCATGTCCTCCTTGATCGTGCCCGTCTGGTCGGAGGGCTTCTTATTGAAGTGGGCGACGAAGTCGAGGTCGAGCGCGGCCTCTGTAGGCGAGGACTCGATGTAGCCGAGCTCCTCGATTTCGGCGAGCCACTCCTCGAGCAGCGCGCGCGGGTACTGGCGCAACCGGCCGCGGATCACGTCGAAGTGGGTTTCCCCCTCGAGCACGCCGAGAATGCGGCGGTAGTCGGACGGTATGGCGGTGTCTTCGCTGGCGAATGCCTCGTCGCCTGCTGCGGTGCGTCGGTAGTTGCGCTCCGCCATGGAATGCGCCCGGATCAGCCCGTGATCACGTCCGGGCCGCCGGCGTACAGCTTATCGACCAGCGCTGCCCGGCGCTCCAGCACGGCGCGCTGATTCATGTACCCCTTGTCGGTGATCTCGTTTGCGTCGATCGACGGCGGCTCGCTCATCACCAGGACCCTCGTCGGATGCGTCGAGCTGCTCGTTCCGGCCTCGGCGGCGAGCGCGCGCAGCGCTCCGGAGATTTTGCCACGGATCGCTTCCGGGGCGAGGTCGCGCGCCAGCGCGGGGTTCAGGAACACGAGTGCGCCGACCGCGTCGCGGCCGTGGCCGGTGATGACGGCGTCCTGGATGAGCGGATCGCCCGCCGCGATCAGCTTTACGCGCAGCGCGCCGACGTGCACCCAGGTTCCCGTGCTCAGCTTGAAGTCCTCTGCCACGCGGCCGTCGAATATCACGCCCCGCGCCGGATCGGACGGATCGGCGAGCTTCACCGCATCGCCGATGCGGTAGTAGCCCTGCTCGTCGAATGCCGCGGCGGTCAGGTCCGCGCGCTTGTAGTAGCCCGGGGTGACGTTCGGGCCCTTGACGCGCACTTCGAGCTTGCCCGCTGCGGGCACTAGCTTCAGCTCGCAGCCGGCGACAGGCAGGCCGATCACCCCGGCCCGCTCCATGTGGAAGTGAACCGACGTGGCAAGCGGGGATGTCTCGGTCGAGCCCCAAGCGGAGAGCATGGCGAGCCTGCCGCGTTTTTCCGCCAGAGCGAGATTCTCGATACGTTCCCAGAGGTTCTGCGGCAGCGGCGCGGCGGCATAGAACAGCACGTCCAGGTCGCGAAAGAAATTGCGCCGCAGCTCGGCATCTTTCTCCAGGTAGGGCAGCAGCAGGTCATAGCCGCGCGGCACGTTGAAGTAGATCGTCGGGGCTATCTCCTTGAGATTGCGCACGGTGGTCTCGACCTGCCCCGGCGCCGGCTTGCCGCCGTCGACGTACAAGGTGCCGCCGTTTCTGAGCACCATGTTGAAGTCGTGATTGCCGCCGAAAGTGTGATTCCAGGGCAGCCAATCGACCACGACCGGCGGCTTGTCCTCGACGAACGGCCAGGCCTGCGCGAGCTGCTGCTGGTTGGCAGTCAGCATGCCCTGCGTATTGATGACGCCCTTTGGCATGCCGGTCGAGCCGGAGGTGAACAGGATCTTGGCCACGGTCGCCGGGCCGACCGCGGCGAACGCCTCGTCCACACGCGCTCCGGCCCTGGCGTCGAGCAGCTCGCCGATCGGCGTCGGGCTCGCGCCCACCGCGGCGAGCGCGGGTGCGAACTTCTGCGGATCGGATGCGTAGACCAGCCCCGGCCGCAGCAGCTCGAAGATGCCCTTCAGCTTGGCGAAGTCCTTCGACATGAGCGAGTAAGCAGGCGAGATCGGCGCCGCCGGAATCCCGGCGTGCATCGCGCCGAGCGCGAGCAGCGCGTGGTCGATGCCGTTGTCGGACAGGATCGCGACCGGGTGTTGCGCATCCAGCCCGCGCTCGAGCAGCGCCTCGCCGATCCTGCGCACGGCGTCGAGCGTCTCGCGATAGCTCAGCTTGCGCCAGCCCTCGCCCGCGCGCTCGGCGAGGAAAGCGCGCTGCGGTGCCTTCGCCGCCCACTGTACGAGCCATTCGCCGACCGCGCGTGCGTGCGGTCCGAGCTTCTGCGGCGAGCGCAGGAGCAGCGCTCCGTCGGCGCGCTTTTCGGCGGCGACCTGCGCCGGCGCGAAGCGCAGGTCGGTATGCAATCGTGCGCCCATATTTCCCCCTCCCGTTTAAGGATCGCATTCTAGCGTCTGACGCAGGTTTGCAAGGTTCGAGACAGCTTGTTCTCAGCTTCCGTTAAGGTGGAATTCATTGCTGGTCGGTAGACTCCGCCCACCACAGAGAGGCGGCGGTGCGCGAGTTGGCCAGTGCGCTGAAGCGATCCCATCACGACCAAACGAGGAGAGTGCAATGTCAGTCAAAAATGCTTCCGGCGGAAAAGTGAGCCGCCGTAC
>DASPRX010000201.1:0-5168 GCA_035624235.1 Burkholderiales bacterium | reverse complement strand
CGGCAAAGCGACGAGTAGGCGCACGAATCTCATTCCGCAAGCAATGTGTCAGGTCGGCACGCGATCCGCCTCAGTATGACGGGAGCGCGCGGGCGGTGTGAACAAATTGGGGGCGGGAAACCGCGCATCGGCGTAACTTAGGCTCGCGTTTCCGGACCGGAGGTAGGCTATGAGAACGCTCGTCGCAATCGCCGTCGTCGCCGCGCTGGCCGGCTGCGGCGCGGACACCGCCACGACCGCGGCCACCGTCGCCCAGCTCAAGAAGCAGGAGCTCGAGCAGGGCCAGAAGACGATGCAGCGGATGCAGCAGAACATCAACGGCGCGATGCAGCAAGAGCAGCAGCACGTCGACGCCGAGCAGGACGCTGCCGACGCCGCCAGCAAGTAGTCGACGAGATTGCCCCGGGCCAGTCCGGGGCGTAGCGTGGCGCCGGTACCTCACCGGAGGAGCCGCGCATGCCGGAAGTTCCGCTTACGGGCAGCCAGATCGTCGTCCAGGTCTGTCTGATTCTCTTCGCGGCGATCGCGATCTTCGGCGGATCGCTGCAGATGGTCCTCGGTCAGCCTGACACGTCCCCGCGCCTGGACAACGTGCACCGCTTCATGGCGGGCGTGTACCTGTCCACCGGCGTCATCTGCCTGTGGGCCGCATTCACGGTGCGCGAGCAGGGTTTCCTGATCTATCTGCTCGCGCTCGGCGTGCTGCTCGCCGGCATCGGCCGTCTCGTTTCGATGAGCAAAGTCGGGCTGCCCAGGCCGGCCGGCGTGTGGCTGGGCTACCTCGTGCCGGAGCTGCTGCTTCCGTTCGTCATGGCGGGCGCCCACTATCTGGGCCGCTGAGGTCCGTTTGACGCAGGTCAACTCCCGCGCGCCGTGGGGGCTCAATCTCTTCCTGCCGACTTATGTTCGAGAAGCAGGAAAGAAGCTCCCGGTTCGAGGAATTCACCGGCCTGACGTGGCGCGGCTTGCTGCTGATCGCCGTTCCGTCGTTCGCGCTCGTCGTCGGCTCGTTCTGGCTGACGCTGCAATTCATCGAGCCGTTGCCGCCGCGGCGCATCGTGCTCGCCGCCGGCCCCGAAGACAGCGCGCTGTACGCGCTCGCGCAGCGCTACCGCGCCATCCTCACGAGGAGCGGCATCTCGGTCGAGGTGCGCGCGACGCGCGGCCCTGGCGAGAACGTCGGGCTGCTCGCGGGCGGCGCGCCTTCCGTCGACGCCGCGTTCCTCGTGGCGGGCACCGTGCCGCGGGGCGCCGCCGCGCACATCGAGAACATCTCGAATCTCTCCTACGCGCCGCTGTGGGGGCTGAAGCGCGTTTCGTCCAACGTGAACTCGATCGCCGAGCTGCGCGGCAAGCGCATCGCGATCGGCGCCCCGGGAAGCGGGATCGGGGCGGCGCTTGCGCCGCTGCTGGCGGCGAACGGCATCACGCCCGACAACACGACGTTGCTGCGCCTGCCCGCGGACGACTCGCTGCGCGCGCTTGCCAAGGGCGAGGTCGACGTCGTCTTCCACGGCGAGGGCTTGCGCAACAGGGAGTTCCAGCAGGTCCTGCACGACCCGGACGTCCAGCTGATCGATTTTCCACGCGCCGACGCCTACACGCGGCGCTTCGCGCACCTCGTGCGGCTCGACCTGCCCGAGGGGACCCTCGACCTCGCGCGCAACATTCCCGAGCACGATCTAAGGCTGATCGGCTCGACGCTGATGATCGCCGCGCGCGCCGGCCTGCACCCCACCGTGGTCGAGCTGCTGGCCGACGCGGCGCGCGATAGCGAGGGCGTGGGTGGCGCGTTCGAGAAGCGCGGCGAGTTTCCCAACATGACCCAGGTGGACGACGTGCCGGTGTCGGAGCATGCGGTGCGCTACGTGCGCGAGGGCCCAAGCCTGCTGCGCCGCTACCTTCCCTTGTGGCTGGCGGGCCTGCTGCAGCGTGCCTTCACGCTCGCGATCCCGCTGGTCGCGGTCGTTCTGCCGCTGATGCGCGTCCTGCCGGCGGCGATCAGGTTCGTGAACCGGCGATCGATCTTCCGCGGCTACGCCGACCTGCGCCACGTGGAGCGCAGCCTGCAGGTGCGTGCTCCGACCGCGCCGGTGGACGACCTGCTCGAGGAGCTCGACCGCATCGAGGCGATGGTGGCTGGCGCGCGCAAGTCCGTGCTGCGCGCGAGCGAGCTGTACACTCTGCGCGTGCACTTGCGGCTCGTGCGCGAGGAAGTGCTCGAGCGCGGGATGGCGGCGAAGGCGTCGTAGCGCGCCGCCCGCTGAGGAGGAACGAGTGAGCGACTACCTCGAGATTTCCGTGCGCCTGCTCGCGGCGCTGGCGATCGGAAGCCTGGTGGGCATGGAGCGCAGCTACCACGGGCGGCCGGCGGGCTTCCGCACGCATACGCTGGTATGCCTCGCCTCCGCGCTGCTCATGCTCGTGCCCGCGTACGAGGCGAAGTGGTTCGGGCCGACGGCCGACATGCGTTTGACGATCGATCCGACGCGCATCGCGCAAGGGATCATGACCGGCATCGGCTTCCTCGGCGCCGGCGCGATCATGAAGGAGGGCCTGTCGGTGCGCGGCCTGACCACGGCGGCGTCGATCTGGATCACCGCGGCGATCGGGATCCTGGTGGGGATCGGCTACTACTTCCCCGCCGTGCTCGCCGCGGCGTTCACGCTGGGCACGCTGGGCGTGTTCCGCTGGCTTGAAATCCGCATGCCGGTGCAGTCCTATGCCCAGTTCGTGGTGCGCTTCGCGCGCGATTCGGCGATGCCGGAAGCGCAGCTGCGCGCGCTGGTGAGCGGGGCGGGATTCACGGTCGCCAACCTGCATTACCGGTTGACGGAGGACGGGCGGCACTACGAGTACCGCATGATGATCCGCACCTTGAAGCCGGAAAACCTCGGCCGGCTTTCAGAGCTGCTGCTGCGGACCCCCTCGGTGCTCGACTTCCGTATCGCGCCAACGGGCGATTGACGCAATGCGCGCGGCGTCGTCGTAGACGCGCTTCCAGGCCTGCGCGCGCAGTGCGTCGATGAGGTCGGCCCAGTTGGGCTCGAGCTGCTCGCGTTTCCTTTGCACGCTTTCCATATCGCCGCTCTCGGGGATGCGGAATTCTAGAATGTCCCCGCGCGCAGGCAAGATCGATATGCGAAAGTAGCGCCTTCGCCTGTGCAACTTGAGGTGCGGGATTCAAGCCTCGGACGGCAAACGGGAAGGCCCCGCGTTCGAGCGTGCCGCAGCGTGTTACAGAAATGTTAAACCGCAGTTGATTTCGTACGGAGCTAAGGCATGGCACTCGACGAGAAACGCCTGCGCGGCGCGACGCCGCCGCCGGACCTGCCGTTCGCGATCCGCAAGATCGGCCACGTGGTGCTGCGCGTGTCGGACCTCGCGCGCTCGGTCGAGTTCTACACGCAGGTGCTCGGCTTCAAAGTGTCCGACGTGTATCCGGAACAGATGATGCCGGGCGGAATGGTGTTCCTGCGCTTCAATACCGATCATCACGGCGTGGCGCTGGTGGGCGGACTCGAAGGCCCGTCCTCCGGACGCGAGCTACATCACTTCGCGTTCGAGGTGGCGACGCTGGACGAGGTGTTCCGCGCGCGCAGGCATCTGCGCGCGCGCGGCGTGCCGATCACCTTCCACGGGCGCCGGCGCGCGGGCGTGCAGATCGCCGTCGAATTCAAGGACCCGGACGGGCACTGGCTGGAGATCTACTGGGGGCTCGATCAGATCGGCACCGACGGCGTCGTTCGGCCGAAGGAGCAGTGGGACTGGGCGCACTCGCTCGAGGAGGCGATCGACCGGCCCGTGGCGGGGCAGAACGCGCTGCTGCAGGACGCGTCGCTGCGCGAGCCTCAGGCCGGCGGCAAGCCGTGAAGCTCGCGGCGCTGCTGGGCGACTACCCGGTCACGCGCGCGCTCAAGGCGGGGGAAGTGCGCTCGCCGCGCGTCGCGCTCGAGTTCGCCTCCATCGCCACGCCGAGCTCGGCGTTCAAGCGCGTCGTGCGCGAAGCGGCGTTCGACGTCGCCGAGCTCGCCCTCGTCACCTACCTGATGGCGAAGGAGCGCGGCGCGCCGCTCGTGCTGCTGCCGGCGGTGGTGCTCGCGCGCTTCCAGCATCCGCTGCTCGTGTCCGCCGCGGCGCGCGACGCGCTCGCGCTCGCCGAGCTGGAAGGCCGGCGCGTCGGCGTGCGCTCCTGGTCGGTCACCACCGGCATGTGGATGCGCAGCATCCTCGCCGAGGACCACGGCGTCGACGCCCGGCGCGTGCAGTGGGTGACCTTCGAGGAGCCGCACGTGTCCGGCTTCCGCGACCCGCCGTACGTCGAGCGCGCGCCGCAGGGCAAGGATATGGTCGAGATGCTCGTCGCGGGCGAGCTGGACGCCGCGATCGTCACCGAGCGCTCGCTCGGCGACGCGCGGCTCAGGACCCTGATCCCGGACCCGGCGGGCGCGGCGCGCGCCTGGCAGGCGCGGCACGGCGGCATCCAGATCAATCACATGGTCGTCGTGCGGTCTTCGCTCGCGCACTCCGACCCCGACGCCGTGCGCGAGGTTTACCGACAGCTTGACGAGAGCCGGCGCGCGGCGGGCAGCCCCGAGCTCAACCCGTTCGGCTGCGCGGCGAACCGGCGCAACCTCGAGCTCGCGATCGAGCGCACGCGCGCGCAGGGGCTGATCGCGCGCCGCTTCGCGGTGGACGAGCTGTATGACGAATTGACGGGAGCCTTGCAATGATCATCGACTGCCATGGCCATTACACGACCGCGCCCAAGGCGCTCGAGGGCTACCGCAAGCGCCAGCTCGGCGCGTTCGAGGCGGGACAAGGCGTTCTCGCGAAGGGGACGCTTGCGATTTCCGACGGCGAGATTCGCGAGAGCCTGGAGGGCGCGCAGCTCAAGATGCAGCGCGAGCGGGGGACGGATCTCACGATCTTCTCGCCGCGCGCCAGCGCCATGGGCCACCACCTCGGCGACGCCGCAGTCAGCCGCTTCTGGTCTGAGCACTGCAACGAGCTGATCCACCGCGTGTGCACGCTCTATCCGAAGAACTTCGTCGGCGTGTGCCAGCTGCCGCAGTCGCCGGGCGTGCGGCCCGACAATTGCATCGCCGAGCTCGAGCGCTGCGTGAAGGAGTTCGGCTTCATCGGCTGCAACCTGAACCCCGATCCCT
>DASPRX010000070.1:0-22218 GCA_035624235.1 Burkholderiales bacterium | reverse complement strand
GTCGTCGGCGATGCCCGCGGCGCGCGCGCTGCGCGGGTTGACGAACAGATAGTTGTGGCCGTGGATCTGCCGCAGCCACGCGTTCTGCGAGTCCCAGGAGTGGTACATCGCCATCGGCCGCTGGGTGATCGCGGCGAGCGGGTACTTCTCGAGGTCGGTGACCTGCGCCTCGAGCGGCGCGTAGTAGAACGGCAGCGGATCGAAGTAGGTCGCGACGCGCTCGCGCAGGCGCTCGGGCGGCTGGCGCCCGGGCCACTTGCCCTCGGCGGCGAGGCGGAATTTCTGCAGCACTTCCGAATACAGGTGCACGAGGATCGGATCGCCCCAGCGGCGGATGCGCATGCGCTGCGCCCACTCCATGTAGCCGCGGTTCCAGTTGCGCATGTACTGGTACGAAGGCGGCAGCCGGTAGTGGAACACGCAGTTGTTCTCCGCGTAGCGCGCCCATTGATCCGGATTGGGCTCGCCGAGCAGGGTCTTTTTGCCGTCGGTTCCGCGCCAGCCGGCGAGAAAGCCGATACCCGAGCCCGGCTCCGTCTCGTGTTTGACAATGAAATCGGGGTAATCCTTGTATTTTCTGTTACCAACACCGTCTACAAATGCCGGCAGCTTCAGCCGGCTGCCCAGCTCGATTAGGACTTCCTGGAAGGGCTTGCACTCGCCGAGCGGCGGCACCACGGGGATGCGCACCGAGTCGACCGGCCCGTCGAACTCGGAGATCGGCCGGTCGAGCATCGACATGACGTCGTGGCGCTCGAGGTAGGTCGTGTCGGGCAGCACCAGGTCGGCGAAAGCGGTCATCTCCGACTGGAAGGCGTCGCACACCGCGATGAAGGGGATCTTGTACGCACCGTCCGGCCCGCGGTCGTTCAGCATCTTGCGCACCTCGGCCGTGTTCATGGTCGAGTTCCACGCCATGTTGGCCATGAAGATGAGCAGCGTGTCGATCGGGTACGGATCGCCGCGCCAGGCGTTGGTGATTACGTTGTGCATCAAGCCATGCACCGAGAGCGGGTGCTCCCAGGAAAAGCCCTTGTCGATGCGCACCGGCTCGCCGGCCTCGTCGACGAACAGGTCTTCCGGCGAGCCCGGCCAGCCGAGCGCAAGCCCGGCGAGCGGCGTGTCCGGCCTGACGCCTTCGGGGCCGGTGGGCGTCTTCGCGGCCGGCGGAATGCCGCGCGGAAACGGCGCCTTGTGGCGGAACCCGCCCGGGCGGTCGATGGTGCCGAGCAGGCTCATCAGGATGCCGAGCGCCCGCACCGTGTGAAAGCCGTTCGAATGCGCCGCCAGGCCGCGCATCGCGTGGAACGCGACCGGATTGCCGGTCACCGTCTGGTGCTCGTTGCCCCAGCAGTCGGTCCAGGCGATCGGCAGCTCGATCTTCTCGTCGCGCGCGGTGACGCCCATCTCGTGCGCGAGGCGCCGGATGGTGGCCGAAGGAATCCCGGTGACGCCCTCCGCCCACTCGGGCGTATAGGCGGCGACGCGCTCGGCGAGCAGCTGGAACGCGGGCCGCACGCGCGTGCCGTCGGGCAGCGTGAAGTCGCCGAACAGGAACGGATCGGTTTCCGGCGTGTGCGTCAGGCACGGCCCGTTCGAGTGACGGTCCCACCACAGCTGGTTTTGCGGATAGAGCGGATTGGCCGGTTCGACGTCCTCGTCGGTCGCGAGCAGCCCGTGGCGCGGCGAATGCGGATCGACTACCACGAGCTGCCCACCATTCGAGTAGCGGGCGACGAACTCGCGGTCGTACAGCCCTTGCGCGATCAGCTCGTTCGCGAGCGCGAGCAGCAGTGCGCCGTCCGTTCCTGGCCGGATCGGCACCCACTCGTCGGCGATCGCCGAGTAGCCGGTGCGCACCGGATTGACCGACACGAAGCGCCCGCCGCGGCGCTTGAACTCGGAGATCGCGATCTTGAGCGGATTGGAGTGATGATCCTCGGCGGTGCCAAGCATGACGAACAGCCGCGCACGCTCGAGGTCCGGGCCGCCGAACTCCCAGAACGAGCCGCCGATCGTGTAGATCATGCCGGCGGCCATGTTCACCGAGCAGAAGCCGCCGTGCGCGGCGTAGTTCGGCGTGCCGAACTGGCGCGCAAAGAGGCCGGTCAGCGCTTGCATCTGGTCGCGGCCGGTGAACAGCGCGAATTTCTTCGGATCGGTAGACCTGATTTCCGTCAGGCGGTTTTCAAGAATCGAAAATGCCTCGTCCCAGGAAATCGGCTCGAACTCGCCCGCTCCTCTTTCGCTGCCTTCCTTTCTTCTCAGCGGTCGCGTCAGGCGCGCCGGCGAGACCTGCTTCATGATGCCGCTCGAGCCCTTGGCGCAGATCACGCCGCGGTTTAGCGGATGATCGGGATTGCCCTCGATATAGCGCACCTCGCCATCGCGCAAATGCACCCGGATGCCGCAGCGGCACGCGCACATGTAGCAGGTGGTGGTCTTGACCTCCGACTGCGGAGAGGCG
This sequence comes from Burkholderiales bacterium, assembly GCA_035624235.1. Lineage (GTDB taxonomy): Bacteria > Pseudomonadota > Gammaproteobacteria > Burkholderiales > SG8-39 > DAHVFK01. The sequence continues at coordinate 19,751 of DASPRX010000070.1, read as the reverse complement.
CTCAATTCGAATCCCCGGTGTACAGGGAGTCATTGTCCGCAGCGCGCCGCGCGACCGCCAACGAGATAATCTGATTTGGTCATAAGAGGGGTCGCCATACCCTACTTATGGGTTATCATGCGCGCCGATTGGAGGACCCACGCATGGACAAGAGCCAGTTCAAGCCCGACACGCGTTACGTGCTCGTCTTGCGCGACGCGCAAGGCCACGCGCGTCCGGCCAACGTGTACGTATATCGTGTGTACGAGAAGTTCATGGTCGTGCGCTCGACGAGCGGCGACGGCCTGCTGCGCAAGATCGGCTACGACGCGGTCGAGCGCATCGTCGAGGAGCACCCGGTCGCCGTGGCCGCGCGCTTCTTCATTCCCGGCGGGCTGCTGGACGAGTCGAACTGGCGCGACCGCAGCGAGATGCAGGTGTACTCTAGCGCCCCCGGCCGGGGCAAGTGACGCCTAGCGCACGCGCAGCTTCGGATCGAGCGCGTCGCGCAGCGAGTCGCCGAACAAGTTGAAGCCGAACACTGCCAAGCTGATCGCGAGCCCCGGAAAGATCGCCATCCAGGGCGCCGTCTCGGCGAACTCGACCGCCGCGCCCCGTAGCATCAGGCCCCACGCCGCGGTCGGTTCCTGCACGCCCAGGCCGATGAACGAGAGCGACGCCTCCAGCAGGATCGCCTGGCCAAGGAACGAGGTGAGCATGATCAGCGTCGGCGCCATGACGTTCGGCAGCATGTGGCGCAGGATGATGCGCGCGTCGCTGAAGCCCGAAGCCCGCGCGGCGTCCACGTACGGCATCTCGCGCACCGCGAGGGCACTCGAACGCACCACCCGCGCGCAGCGCGGAATCATCGGCACCGCGATCGCAAGGATCACGTTCTGCACGCCGGTGCCGAGGATCGCGATCACCACCAGCGCGAGCACGATGAGCGGGAACGACAGCAGCATGTCCATGAGCCGCTGCATGTAGAGGTCGAAGCGGCCGCCGAAGTAGGCGCTGGCGACGCCCGCGATCGCGCCGAAAAAGGCGCCAAGCAGCGACGCACCGAGACCGACCGCCAGAGCGGTGCGCGAGCCGTAGATCACGCGCGAAAGCACGTCGCGGCCGAAGGCGTCGGTGCCGAGCAGGTGCTTCAGGCTCGGCGGGCTGAGCATCGCGTCATAGTGGTTAATCAGCGGATCGTAGGGCGCGACCCAGCCGGCGGTCGCGGCGGCGATCACCATCACGACGATGATCAGCAATCCGATCGCGCCCAGCGGCCGCTCGCGCGATAGTCGCCAGGCCGTCGCGAGCAGGCCGGGGCCCTGTGCGGCGCGCAGGTCTTCGAGTGTCCCGGGGGTCGCAGCCATGATCAGCGGTAGTGGATGCGCGGATCGACCCAGCCGTAGGCGATGTCGATCAGGAAGTTGACGAAGATCGTGACCGCGGCCACCAGCATCACCAGCGCCTGCGTCATGGTGTAGTCGCGGTGAGAGATCGACTCGACGAACAGCAGCCCCAGACCGTTCAGGTTGAATACCTGCTCGGTGACTACGAGGCCCCCGAGCAAGAACGCGAACTCCAGGCCGAGCACCGTGATCACCGGCAGCATCGCGTTCTTGACCGCGTGGCGCGCGAGGATCAGCTTCAGCCGCAGCCCCTTCGCGCGCGCGGTGCGGATGTAGTCCTCGCGCAGCACCTCCAGCATCGAGGAGCGCATCATGCGCGTCGAGACCGCCGAGTAGCGGTAGCCGACCGCGAGCGCCGGCCAGATGAGCTGCGCCAGGTTATTCCACGGGTCCACCCACAGCGGCGTGAACTCCAGCGGCGGCACCCAGTGGAACACGAGCAGCATGCACAGGATTATGAGAATGCCGAGCCAGAACGAGGGCATCGCCAGCCCCGCGATCGAAAACACGCGCACCGTATAGTCCACCCAGGTGTCCTGCTTGACCGCCGCAATGATGCCGAGCGGAATCGCGAGCAGCGCGGCGATGATCGAAGCCATGATCGCGACCTGGAGCGACAGCGCGAAACGCAGCTTGATCTCCTCGGTGATCGGGGCGCCGGTCCACATCGACAGGCCGAAGTCGAGGTGCGCGAGGCCGGCCATGTACGTGGTGAACTGCTTCCACAGCGGCTGGTCAAGGCCAAGTTTGTGGCGCTCCAGGTCCATCAGCTCCTGGGACTGGAACTGGCTGCCCTGCGTCAGGTACTTCGCCTCGACCACGTCGCCCGGCACGACGCGCAGCAGCACGAAAATGAGGACCGCGACGCCGACCAGCGTCGGGATCATCAGCAGCAGCCGCTTCGCGATGTAGCGCGTCATGCGTTCGTCATGCCGGCGGCGGATCGGCGTCCGCCGCCGGGCGAACGGCCGTCAGGGCGAGAGCCAGACGGTGTCGAGCGTGTTATTCAGGTAGTGGCTGGGCGTGATCTGCCAGCCATGCAACCTGGACGAGTGCGGGATGATGCGGTGCCACTGCAGCGTCATCAGGACGTGGGCCTGCTCGTCGAGCAACCGCTTCTCGAACTGCCGGACGAGCTTCTCGCGCTCCTCCGGATTGGTCGCCTGGCTCTGCTCGTCGTACAGCTTGTCGAGCACAGGGTCCTCGTAGGCGCCGTAGTTCGCCGGGTTGCGGCTGACCGAGGTGAACCTGTACATGTCGAGGTCGGGCTCGACGATGTAGCCGCACTGGAAGTCCATCGCCGTCTCGAACTCGCCCTTGCGCAGCACGCCGAAGTAGGCCGCCGGCTCGATTACTTCCTGCGTGACGTTGAGTCCGATCTGGCGCCACTGGTCGATCAGCCACACGCCGAGCGGCTCGTAGGGCATCGGGATGCCGCGATTCTTGAACGTGAACGAGAAGCCCTCCGGCACCCCGGCTTCCTTGAGCAGGCGCTTCGCCTCGGCGCGCGACTTGTCGATGTCGTGCCAGTAGCCCGCCAGCTTGGCGAGCTCGTCGGGCGGCGTGGCATACGGCGTTCCCGGCACCTGCACGCCTGCCACCTCCTTGACGATCGCGATCTTCGAGAGCGCCTGGGAGGCCGTGTAGCGGTCCATCGCGAGCGTCAGCGCGCGGCGCACCCGCGGATCGTCGAACGGCTTCTTCTTGTGGTTTATGGAGACATACAGGATGCAGTCCCAGGGCGACTCCTGCACCGTGATCTTCTTGCCGAGCGTGCGCACGAGGTCGTCGCGCGCCGCCGGCGTGAAGCCGCGAAACTGGATCTGCGCGCGCTCGCCGCGGATCGCCGCGACCTGCGCCGCCGAGTCCTTGATGAAGATGGCGCGGAAGCCGTCGAGGTACGGCTTGCCCTTGTCCCAGTAGTTAGGGTTCTTCTTGCCGACCAAGTGCGAGCCCTTGACGTGCTCGACGAAGATGAACGGCCCGGTGCCCATGATGTGCGTCTCGTACCAGTGCGGGTCCTTCGCCAGGATGTCCGCCTTGTAAATGAAGTTGTAAGGCGACAGCAGCGACGCGATGAACGAGCCGGAGCGGTGCTTCAGCTTGAACACCACCGTGGTCGCGTTCGGCGCCTCGACCGACTCGACATCCTCGTACTGGCCCTTGCGCGTGGAGCCCACGCCCGGCGGCGGAAAGATAATGTGGTCGTAGGACGCCTTAATGTCCTTCGCGGTCATGTTGCTGCCGTCGTGGAACTTCACGCCGGCGCGGATTTTGAAGGTGTAGGTCTTGCCGTCCGGCGACACCGTCCAGCTTTCGGCGAGCGACGGGTAGGGCTTGGTGCCGCTGGGATCGGTCGGGTCGACGCGCAGAATGGTGTTGTAGAACGGCGCGACCGGGTGGATCAGGCCGAAGGTCTCCTCGCGGTGGCCGTCGTACGACGGCGGCTCCGACGGGACCGGGAACACGAGTTCCCCGCCGTATTGCGGGGATTGGGCGAGCACGGGCAGCGCGAGCAACGCGCCGACCACGTAGGCCAGCAGACGCGCGAGTCTAGCCATCGGGTAGCTCCTCCTTTAAGTAGCGGGGCGCCCTGCGATGGGGAGCCCTCGGGTGTTCTGAAGCTGACGGCTAGTTAAAGGGGATCTTGCGCGTATGTCAAGCGAGATCGCAGGCTGCCAGGTGGGCGGACCGGATCTCGCGCAGCGGCGGCACGGCTGCGGCGCAGCGCTCTATGGCGTTCGGGCAGCGCGGGTGGAACACGCAGCCTGACGGCGGATTCAGCGGGCTCGGCACCTCGCCCTTGAGCACCGTGTGCTCGCGGCGCGCCTCGAGCTCGGGATCCGGGATCGGCACCGCCGAGAGCAGCGCGCGCGTGTACGGGTGCAGCGGCTCCTGGTACAAACGCGCGTGGTCCGTCATCTCGACGATCTTTCCGAGGTACATGACCGCGACCCGGTCGGAGATGTGGCGCACCACCGACAGGTCGTGCGCGATGAAGAGATAGGTGAGCCCGTGGCGCGCCTGCAGGTCCTCGAGCAGGTTGATGATCTGCGCCTGGATCGAGACGTCGAGTGCCGACACCGGCTCGTCGCACACGATGAGCGAAGGCTCCATGGCGAGCGCGCGCGCGATGCCGATGCGCTGGCGCTGGCCCCCCGAGAGCTGGTGCGGATAGCGCTCGGCGTGCTGCGGCAGCAGGCCCACGTGAGACAAAAGCTCGCGCACGCGATCCGTGCGCGCCTTCTTCTCGCGCACGATGCCGTGCACCTTGAGCGGCTCGGCGAGGATCTGGCCGATCGTCATGCGGGGGTTGAGCGACGAATACGGGTCCTGGAAGATCACCTGGATGCGGCGGCGCACCGCGCGCAGCGCGGCCTCGTCCAGCGCCGCGAGGTCGGCGCCCTCGAACATGATACGGCCGCTGGTCGGCCGCTCGAGCAGCAGGATGCAGCGGCCGGTGGTCGTCTTGCCGCAGCCCGATTCGCCCACCAGTCCGAGCGTCTCGCCTCGCTGCACGGTGAAGCTCACGCCGTCGACCGCGCGCACCGTCCCGGCGTGCCCGCCGCCCAGGCCGCCGCCGACGTGAAAGTGCTTAACGAGGTTTTCTACCTGGAGGAGCACCTCGCTCATGCCGCGCGCTCCTTGGGCGCCAGGCGCCCGGACTCCCAGCACGCGGCCACGTGCCCGGGCGCGCCGGTCGCGGCGAGCGCAGGTGCCTCGGCCTCGCAGCGCGCCGCGCGGTACACGCAGCGCGGTGCGAAGGAGCATCCGGGCGGCAGCCGGGCGAGGTCCGGCGGCTGTCCGTCGATCGGGACCAGGCGCGCGCGGCGCGGCTCGTCGAGGCGCGGTACCGAGCGCAGCAGGCCGAGCGTGTAGGGGTGGCGCGGGTTGGCGTAGATCTCTGCCGCGCTCGCCTTCTCGATGATGCGGCCCGCGTACATCACGTTGACGCGGTCGGCGTAGCGCGCCACCACCCCGAGGTTGTGCGTGATGATGACCATCGCCACGCCGAGCCGGCGCGACAGGCTGCGCATCAGCTCGAGGATCTGCGCCTGAATCGTGACGTCGAGCGCGGTGGTCGGCTCGTCGGCGAGGATCAGCGACGGCTTGCACGCGAGCGCCATGGCAATCATCAGGCGCTGGCGCATGCCCCCGCTGAAATGATGCGGGTACTGCGCGAGGCGGCGCTCCGGGTCCGCGATGCCGACCAGGCCGAGCAGCTCGACGGCGCGCGCGCGCGCGTCGGCCTGCGTCATGCCGAGGTGGATCTCCGGGCCCTCGGTCAGCTGGCGGCCGATGGTGAGCACCGGGTTGAGCGAGGTCATCGGCTCCTGAAACACCATCGCGATCTCGCGGCCGCGGATGTCGCGCATCTCCTCCTCGGTGAGCGCGAGCAGGTCGCGGCCCTTGTACAGGATCCTGCCCGACTCGATGCGCCCGGCCGGCTCGGACACCAGGCGCATCACGCTCAGCGCGGAGACCGACTTGCCGCAGCCGGACTCGCCGACGATGGCCACCGTTTCGCCCTCGTTCACCGTGTAGCTGATCCCGTCGACCGCGCGCACGGTGCCGGCCGCGGTCTGGAATTGCGTGCGCAGGTTCTCGACTTGCAGGAGTGCGGCCATGGGTCGCGATTCTTGGAATGCTCTACGGTCCGATAGCCATATTACCTGCAATCGCGTGATCCCCCTTTTGCTGCGGCGCGACTAGAATGGGCGCTCGGTGATGCTCGCCGGCCGGTCCGGCCGCCAGATTGAGATGAACAGCGCAGGAGAAGCTCCCGAGGAAGGCCGCTACAAGGTGCCGGCGCTGCGCGTGCTGTCGGAGATCGCTTCGAGTCTCTCGACCGACGCGACGCTGGACGAGCTCGTCTCCCGCTATCTCACCACCATGGTGCGCGTCTCCGGCGCGCTCGCCGGCATCGTGCGCCTGCTCACCCCGGACGGAAAGCAGATGCGTCTGGTGAGCTCGGTCGGCCTGCCGCCCGAGATGGTCGAGCGCGAGCGCCTGGTGCCGCGCGACTGCGGGGTGTGCGGCGAGTCGCTCGAGGGCGACCGCGTGACCTGGTCGGGCGAGCCGCGCGTGTGCCGCGGCATGCACCCCGGCGCGTTCATCCCGGGCTGCGGCGAGGTGATCGCCGTGCCGCTGCGCCACCAGGGCACGGTGCACGGCGTGTACAACCTGTTCCTCGCCGAGGGCCACAAGCTGTCCGAGGACGTGCGCCTGCTGTTCGGCGCGATCAGCGAGCACCTGGGCGTGGCGCTCGAGAACGCCCAGCTCGCGCGCGAGAACGCGCGCGCCACGCTCGTCAACGAGCGCCAGCTGCTCGCCAACGAGGTGCACGACTCGGTGGCGCAGACGCTCGCCTACACGCGCATGCGCGCAGCGGCCCTGCGCGACGCGCAGCGCGGCGGCGACGCCGCGCGCGCCGAGCGCTACCTCGCCGAGATGGAAGACGCGATCGAGGCCGCCTACGGCGAGCTGCGCGAGCTGATCGGACGCTTTCGCCAGCCGATGGACCCGCGCGGGCTGGTCGCCGCGCTGCAGGCCGCGCTCGATGCCTTCGCGCGGCGCAGCAGCGCGCGCGTCGCGTTCGACGTGCGCGGCCCGGAGCCGAGCCTCTCGGCCGAGGAAGAGATGCACGTGTTCCACATCGTGCAGGAAGCGCTCGCCAACGTGCAGAAGCACGCGCGCGCGAACGCGGTGCGCCTCTCGCTCGAGCTCGCCGGCGGGCAGTGCCGCGTGTGCGTCGAGGACGACGGCGCGGGCTTCGCCCCCGGCGGCGCCGACCGTTACGAGCACTTCGGCCTGGCGATCATGCACGAGCGCGCCAAGCGCCTCGGCGGCTGGCTGCAAATCACCTCGAAGCCGGGCAGCGGCGCGCGCCTGTGCCTGTCGTTCCCCGCGCGCGGCCAGCATGCAAGCGCTCAAAGCAGTCCTCGTTGACGACCATCCCCTGTTTCGCAAGGGGCTGGCGGAGCTGTTCGAGCACGACGGCAGGATCCGCGTCGCCGGCGTCGCCGGCACGCTCGGCGCCGCGCGCCCGCTGCTCGCGCAGAATCCCGACGTGCTCGTCATCGACCTGAACCTGCCCGACCAGGACGGCGTCGAAGCCATTCGGCGGCTGCGCGAGGAAGGCCTTCAGATTCCGATCATCGCGCTCACGATGAGCGAGTCCGACGAAGACATGGCGGCGGCGCTGCGCGCCGGCGCACGCGGCTATCTCCTGAAGAGCATGGAACCCGACGAAGTGATCGACGCCATCCTGCGCGCCGTGCGCGGCGAGGTCGTCGTCGCACCCGCGATGACCGCCAAGCTCGTCAGGTTGCTCGACGCCAAGCCCGGCGCCGCCGGCTCGCTCATGGACCAGCTCACCCAGCGCGAGCGCGAGATCCTCGGCTGCCTGACGCGAGGCAAGAGCAACAAGGCGATCGCCCTGGAGCTCGGCATCAGCGTCGACACCGTGAAGCTGCACGTGAAGAACGTGCTCACCAAGCTGAACCTCTCCTCGCGCGTGGAAGCCGCCGTCTACGCCGTCAGGCACGACTTGCGGAAGGGAAAATAGTTGGCTTCTCGATTTCGCCGGCGTTCCGGGGTGACGTCCCCCACTTCCGCAGCCGCGCCCCCCGAGGGCCTGCTCGCTTTCTATTGGTATTTCATCCGGCAGCACCGGGGCTGGTACGTCGCCATGTTCGCTGCGAGCCTCGCGGTAGCGCTGCTCGATACCGTGGTGCCGCTGTTCATCGGCAAGGTCGTCGCGATCATGGAAGCGGCCGATCGCCGCGCCGCGCTCGAGCAGCACGCGCTGTACCTGGCGGGCATGGCGGTGCTGTTCCTGCTGGTGCGCCCGCTCGCGGTGTACGCCGATCTCGCCGTTCGCCTCCAGGGGCTGATTCCGGGCGCGACCAGCCTGATCCGCTGGCAGAGCCATTGGCACGTCATCCGCCAGAACTGGACGTTCTTCCAGAATGATTTCGCGGGGCGGATCGCGAACCGGGTGATGCAGACTGCGCAGGCGCTGCGCGAGAGCACGATGGCAAGCATTCGCGCGGTCTGGTACATCGCCGTATACGGCGTCGCGGCGCTGTTCCTCATGGCCGCGTCCGACTGGCGCCTGGGCGTGCCGACGCTCGTCTGGTTCGCAGGCTACGTGATCTTCCTGCGTCACTTCGTGCCGCGGCTGCGCGAGCTGTCGCGGCTCAGCGCGGAGGCGCGCTCGAAGGTGATGGCGCGCGTGGTCGACAGCTATACGAACGTCCTGACGGTCAAGCTCTTCGCGCGCCAGTCGGACGAGGACGCGTACGTGCGCGAGTCGATCGACGCGCACCAGGGCGCGATCACGGCGCACATGCGCCTGATCACGCGCTTCATGCTCAGCCTTACGATCATGAATACCGCGCTTCTTGGGGGCACCGTCGTGGTCGGGCTCGCGCTCTGGGCGCAGGGAGCGATCGCCGCGAGCGTGGTGGCCACCGCCCTGCCGCTCGCCTGGCAAATCACGAACTCGGCCGGCTGGGTGAGCTGGGAGGTCAGCTCGATATTCGAAAACGTCGGCGTGGTCCAGGAAGGCATGCAGACGATCGCGGTGCCGCTCGCCGGCGTCGACCGGCCCGGCGCGCGCCCGCTCGAGGTGTCGCGCGGCGAAGTCCGCTTCGAGGACGTGAGCTTCGCCTACGGCCGGAAGAACGCGCCGCCCGTGCTCGATCGCCTGTCGCTCGCGCTGCGCCCCGGAGAACGCGTTGGGCTCGTGGGACGCTCGGGCGCGGGCAAGTCGACGCTGGTGCACCTGCTGCTGCGTTTTCACGAACCCGAGTCCGGCCGCATCCTGATCGACGATCAGGACATCGCCGGCGTGACGCAGGAAAGCCTGCGGGCGGCGATCGGGATGGTGACCCAGGACACCTCGCTCCTGCATCGCTCGATCGCGGAGAACATCCGCTACAGCCGCCCGAGCGCGAGCGACGCACAGGTCGTCCAGGCGGCGCGCAGGGCGCACGCCCACGACTTCATCGTCGGACTCATGGACTGGAAGGGGCGTGCCGGCTACGCGGCGCACGTCGGCGAGCGGGGCGTCAAGCTCTCGGGCGGCCAGCGCCAGCGCATCGCGCTCGCGCGCGTGATCCTCAAGGACGCGCCGATCCTCGTCCTGGACGAAGCCACGTCGGCGCTAGACAGCGAGGTCGAGCTGGCGATCCAGGAGCAGCTGCTCGACCTGATGGAGGGCAAGACCGTCATCGCCATCGCCCACCGCCTCTCCACCGTCGCGCGCATGGACAGGCTGGTCGTTCTCGACGGCGGGCGCATCGTCGAGCACGGAAGCCACGAGGAACTGATCGCGCGGCACGGGATCTACGAGAGCCTCTGGCGCTACCAGTCGGGCGGGTTCCTCGCGAACGACCTGCCGGAGCCCGAACCCGCGTAGGCACCTCATCGCGCGGACCAACCGAGTGACGACCGTGGCAAAGTCCGACTGGACGTTCAACACCGCGCGCGAGCTGTCGCAGGTGCTGCGCGCAAAGAAGGTTTCGGCGCTCGAGCTGACGCAAGACGCGATCGCGCGCATCGAGCGGCACGATTCGCGGGTCAACGCGATCTGCGTGCGCGACTTCGCGCGCGCGCTGGATGCGGCGCGCGCCGCCGACGCCGCGATCGCCAAAGGCGATGTCCGGCCGCTCACCGGGATCCCGGTGACGGTGAAGGAGTCCTTCAACGTCGCCGGCCTGCGGACGACCTGGGGCTTCGTCGAGCAGAAAGACTTCATCGCGAAGGAAGACGCGCTGGCCGTCGCGCGGGCGAAGTCTGCCGGCGCTGTCATCCTCGGCAAGACCAACGTTCCCCTCGGCCTGGCCGACTGGCAGAGCTACAACGCAATCTACGGCACGACCAACAATCCGTTCGACCCAGGCCGCACACCCGGCGGATCGTCGGGCGGCTCGTCGGCGGCGCTCGCGGCCGGATTCGGGGCGCTTTCCCTGGGCTCCGATATCGGCGGGTCGCTGCGCTCGCCCGCGCACTACTGCGGCGTCTACGCCCACAAGCCGACCCATGCGCTGGTGCCGGCGCGCGGCCATACGCCGCCGCCCCTGCCGCCGCTGCCGTACGCGCGCGACCTCGCCGTGGTCGGCCCGATGAGCCGCTCGGCCGGCGACCTCGCCGACTTGCTCGACCGAATCGCCGAGCCCGACGAGCTCGAGGCCGGCCGCGGCTACCGGCTTGCCCTGCCCGCCGCGCGCCACGCCGCGATCGCGGAATTCCGCATCCTCGTGCTCGACACCCATCCGGCGCTGCCCACCGCGGCGAGCGTGCGCGCGGCCATCGACCGCCTCGCCGGCCAGCTCGCGAAGTCCGGCGCGAAGGTCGCGCGCCAAAGCGCACTGCTGCCGGACCTCGCCGACTCCTCGCGGCTCTACATGCGCCTGCTGTATGCGGTCATGACCGCGGCGCAGCCGGCCGAAGTGCGCGAGAAATACCAGGCCGCCGCGGCGCAGCTCAAGCCCGACGACATGAGCCTCGCGGCCGAGCGCCTGCGCGGCGCCGTGCTCAGCCATCGCGACTGGATCCTGTGCGACGGCCGGCGCGCGGGATTGCGCGCGTATTGGCGCGCCCTGTTCCGCGAGTTCGACGCGGTGATCTGCCCGGTCATGCCGACGCCCGCCTTTCCGCACGATCATTCGCCGGACCAGGAGGCGCGGCGCATCGCGATCGACGGAAAAGAATACTGCTACGTCGACCAGCTCGTCTGGCCGGGCATCGCGACCTGTCCCGGCCTGCCCGCCACCGCGATCCCGCTCGGCCTCTCGCCCGAGGGGCTGCCGGTGGGCGCGCAAATCGTCGGTCCGTGGCTGGAGGACCGCACGACGCTGAAGCTCGCGGAGTTGATCGAGCAGGCCTACGGCGGCTTCGTCCCGCCGCCCGGCTTCGGCTGATCGTCGCCTAAGGCTTGCGCGCGACGCCGGCGAGCCAGGGCTCGAAGCGCTTGCCGAACGCCACCGTCGCCTCGATTTCGGGGCCCGCATAGCGCTGCCCGAATCCGTACGAGCGCGGCGGGACCCCTTCGAAGGCCTTGCGCATGCCTAGGGGCACGTTGACGCTGTCGTTGATCACGGCCGTGACGTATCCGCCGACGCGCGCGCCGTTGCCTTCCAGCGTCGGCCTGACGCGCCCGAGCACGATTGCGTAGCGGCTGCGATCCGCATACTTCGCGCGCAGCGCCCCGGCGTCCAGCCCCGCATCGACGACGAACAGGCGGCTCGCCTCGTGCTCTTCATGGAACAGCTGCGATTGCGAGAAATCGGCCTGCGCCTTCAGCCTCGCGTCGCCCGGGTGCGCGAGCGCATCGGCCTTGCGATTCTCCGCACGCTCGCGCGCCGCGTCGAGCGCGGCCTGGTACGGCGGCCCGGCGAGCTCGAGGACGAGATAGGCCTCCCGCGAGCGCAGCTTCGCGTAATAGCGCCTGCCGGCGGGCGTCGAATCGGGGCGCGACAAGTCGAAGCCGAGCTCGGTCAGCTTGGCGCGGTCGAGCCACGCCGGGATCGCGCCCCAGCCATATTCGTTGGCGACGCCGCGCTTTTCGGCGTCGCGGTTGGCCACGCGCCACAGAAGCTTGAGCGAGAGGCCGCTGTTTTCCTTCTGCAAGCCCCATTCGAAGGGCGGGCGCAGCTCGCGCTGACTCAGGCGCAGCTCGCTCCCGGGCGTACCGCTGCGGTTGTAGGCCACCCCGAGCAGGGCGACGGCGTTGGTGGCGACGATCAGCACCGCGCCAAGCGCGAGGGTATGGCGGCGCGTCCAGTTCATCGTGCCGCTCCGCCTTGCGCCGTCGCCCCGTGCGCGCGCAGCCGGCGCAGGATCATCAGGAACAGCACCGCCGTGAGCCCGAGCACGAAGAAGAACAGGTACTTCGGCATCCAGTCCCACCACCAGTCGAAGAACTTGGTGTAGAGGAAAATGAGAAAGAAGGTCACGCTGGTGTTTGCCACGCCGGCCCAGCCGCGCCGCACGCCGAGCCAGGCAAGGAGCCCGCTCGCGACGAACCCGGCGATCTGATAGCCGCCCTTGACGAGGCCGGGGTCGAAGTCCAGATAGCTGAGCTCCCCCCAGTTCGCGAGCACGAGCATCGGCAGATAGAGCGTGAGCAGCGCGAACACGCGGTAGGTCTGCGGAAAGGCGGGGAAGCGGTCGTGGCGCACGAGCTGCGGCACCGCGAACAGGAGCGCCGCGGCCGGGAAGAAGTTCTCCGGCCGCTCGCCGAAGTCGAGCCAGTACGCCCCGGAGAAGGTCCCGGTGCGCGCGCCGACGAAGGCGATGCCGCACAGGATCCCGGCGCCGAGCAGCAGGCGCGCGTCGCAGGCGTAGGCGAGCAGCAGTGCGAACGCCGCCCAGGGCACGAGCGCCTTGTCGGAGGGCGTGATGTCGAAGATCTGCCCGAGCAGCGCGACGTTGAGCACGAAGCACACGAACGCCACCATCGCGGCGAGCTTGGTGAAGTAGCCCGAGCCGTCCCGGCCCTGTATCCAGGCGGTGGCGGCGAAGCTGCCGAGCGCTGCCGCAATCAGGATCGCGACCTGCAGCGCGGTCGAAAATCGCCCCCAGAACTGATAGAAGAGGAAGAAGACGCTCGCCCCGAGCGCGAGGGCGCCGGCGAGCGACGCGATGCGCATGCCCCACGAGAGCTGCTTCGCCTGGGCGTCCCGGTCGACGTCGAACTCGCGCGCGTATTCGGCGAGCAGCGCGCCGTGATGGCTCTCGAGCGCCCGGCGCTGCTCGGGTGTGAGAACCAGGATTCCCCGACCCTCGAGGTCCTGCAGCTCGCGCCGGAACGCATGGATCTCGTCCGTGCGCTGCTGCGCTTCGGTGCGCGATTGAACGGGCACGCCGTCCCCCTTGCCCGGAAATGATACGCGCCTCGCCGATCAGCGCCAGGGCGGGTATCGCGAGGTAGTTGTGCGCTACGATGCTTGCGGCATGACCACCATCGACTACTGGCTCGGGCTGATGCGGCGGCTCGCCGACGAGGTGCGCGGCATGTCCGCAGCGCCGGAAGCGCGCCCGGAAGTACCGAGGATGGTGTGCGAGAAGTGCGGCTACGTCCTGCTGACCTCCGCTACCGCGCGCCACTACTGCCCGAACGGCTGCGGCGAGCTTCAGTCGCGCGTGAAAATGCCCTGACTGGCCGGTTTTACGGCGCGCCGCGAGCCTCGCGCGGCACCTGCGCAGATTGCAATTGACTCACAAGATTTCACAAGAACCGGAAGCTCGGATAAGACTCTCGCACAAGCTCTTGTTAACTTCGAAGCCAGCAATGACATCTGTCATGGGTGGAGCTGCGAGCCGAACATGAACCGAGTTGCCGAAAAGATGCCCCTGGTGCTCGTCGTCGACGACGACGAGAGCATGCGTGCGCTGCTGCAAAGGCAAATGGAGCGCGAGGGTTACCGTGTCGCCGTCGCCGAGAACGGGCCGGCCGCGATCGTCAAGGCCGCGGGCGAGCCGCCCGACGTCGTGCTGCTCGATGCGCTGATGCCGGGCATGGACGGCTTCGCAGTGGCCGAGGCGCTCAAGTCGAGCGAGCACGCGCGCACCGCGCCGATCATCATGGTCACCGCGCTGAACGATCACGACTCCAAGCTCAGGGCGCTCAAGGCCGGCGTGCAGGAATTTCTCACCAAGCCGGTGGACCGCAACGAAGTCACGCTGCGCGTGCGCAACGTGCTGATGCTCAAGGAGTACAGCAACTTCCTCGCACAGCAGAACCGGGTGCTCGAGGAGAAGGTGGAAGAGCGCTCGCGCGAGGTGCTCGCCAGCTACCGCGAGACGATCACCACCCTGTGCCGCGCCGCCGGCTACAAGGACGAGGAGACCGGCAGCCACGTGCGCCGCATCAGCTTCTACACCGAGGAGATCGCCGTCGCGCTCGGCATGAACTCCGCGTTCTGCGAGACGATCCACCACGCGAGCCCGATGCACGACATCGGCAAGATCGCCATCCCCGACGCCATCCTGCGCAAGCCCGGCGCACTCGGCGCCGAGGAGTGGGAGGTCATGAAGTCGCACACTACCCTCGGCGCGCAGCTGATCGGCGCCGGCCAGTCGCCCTACCTGCAGATGGGTGCCGAGATCGCCCTCTGCCACCACGAGCGCTGGGACGGCGGCGGCTACCCCGCGGGCCTCAAGGGCCAGCTCATCCCCATCTCCGCGCGCATCATGAACATCTGCGACCAGTACGACGCCCTGCGCTCCGAGCGCCCTTACAAGAAGGCGCTGTCGCACGGCAGCACGCTGGAGATCATCACCGACGGCGATGGGCGTACCATGCCATCGCACTTCGATCCGGACGTGCTCGCCGCGTTCAGGCGCTGCGCCGGCCGGTTTCGGGACATCTTCGAATCGATCACGGACTAAAGGAGCGCGAGTGAATCCGGCGAAGATCGCGCTGCGATACCTGCTCGCATTGAGCGCCTTCCTCGCCGCGAACGATTCATTTGCCCAAGCCACCGTCGCCGTGCAGGTCTCGGCGCGCGTCCTCGCTCACTGCACCACTACGCTCGCCCAGCCCCGGTCCACCTGCTCTCAGCAGACGATGCTCGTGCAAAGCAACGTCAGCGGCGCCTCCGCGAACGTCACCGCGTCCGGAACCGACGTGCGCGTGAGACAGCTCGGCGGCCCGCGGCCGAAGATCGAGCTCAGCGGCAAGCAAGCGACCGTCACGTTCTAGCGGAAGAGGTCGGTCCACGGCGCATGTGAACCTCAGTCCCCGGCGTGGATGCCAGGCCGGAAGAGGATCTGCGCGTCGCGCGCCAGGCTGGCGGCGTAAGGGATCGATGGCGCGCCCGAGCTCTTCGCAGCACGAGGGGTGGCTGTAGCTGAGGTCTTTCCCGACGTCGAGTTCGTCGGGGATGACGCTTGCCCCCGCTCTACGTTGTCGGGCCGGGATTAGTGTGCAATCCTTGCTCCGCCGGTCCGTTTCTCACTTCTGCTCTGGGCGGGACCATGCTGACTATCGACGACGTACGGGCGGTTCCGCTTTTCTCGACCCTCGCCGGGCCCGAGCTCGAGCGCCTCGCGCGAACTTCCGCCGACCTGCACCTCGCTCCCGGCGAATTCGCCGCGCACGAGGGTGCGACCGAGCGCGCGCTGTACGCCGTCCTCTCCGGAAAGTTGGAGGTCATCCGGATGTTCGACGGGGTGGAGCGCAGGCTGGGCTGGCGCCTCCCCGGCATCTTCTTCGGCGAGCTGCCGGTCGCGCTCGGCACGCCGCTCTACGGCAGCTACCGGGCGGCGGAACGCTCCCGCGTAATGAAAGTGGACATCCAGCAGTATTACGCCATCGCGGCGACAGCGCCCGAGATTTCCGCCAAGGTTGGCGCGCTGGCACTCGAGCGCATCGGCGGGATGAAAGGCATCGAGGCCGAGGTTCCGAAACCGCGCGTCATCATGCTCGGCCACCGCTGGGACAGCGCCTGCGGCGCGTTGCGCCAGTTCTTCGCGCGCAACCAGATTACCTTTGAAGGGATCGCGTCCGACGAGCCCAACCTGGCGAAGCGCTGGCCGGGACCGCTTCCGCCGGAGGACGAGTACCCGGTGCTGAAGCTGGCCGACGGGACGGTCCTCAGCCGGCCCGCGATGCGCGACCTGGCCGAGCGTCTCGGCCTTCAGACGCGCCCGCGCCATGCCGAGTACGACACGGTCGTCATCGGCGGCGGGCCGGCGGGTCTCGCGGCGGCGGTCTACGGCGCATCCGAGGGGCTGCGTTGCCTCGTGGTGGAGCGCGAGGCGCCGGGCGGCCAGGCGGGGACGTCGTCGCGCATCGAGAATTATCTCGGCTTCCCAAGCGGCGTCTCGGGCGACGAGCTCGCGAGCCGGGCGCTAAAGCAGGCCGGGCGCCTCGGCGCCGAGATTCTGGTCACGCGCTCGGTCGCGCGCGTCGATCCCAAGGCGCGCCAAGTCTGGCTGGACGGCGACGAGGTGGTCGAGGCGCGGACCGTCATTCTCGCCACCGGCGTCTCGTGGCGCCGGCTCACGATCGAGGGCTTCGATCGGCTAATCGGCAAGGGCGTCTACTACGGGGCGGCGCGCAGCGAAGCGAGCGCGACTCACGGGCTGGACGTCTACCTCATCGGCGCCGGGAACTCGGCCGGCCAGGCCGCCATGTACTTCGCCAACCACGCGCGAACGGTCACGCTCGTCGTGCGCGGCGACTCGCTCGAGAAGAGCATGTCCCACTATCTGATCGAGCAGCTCGGCGCGAAGTCGAACGTGAAGCTGAGGTTGCGCTCGCAGGTGGTGGCCGCGCGCGGCGACTCCAACCTGAAGGAAATCGACATCCGCGACGACGCGAGCGGGCTGGTGAGCCGGCACGACTGCGGCGGCGTCTTCGTCTTCATCGGCGCCGACGCGGAGACCGGCTGGCTGCCGCCGGAGATCGCGCGCGACGCGCGCGGTTACGTGCTCACCGGCGACGACGTGGTGAAGGCTGGGCACTGGTCGCAGAGCCGCGATCCCTATCTGCTCGAGTCGAGCGAGCCCGGCGTCTTCGCCTGCGGCGACGTGAGGTTGAGCCCGGTCAAGCGCGTCGCCTCGGCGGTCGGCGAGGGCAGCATGGCGATCGCCTTCGTCCACAAATATCTGCAGCAGGACGCGCGCTAGCCGCCGCTGCTCGCCGCGCCGACGGCGCTTCAGTCCCCCGCGTGGATGCCGGGCCGGAAGAGGTTCTCCGCGTCGCGCGCGAGACTGGCCGCGTAGGGGTCGATGGCGCGCTCGAGCTCTTCGCACCACGAAGGGTGGCTGTAGCTCAGGTCCTTCAGGAACCACAGCCCGCGCTCGGAGCGGCAGGCGGCGCCGAGTAGCAGGATCTGCTCGCCCGCCTCGGGCCCGACGATGCAGCCGCCGAGCAGCTGGCCGGTCTCGAGGTCGTGCACGACTTCGATGAAGCCGTCGTAGTCGTGGCGCGCGCGCGCCTTGCCCGAGGCGCCGAAGCTCGCGTGCGCGGCGCGTGGCGAGAAGCCGGCGGCCTCGGCCTGCGCTTCGGTGAGGCCGACGGTGGCGATCTCGAGCGCGGAGTTCACGACGAACGGCACCTTGAAGTAGTTGGCGCGCGTGCGCTCGCCGCCGAGCGCGTTCTCGACGACGAGCTTGCCGTCGTACAGCGCCGCGTTGGCGGTCATCGGCCCTTCGCGCACGTCGCCCGCCGCGTACACACCGGGCACGCTGGTCTGCAGGAAAGCGTCGGTGTGCAGCTGGCCGGAGTGGTTGAGGCGCGCGCCGATCTCCTCCAGCCCCAGCCCCGTGCTGTTCGGCGCGCGCCCGACCGCTACCAGCACGAGGCCAAAATCTTCTTCGTCGCCGTCGTCGAAGGTGACGCGCGCGCGGCGGTCCTCGACTTTGCAGGCCGCGACCTGCGTCTCGGTGCGCACCTCGACGCCCAGGCGCCCGAGGCGCGCTTCCAGCAGGTCGGCGACGTGCTCGGGTACGCGCGCCAGCGGCAGGAGGCGCGGCGCGCGCTCGACAATGGTGACGCGCGCGCCGTACTGTCGCGCGAGGTAGGCGGCTTCCACCCCGATCGCGCCGCCGCCGACGCACAGCACGCGCTCGGGCAGCTCGGCGAGCGAGGAGTAGAACTCGTGCGAAGAAACCACGACGCGGCCGTCGAACGGGAGCTCGGCGAGCGCGCGCGGCCTGGAGCCCGTGGCGACGACGACGCGCGGCGCGTCGAGGAGCTCCTCGCCTACGCGCAACCTGCCGGGCGCCTCGAACTTCGCAGCGCCGCGCAGCATCTGGATGCCGAGGCGCTGCATGGCGCCGGGCAAACCGTTCCTCAATGAGGCGACCACCGCGTCCTTGTGGCGCACGGCAGCCGCGAAGTCGCCGCGCACCGCGCCCACGAGCCCCCGACCCGCGAGCGCGTTGCAGTCCTCGATGAGCGAGGCCGGGTAGAGCAGTGCGCGCGTCGGGATGCACCCTTCATTCAGGCAGTTGCCGCCCGGCAGGCCGCCTTCCAGCACTGCCACCGAGGCGCCGAGGCGCGCGGCGCCCACCGCCGCCTTGTAGCCGGCGGGCCCGCAGCCGACGATGATCAGGTCAAGCGCCATCTTCCGGCGCCGCCGGGACGACGACGAAGTCCGGCGCGACGAAATCGAGCACCATGTCCTCGAGCAGGCCGCGCGAATGCTCCGAGACGAGCAGCGTCACGCCCGCCGTCTCGATTACGTCGTCGCGCACGCGCTCCTCGTCGAAGCCGATGCCGAGCAGCACGCCGCCGTCCTCCTCGCGCTTGGCGGCGACGCGCAGGGCGAGCCCCTCCGCCCCGCCCGCCGCGGCCGCGCGGCGCACCTCCTGCGCGGCGCGCGCGGTGATGGAGAGCTTTTTGGTCACGAGGCCTGCCTGCGCGCGAACTCGACGAAGGGCCGCACCCAGCCGCGCTCGCCCGCGCCGCGCAGGTGACAGAACGAGGCGAGCACGTTGTCGCGCACGATGCCGTCGTGCGCGCCGTCCACGCCGTAGCCGCGCGTGACGCGCCAGGCGTAGCGCAGCCCCTGCGGCAGGTTTTCCAGGCTCGCGTAGTGAAACTCGTGCGCGGCGATCTCCTCGCCCGGCGCGCCCGGCAGCCAGGCCGCCTCGCGCGTGCCCGCGAGGCGCGCGTAGCCGCGCCCGACCGGGCGCGCGTGCATCAGCGCGTCGCCCGGCAGCGCGCCGACCATGCGCGCGGTCTCGCCCTGCCAGCTGATCGAGCGCGCGAGGTACATGAGGCCGCCGCACTCGGCGTACACCGGCAGCCCGCCGTCGATCGCACGCGCGAGATCATGACGCAGCGCCTCGTTCGCCTCGAGCTCGCGCATGCGCTCCTCGGGGAAGCCGCCGCCGATCACCAGCGCGTCGAGCGCGGGCAGCCGGTCCGCGTGCAGCATATCGAGCGGAACCAGTTCCGCGCCCGCCTCTTCGAGCGCGTCGAGGTCGTCGGCGTAGTAGAAGCCGAACGCCGCGTCGCGCGCGATGCCGACGCGCAGCCGCTTCCCCGTTGGCATCTTTGCCGCGGGCACCTGCGACTCGGGCAGCGACGCGGCGCTCGCGGCGATCGCGAGCAGCCGGTCGAGGTCGACGCTCTTCTCCACCCGCTCGCGCACCGCCGCGACGATCTCGGCGGACGCGGACGCCTCGTTGCTCGGCACCAGGCCCAGGTGGCGCTCGTCGATCGCGATCCTGTCGTCCTGCGGCACCGCGCCGATCACTTCGGCGTCGGTGTAGTGCGCGATCACCGCGCGCAGCTTCTGCTCGTGGCGCGCGCCGCCGAGGTTGTTGAGGATCACGCCGGCGATGCGGATCGAGCGGTCGAAGGCCTGATAGCCGAGGATCAGCGGAGCGATGCCGCGC
>DASPRX010000168.1:0-2237 GCA_035624235.1 Burkholderiales bacterium | reverse complement strand
TACATCACGCGCGCGGTCATGATGTCGCGCACCGGCGTGTCGCGCGATGAGCGCGCCATGAGCGCGACCTTCCTCGCGTAATCGCGCTCGGTGATCATGCCGACCACCTTGCTGCCTTCGACCACCACCAGCGCGCCGATGTTCTTCTCGGCCATCTTCTGCACCGCCTCGAACACCGACGCCTCGGGCGAGATGGTCGCCACCGACTGGTCCGGCTTCGTCTTGAGGATCTGCGCCACGGTCGTCATGGTTTCCTCCGGTCGGAAAAGGGGCCGACCCTTACTCTAAGTCAGCCCGCTTTGCGGCGGAAGTGCAGCGGAAAGAGCTCCTTCACGACCGGACCGTCCGCCGCCCAGGCCTTGCAGCCGTCGATGAAGTAGGGCTTGCGCGCCTCGCGGCTCGGCTTGTCCGCGGTCGCCACCTTGCCGCCCTTCGGCCAGCTGCCCAGGGTCTGGAATGCGACCGTCGCCGCGGGCATGAGGAGCTCCCTCAGGTGCGTGCAGCCCTTGGTGCCGCCCACCGCCTCGTTCACCGCGCGCCGCCAGCCGCCGCCGACCTTCGCGCCGATCAGGCGCTTGTAGGCCGGCGCCACGGTGAAGCACGGCTGGTAGGGCGCCTCGGCGGTCGTCACTTCGATGTCGCGCACCAGCATGTTGCGATCGAGCGTCATCCTGAGCTGCATGTCGTGCACGTGCTGGCCCGCCTTGCGGTGCCCGCGGAAGGGCTCGGTCACGTCGTAGGTCTTCTGGTCGACGATGCGCGCCTCGATGTCGAACAGGCCGTCTTCGCGCTCATAGCCCTCGCAGGCGATGGTGCGCGTGTGCAGGTGGCGCCTCGGCGCCGGAGAAGAAAGTGCCATGGTAGCTTCCGAAACGATAAGTCGCGCATTATCTCAATTTAATGCCTGAAAGTTTCGCACGCTTCGTCGTGTTCACTCCCGAGACCTAGGAGGCTCCATGAACAAGCTCCCGATCACCCTGCTCGCGACATGCCTGCTCTTTTCTTCCGCCGCCGGCGCGCAAGCGCCCGCGTTCATCCGTGGCACCATCACCGCCTTCGAGGGCAATATGCTCTCGGTCAAGTCGCGCGACGGCGCGCAGCTGACTCTCGAGCTCGCGGCCGACACCACAGTCGCCGCCGCGAAGGCGATCATGCTCGCCGACCTGAAGCCCGGCGCCTACGTCGGGTGCGCCGCGAAGCGGCGCCCCGACGGCGAGCTGGTGGCGCTCGAGGTCCATACCATCTCGCCCGCGGTGCCTGCGGGGTTCCTCCCTTCCTGGGATCTCGAGCCGGGCGCGACCATGACCAACGCTCACCTTGTCGCGGTGCTGCGCACTGCAGGCGGCAACGAGATCACGCTCGAGTACCCGGGCGGCGCGCAGAAGATTCTCGTGCCGGACGGCGCGCCGATCGTCACCACCGTGCCGGCGGACCGCTCCGCGCTCGAGCCCGGCGAGTACGTGTTCGTCGTGCCGCGCAAGGCGCCCGACGGCCGCATCACGGCGCTGCGCATCCAGGTGAGCCGCAACGGCGTCCGGCCGCCGCAGTAGAGCGCGCGCCCCTTGCCCAACATGGACGGTTGACCTAACCTTCATTCGCCCGTGCACTCCCGGGGAGACGATGGGGGGGACCCGCAAGGCCGGTCGGAAGAAGCAGCCTGCGAAGCTGCGGCGCCCGCGTGCGCACCAGAAGTCGAAGGGCGCGCGCCACGACAAGGCGCTTGCCGAGGCGCTCAAGCGCGAGGCCGCCACGGCCGAGGTCCTCCAGGTCATCAGCCGCGCGCACACCGACGCGCAACCGGTATTCGAGGTGATCGTCCGCACGGCGCTCAAGCTTTGCCGCGCACGCTCGGCGACCGTGTTCTCATTCGACGGCAAGCTGGTGCACATCGCGGCGCTCGCCAATGCGACCCCCGAAGGCGAGGAAGCGATCCGTAGCAACTACCCGCGGCCGCCGGGGCGCGACAACGCGGCCAGCCGTGCCGTGCTAACGCGCAAGGTGGTCACGATCCCCGACGTACTCGCCGACCCGGAGTACGCAATCGGTCCGGCTGCGGCCTCGGCGGGCTTTCGCAGCGTCGCCGGCGTTCCGCTGCTTCGCCACGGGCGCCCGATCGGCGCGATTGCGGTGGGCCGCTCCAAGCCCGGGCCTTGGCCCGACAAGCTGATCGATCTGCTCAAGACCTTCGCCGACCAGGCGGTGATCGCGATCGAGAACGTGCGCCTGTTCAACGAGAC
>DASPRX010000111.1:0-3780 GCA_035624235.1 Burkholderiales bacterium | reverse complement strand
TTTTCGGTCGATAGTGTACGTGCCCATGCTTCGTGAAGGCAAGGGCGTCGGAACAATCATCGTCACGCATCCGCAGCCCGGATTTAGGCTGTCTGACAAGCAGTTGGCAATGCTACAGACATTTGCCGACCAGGCGGTGATCGCGATCGAGAACGTGCGCCTGTTCAACGAAACCAAGGAGGCGCTCGATCAGCAGAAGGCCTCGGCCGAGGTGCTCGAGGTGATCGGCGGGTCGGTCGCCGACACGAAGCCGGTGTTCGACAAGATCCTCGAGAGCTGCCAGCGCCTGTTCGGCGGCCGCAGCGTCGGCATGACCCTGGTCGGCGAGGACGGTGCGGTGCATCCGGGCGCCTTCCGCGGGCCCGGCGAGAGCGAATTCAGAACGCCGTTGCCGTTCCGCCTGGACCGGAGCTCGGGCACCGGCCGGGCGATCCTCGAGCGGCGCGTGCTGCACTTCCCGGACGTGCAGCTGGACGGCGTGCCCGAGTATATCCGGCGCAACTCGGGCCCGATGGGCTACAGGTCGATCATCATCGCGCCGATGCTCTGGGAAGGCAGAGGCATCGGCGCGATCATGGTGACGCGCGAAGCCGCGGGCGCGTTCTCCGACAAGGAGATCGTGCTGCTCAAGACCTTCGCCGACCAGGCGGTGATCGCGATCCAGAATAGCCGCCTCTTCCACGAGATCGAGGACAAGAGCCGCCAGCTCGAGATCGCAAACCAGCACAAGTCGGACTTCCTCGCCAACATGTCGCACGAGCTGAGGACGCCCTTGAACGCGATCATCGGCTTCTCCGAGGTGCTGCAGGAGAAGATGTTCGGCGAGCTGAACGAAAAGCAGCTCGATTACCTGAACGACATACACTCCTCGGGTAGGCACCTGCTCGCGCTGATCAACGACGTGCTCGATCTGTCCAAGATCGAGGCCGGGCGCATGGAGCTCGAGCTGTCGAAGTTCAACCTCCCTGCCGCGCTCGCCAACGCGCTCACGCTCGTGCGCGAGCGCGCGCAGCGCCACGGCATCGCGCTCTCGCTCGAGGTCGACCCGCGCCTGGGCGAGGTGCAGGCCGACGAGCGCAAGTGCAAGCAGATCCTGCTCAACCTCCTTTCCAACGCGGTCAAGTTCACGCCCGACGGGGGGCGCGTCGCGCTGAGCGCCCGGCTCGACACCGACAAGGCGGAGATCTCGGTGGCCGACACCGGCATCGGCATCGCCAAGGAGGACCAGCAGGCGGTGTTCGAGGAGTTCCGGCAAGTGGGGCGCGACTACACCAAGAAGGCCGAGGGCACGGGCCTCGGGCTCGCGCTCGCCAAGCGCTTCGTGGAGCTGCATGGCGGCGCGATCCGCCTGGAAAGCGAGCCGGGCAAGGGCTCGACCTTCACCTTCACGCTACCGGTGAGACCATGAAGACCGTCCTGATCGTCGAAGACAACGAAAAGAACATGAAGCTCGCGCGCGACGTGCTGCAGGCGAAAGGCTACGCGACGCTCGAGGCCGTCACGGGCGAGGAGGGCGTGCGGCTCGCCCAGGAGAAGATGCCCGACCTGGTGCTGATGGACATCCAGCTGCCCGGCATCAGCGGCATCGAGGCGTTCCGCCAGCTGCGCGCCGACGCGCGCACCGCCCGCATCCCCGTGGTCGCGCTCACCGCCTCTGTGACACCGAGCGACCGCACGCAGATCAACAAGGCGGGATTCAGCGCCTTTCTCGGCAAGCCGATCGAGCTGAAGGAGTTTCTCGACACCGTCAAGCGCCTGACCGACTCGGGTACTGCATGAGCGAGCCGGCCAGAATCCTGGTGGTCGACGACACGCCAGCCAACATCAAGCTGCTCGGCGACCTGCTCGCGGTAAAGGGCTACGCCGTGGCGACGGCGGCGAACGGCGAGCAGGCGCTTGCCCAGGTCTCCTCGTGGCGCCCGGACCTGGTGCTGCTCGACGTCATGATGCCGGGGCTGTCGGGCTACGACGTTTGCCGCAGGCTGCGCGCGGATCCGGCCACGGCGCTGCTGCCGGTGGTGCTGGTCACCTCGCTCGATCCGCACGCCGAGCGCGTGAAGGGCATCGAGGCGGGGGCCGACGACTTCCTGTCCAAGCCGATCAACCAGCCCGAGCTGTTCGCGCGGGTGAAGTCGCTGCTGCGCGTGAAGTCGCTGCAGGACGAGGTGAAGCGCCAGGCCGCGCAGCTCGCCGAGTGGAACGCAGGGCTCGAGGCGCGCGTGCGCGAGCAGATGGCGCATATCGGGCGGCTGGGGCGGCTGAAGAGCTTCTTCTCGCCGCAGCTCGCCGAGGCGATCGTTGCCGGCGGCGGAGAGGAGCTGCTCAGGACGCACCGCCGCGAGATTACCGTGGCGTTCTTCGACCTGCGCGGCTTCACCGCGTTCACCGAGGAGGCCGCGCCCGAGGAGGTGATGGAGCTCCTGCACGCCTTCCACGCCGAGCTCGGGCGCCTCGTGCTCGCGCACGGCGGCACCCTCGAGCGCTTCGCCGGCGACGGCGTGATGGTGTTCTTCAACGACCCCGTGCCCGTGGAGCGGCCTGCGGAGCGCGCGGCGCGCCTCGCGCTCGAGATGCAGGCCGCGTTCGAGCCGATCGCCGCGCTGTGGAAGAAGCGCGGCCACGCGCTCGGGCTCGGCGTGGGCATCGCGCAGGGCTACGCCACGCTCGGCGCGATCGGCTTCGAAGGGCGCTGGGACTACGCCGCGATCGGCCGCGTCACCAACCTCGCGGCGCGCCTGTGCGGCGAGGCCGAGAGCGGCCAGGTGCTGCTCGACCGCAAGACCGTGGCGAGCATCGACGGCGCGCTGCACGTGATTCCGGTCGGCGGGCGCGCGCTGAAGGGCTTCGCGCAGCCCGTGGAGGCCTTCGCGCTCAGGCGCGAATAGCCATGCCGAACGACGTGCGCGCGCGCTTCGTCGACAATGGCAACGGCCTGAGCATGCACCTGCTCGAGGCGGGCCAGCCCGGGCGCCCTTGCGTGCTGCTGCTGCACGGCTTTCCGGAGATCGCCTACAGCTGGCGCAAGGTGATACCGCCGCTCGCCGCAGCGGGCTTTCATGTCGTCGCGCCGGATCAGCGCGGCTATGGCCGCACGACCGGCTGGAGCGCGGACTACGACGGCGACCTCGATTCGTTTCGCATGTCCAACCTGGTGCGCGACGCCGAGGGCCTTCTGCGCGCGCTCGGCGTGGACGCGGCTGCGGCGGTGGTCGGGCACGATTTCGGCTCGCCCGTGGCCGCGTACTGCGCGCTCGTGCGGCCGAAAGTGTTCCGCTCGCTCGTGCTGATGAGCGCGCCAGTCGCGTGGACGCCGGCGCCCGACATCGGCGCGGAGCTGGCCGCGCTCGCGCCGCCGCGCAAGCACTACCAGTGGTACTACTCGACGCGCCGGGCGAACGGGGACATGTGGCATTGCGCGCAAGGCGTGCACGCGTTCCTGCGCGCCTACTATCACATGAAGAGCTCCGACTGGCCGGGCAACAAGCCATTCCGCCTCGCGTCCTGGAGCGCAACCGAGCTGGCGAAAATGCCCACCTACTACATCATGGAGCGCGACAGGACGATGGCCGAGACGGTGGCGCCCGCGATGCCGGCGAGCGCGGCGGCCTGGCTCACCGAGAGCGAGCTCGCCGTCTACAGCGCGGAGTACGCGCGCACCGGCTTCCAGGGCGGTCTGCAGTGGTACCGCTGCCGCACCGAGGGGCGCAACGAGGATCTGGCTGCGCTTGCAGGGCGCAGGATCGACATTCCGTCCATGTTCATCGCCGGCGCGAGCGACTG
>DASPRX010000091.1:0-18172 GCA_035624235.1 Burkholderiales bacterium | reverse complement strand
GCGCGCTTCGGCACGCGCCTGGTGGTGGTGCTCGGCCACTCGCAGTGCGGCGCGGTGCTGGCGACGCTGGAAGACCTGCGCCGGCCGGGCGAGCCGCAGTCGCGCAATCTGCGCGCGATCGTCGACCGCGTGCGCCCTTCGGTCGCCGGCTTGATCGAGGACGGCCCGTCGCTCGAGCCCGACGTGCTGGTGCGGCGCGCGGTCCGCGCCAACATCCGCGCCTCGGCGAACCACCTGCGTCACGGCTCCGAGCTGCTCGAACAGCTGATCGCCGAGGACGGCCTGCTGGTGGTCGGCGCCGAGTACTCGCTCGAGAGCGGGGAGGTCGACTTCTTCGACGGGGTGCCGCGTGGCTAGGGCGCGCGCGCTCCGGATCGCGTTCGCGTTTGTTACCCTCGTCGCGTTGCCCGCCGCGGCGGCGGACATGCGCGTCGCGCGCGACATTGCTTACGGCCCGGATGCGCGCCAGCGCTTCGACGTGTACGCGCCGCGAGACGCGCGCGGCGCGCCGGTGATCTTCTTCGTGCACGGCGGCGGTTGGGCGGTCGGCGACAAGTCGAATCGGGCCGTGGTGCGCAACAAGACGGCGCGCTGGGTGCCGCGCGGCTTCGTGTTCTTGTCGGCGAACTACCGCATGCTGCCCGAGGCGGATCCGCTCGAGCAGGCGCGCGACGTGGCGCGCGCGCTCGCCGCGGCGCAGGCGCAGGCCGCCTCCTGGGGCGGCGATCCCGCGCGCTTCGTCCTGATGGGGCATTCCGCGGGCGCGCACCTGGTGGCGCTCATCGCGTCGGCGCCGAGAATCGCGCTCGATCTCGGCGCGCGCCCCTGGCTCGGCACAGTGGAGCTCGACAGCGCGGCGCTCGACCTCGAGCGCATCATGCGCGACCGGCACCTGCGCCTGTACGACCGCGCCTTTGGAAGCGATCCCGCGTACTGGGCGAAGGCGTCGCCCAGCGCGCGCCTCGCGGCGCCGGGCGCGCCGTTCCTCGCGGTGTGCTCGACGCGGCGCGCCGAATCCTGCCCTGCGGCGCGCGACTACGCGGCCAAGGCGCAGGCGCTCGGCACGCGCGCGAGCGTACTCGAGGAAAACCTCTCGCACCGCGAGATAAACGAAGAGCTGGGTCTGAACAACGACTACACGCGCGCGGTCGAGGCGTTCCTCGACACGCTGACCGTGCGCTAGGCGGCCTTCTTCGACGCGCCGCGCACCGCGTCGGCGACCGCCGCGCCGACTTCCATGGTGCTAGCCTTCCCTTTCATGTCGGGCGTATGCGGGCCCTCGACGATGACGCGCGCGAAGGCGCGCACCACGTCGGCCGCGGCCTCCGCGTGGCCGAGGTGCTCGAGCATCAGCGCGCCGGACCAGATGGCGGCGATCGGGTTGGCGATCTTTCGGCCCGCAATGTCGGGCGCCGAGCCGTGCACCGGCTCGAATATCGACGGGTAGGTTCGCTCCGGATTGATGTTGCCCGAGGGCGCGATGCCGATCGTGCCGGCGGTCGCCGGCCCGAGGTCGGAGAGGATGTCGCCGAACAGGTTGGATGCCACGACCACGTCGAAGCGGTCGGGGTTGAGCACCATCTGGATGGAAAGTCCGTCGACGTGGTACTGGTCGGCGCGCACCTGCGGGTAGCGCTTCTTCATCTCCGCGAAGCGCTCGTCCCAGTACGGCATGGTGATCGAGATGCCGTTCGACTTCGTGCAGGAGGTGACGTGCTTCTTCCTCGTCTGCGCGAGCTCGAAGGCGTACTGCATGATGCGGTCGACGCCCTTCCTCGAGAACACCGCCTGCTGCGTGACGATCTCGCGCTCGGTCCCTTCGTACACGCGCCCGCCGACGTTGCCGTACTCGCCCTCGGTGTTCTCGCGGATCACGACGTAGTCGATGTCGCCCGGCTTGCGGCCGGCGAGCGGGCAGGGCAGGCCCTCGAACAGGCGCACCGGGCGCAGGTTGACGTACAGGTCGAACCAGCGCCGGAAGTTGATCAGCAGCCCCCAGGCCGAGATGTGGTCGGCGACGATCGCCGGGTTGCCCACCGCGCCGAAGTACACCGCGTCGAACTTGCGCAGGATCTGCGGCGCGTCGTCCGGGCACATCCTGCCGTGCGCCTTGTACCAGTCGCAGCTCCAGGGGAATTCCTGCCACTCGAAGCTGACGCCATGCTTGGCGCCCACGGCCTCGAGCACGCGGATGCCCTCTGGGATCACTTCCCTGCCGATGCCGTCGCCGGGAATGACTGCGATGCGGTGCTTGGCCATCTTCGCCTCCGTGGGGGAGGCGAAATTCTAGCAGGCGATAGAATGGCGTCCCATGCGTTTCGCAGCGGTCGAGACTTCGGGCGAATGGTGCTCGGTGGCGCTGTGGGCCGACGGCGAGATCTCGGCGCTCGAGCGGCGCGCGGGCGTCAAACACGCCGAGCTCGTGCTGCCGATGCTGGAGCGGCTGCTCGCGGCGCGCCGCATGTCGGCGCGCGAACTGGACGCGGTCGCCTTCGGCGCCGGTCCCGGCTCGTTCACCGGGCTGCGCATCGCCTGCGGCGTGGCGCAGGGCCTCGCCTTCGCGCGCGGCATCCCGCTGCTCGGCGTGCCGACGCTCGAGGCGCTCGCCGAAGAATCGGGCGCCGGGCGCGTGCTCGCGTGCCTCGATGCGCGCATGCACGAAGTGTATTATGCGGCGCTGGAACGGGGTCCTTCCGGCTGGTGCGCGGCGATCGAGACGCAATGCGTCGCGCCCGCCGCGGCGCCGCTGCCCGCGGGCGGCGGCTGGCACGGCTGCGGCAACGGCTTCGCGGCGTACCGCGAGGCGCTCGCCGCGCGGCTCGGCGACGCGCTCGGGCGCGTGTCGCCCGAGACGCACGCGAGCGCGGTGGCGGTGGCGCGGCTCGCCGCGCCGCGGCTGGCGGCCGGCGAGGGCGTCGATGCGGCGCTCGCGGCGCCGCTTTACGTGCGCGACAAGGTGGCGCTTACCACGCAGGAACGCGGCGGCAGATGAGTGCGGTACCGAAGGAAACCCCCCGGCTCGAGCCGATGCGCGAGGCGGACCTCGCCGAGGTGGCGGCGGCCGAGAGCGCGATCTATTCGCACCCCTGGTCGCGCGGCAACTTCGCCGACTCGCTGCGCGCGCGCTACCAGTGCTACACGCTGCGCCGCGGCGCCGAGCTCCTCGGCTACTTCGTGCTCATGGTCGCGGCCGGCGAAGCGCACCTGCTCAATCTTTCGGTGGCGGCCGCGCACCAGCGCGAGGGGCACGGCAGCGCGCTGCTCGCCGACGTCATGCGCCTGGCGCGCGAGCTCGGCGCGCGCACGCTGTTCCTCGAGGTGCGGCCGAGCAACCTCGGCGCGCAGGGGCTGTACCGCCGCTTCGGTTTCCGGCGCGTTGGGCTGCGGCGCGGCTACTACCCGGTGCAGGGCGGGCGCGAAGATGCGCTCGTGCTGTCGGCCGCGCTGTGAGCCGGCGCAGCGAGGTCCTTGCCGAGATGGGCCTCGCGCCTGTTTGGCGCTTGAGGAAGAGTTCGGTCGCCTTGGAAAAGATCCCTGTTCAGGAAATGAACTGGGAGGATCTGCAGCGCGCCGTATCGACGTGCACGGCCTGCGGCCTGCACGCGGCGCGCACGCAGACCGTGTTCGGCGTCGGCGACCAGCGCGCCGAGTGGCTGCTGGTGGGCGAGGCGCCGGGCGCCGAGGAAGACCGCCTCGGCGAGCCCTTCGTCGGGCAGGCGGGCAAGCTGCTCGACAGCATGCTCGCCGCGTTGGGACTGAAGCGCGGCGAGAACGTGTACATCGCCAACGTGCTCAAGTGCCGGCCGCCCGGCAATCGCAACCCGGAGCCCGGCGAGGTGGCGTCCTGCACGCCGTACCTCTTGCGCCAGATCGCGCTCGTGCGGCCCAAGCTTATCGTCGCGATGGGCCGCTTCGCGGCGCAGACGCTGCTGGCGAGCGACGCGACCATCGCCAGCCTGCGCGGGCGCGTGCACCGCTACGCCGGCGTGCCGCTGGTGGTGACCTATCACCCGGCTTACCTGCTGCGGAACCTGCCGGACAAGGCGAAGGCCTGGAGCGACCTGGTGTTCGCGCGGCGCCTGATGCAGGACTTGCAGGCGGGACTCGCCGCCCCAAACTAGATTTCCCGGGAGGAACGCACATGCGCAAACTGCTGATCGCGACGCTCGCCTTGCTGCCCATGCTGCTCGGCGGCTGCGGCTACAACCGGTTCCAGAGCCTGGACGAGCAGGTGAAGGCGGCCTGGTCCGAGGTGCTGAACAACTACCAGCGGCGCGCCGACCTGATCCCGAACCTGGTCGCAACCGTGCAGGGCGCCGCCGACTTCGAGAAGAGCACGCTCACCGAGCTCACCCAGGCGCGCGCCTCGGTCGGCCAGATCAAGGCGACGCCCGAGCTGCTGAACGACCCGGAGGCGTTCAAGCGCTTCGAGCAGGCGCAAGCGCAGCTCGGCGGGGCGCTCACGCGGCTGCTCGCGGTGGCGGAGAACTATCCGACGCTCACCGCCACCAAGCAGTTCGGCGAGCTGCAGGCGCAGCTCGAAGGGACCGAGAACCGCATCACGGTCGCGCGCGGGCGCTACATCAAGGCGGTGCAGGAATACAACGTGCTCGCGCGCCAGTTCCCGACCAATCTGACGGCGATGATGTTCGGCTACAAGCCCAAGCCCAACTTCTCGGTGCCGGACGAGAAGGCGATCTCGGCTCCGCCGAAGGTCGACTTCTCCAAGCCCAAGCCCTGACATGCTGCGCAGGCTCCTCGCCGTGTGCCTGGCGCTCGCGGCGGGCGCGGCAGGCTGGGCGCGCGCCGAGCTGGCGGTGCCGCCGCTCGCCGCGCGCGTCACCGATCTCGCCGCGACGCTGACGGCTGAGCAGAAGTCCGCGCTCGACGCGCGCCTCGCCAAGCTCGAGGCGGACAAGGGCAGCCAGATCGCGGTGCTGATCGTGCCCACGACGCGCCCCGAGACGATCGAGCAGTACTCGATCCGCGTCGCCGAGCGCTGGAAGCTCGGCCGCAAGGGCGTCGACGACGGCGTGCTGCTGCTGGTGGCGAAGGACGACCGCGCGGTGCGCATCGAGGTCGGCTACGGCCTGGAAGGCGTGATCCCGGACGCGCTTGCCTGGCGCGTCATCGACGAGCGCATCGTGCCGCGCTTTCGCGCCGGCGATTTCTACGGAGGCTTGACGAGCGGCGTCGACGCGCTCGCCGGGCTCGTGCGCGGCGAGCCGCTGCCTGCGCCCAAGCGTCCCGCGGCCAACCTCGGCGACTCGCTGCAGGGACTGATTTTCCTTGGCTTCATGGCGGTCGCGGTGGCGGCCGTGCTCGGCGGGTTCATCGGCCGCGCCGCGGCGGCGGGCCTCGCCGGCGCCGCGGTCGCGCTTTACGCCTGGTTGGCTACCGGGCTGTTGGTCGCGGTCATCGCGGGAATCGTCGTCTTTCTCATCGCACTTCCGGGCCGCGGCTCGGGCCTGTACACGATGGGGCGCGGCGGCGGCTGGGGCTCGGGCGGGTTCGGCGGCGGCGGCTTTGGCGGAGGCGGCTTCTCGGGCGGAGGCGGCGGCTTCGGCGGCGGCGGCGCCTCGGGCCGCTGGTGAGCGGGCGATGCGCGAGCGCTTCCTGCACCACCTCACCCACGGTCGCGCGCAGCTGCGGCGCGCCTTCCCGCGCGCGGCACTCGCGGCGATCGAGGCCGAGGTGCGCGCGCAGGAAGCGCGCCACCGCGGCGAGCTGCGCGTCGCGCTCGAGGGCTCGCTGCCGCTACGCGCGGTGCTGCGCGGAACGGCGCCGCGCGAGCGCGCGCTCGAGCTCTTCGGGCGGCTCGGCGTCGGCGGGACGCGCGAAGCGAACGGGGTGCTCGTGTACCTGCTGCTCGCCGAGCGCGTGGTGGAGATCGTCGCCGACCGCGACGTCGCGCGGCGCGTGCCGCAGGCCGAGTGGCGGCGCATCTGCGCGCTGATGGAGGAGCGCTTCGGGCGCGGCGAGTTCGCCGAGGGCGTGATCGCCGGCCTGCGCGCGATCGGCGCGCACCTGGCCGAGCACTACCCCGGCGAAAGAGACGATCCGAACGAGCTGCCGGACAGGCCGGTCGTGCTCTAGCCCACCCAGGCGTGCGCCAGCACGTCCAGGCGCAGGTCCTGCGCGAAGCGCACGGCGCCGCTGCGCACTTCCAGCGTGACGACCTGCGAGCCGGGCCGGTCGAACTTAAGCTCGCAGGTGAACGTCGCCGGGCGCTGGACCGTCTGCGAGGCGAGCATCTTCCCGCGCGCATCGATCACGCTGCATTGCGCGCTGCCGCTGCCGCAGAGCAGCGCCTGCAAGCGGAACGCCTCGCCGGCGGCGCGCCGGTAGACCGCGGGATCGCGGTTCGCGTTGTACTGCAGGCCGTTGAGCTTCACCATGCGCACGAGCGTCTTGGGCATGTCGTTCTCCATAAGACAACGCTAATATAACGCATGCAAGAGGAATTGGAACGCATCGACGCGCAGATCGCCAGCTGGGAAGCGCGCCTCGCCGCGGATGAGCGGCTCGAGCTCGAGACCGCGCTCGAAGGGGCGACAGACGCCGCGCGCAGCCTCATCCGCGCCTACCTCGACGCCGAAGGAAAGAAGTCGGTGCCGCCGGCGGACGTCGACCTGCTCGAGGCCTTCAAGGCGCTGGTGAAGGGCGACCCGAGCTGGAACGCGATCCGCGACAGCCTGCGCGAGCTGGTCTACTACCGCAACTGCATCGCCGCGGGACGCGCCGACGCGCTGCCGGCGGTGCCCGAGAAGATGGCGGTGCGGCTCGCGCGCCACGTCTACCTTTACGTGCGCACGCGCTGCATCCGGGAGGGGAGGATCGCGGCTTGAGCGCGCGCTTCATCGCGTCGCCGCGCTTCGCCTCGCGCGGCTACGGCCGCAACCACCCGCTCGCCATCCCTCGCGTCGCGCTCGCGCACGAGCTTACGCGCGCCTGCGGCCTGCTCGAGGCGGGCGAGTACCTCGAAGCGCGCTGCGCGAGCGAATCCGAGCTCGCCGCGTTCCACGACCCCGGCTACGTCGCCGCGCTGCGGCGCGCCGAGCGCGCGGGCGCGGTGGCGCAGGAGGACCGCGCGCGCCACGCGCTCGGCACGCTCGAGAATCCCTGGTTCGCGGACGTCTACACACGGCCCGCGACCGCCGTAGGCGGCAGCCTGCAGGCCGCCGAGGAGGCGCTCGCCGGCCGGCGCGCGTTCAATCCCGCGGGCGGCATGCACCACGCGCGGCGCGATCGCGCGCAGGGCTTCTGCTACTTCAACGACAACGTGCTCGGCATCCTGCGGCTGCGCGCCGCGGGCCTGCGCGTGCTGTACGTGGACCTCGACGCGCACTACCCGGACGGCGTCGCCGAGGCGCTGCGCGGCGATCCGCAGGTGCTCGTCGTGTCGCTGCACATGGACACCGCCTACGCCTACCCGAAGGCGGGCGGCGGGCTGGACGATCCGGACGTCGTCAACCTGCCGCTGCCGCGCGGGACGAACGACGCCGAGTACCTGCACGCCTTCGACGCGCTGTGGTCGCGCGCGCTCGCGCGCTTCGCCCCCGACGCCGTGATGCTGCAGGCGGGCAGCGACGCGATCGCGCCCGATCCGCTCGGCAAGCTGGGGCTGAGCACGCAGGGCTTCCTCGCCGCGGTGGCTCGCGTGGTCGCGGATGCGCCGCGGCTCGCGGTCACCGGCGGAGGCGGCTACCACCCGCTGCTGGTCGCGCGCGCCTGGACCGGCGTGTGGGCGCTGCTCGCCGGCCGGGCGCTGCCCGAGCCGATGCCGGAGGCGGGCACGGCACTGCTCGCCGCGGTCGACTGGCAGCACGAGGAGGAATGGGTCGGGCCGTGGATGTTCGGCTCGTTCCGCGATCCCGCGCCCGCGGCGAAGATCCGCCCCGGGCTGCGCGAGCTGGCGGAGCGCGCCGCGCGCCATCCGCGCCTCGCATGATCGCCGGGCACGCGACGCGCGGCGCTACCGAGGACTACGCGGCGCGCTTCGGCGCGCAGTGCGCGCCCGGGCACTTCAGCGACTTCCTGAATCTGCACCTGAAGCTCTCCTCGCTCGGCGTGGGGACCTTTCCCGGGGCAGCGGACGACGCGACCGACGGCGCGGTGGCTGCGATCGTCGAGCGCGCCGCGCTCTCGGGCATAAACGTGATCGACACCGCGGTGCACTACCGCTACGGGCGCGCGCTTGCGGCGGTGCGCGCGGGCCTGGAGCGCGCGTTC
The DNA here is from genome assembly GCA_035624235.1 of Burkholderiales bacterium. GTDB lineage: Bacteria > Pseudomonadota > Gammaproteobacteria > Burkholderiales > SG8-39 > DAHVFK01. Next base: position 9,940 of record DASPRX010000091.1, on the reverse strand, counting down.
GCCGCGGGCGTGGCGCGCGAGCAGGTGTTCGTCGCAGTGAAGGGCGGATTCCTGCTTTTTCCCGAGGGCGCGCCGGCGAACCTCGAGCAGTGGTTCGACGCGCACATCGCGGCGCGCGGCCTGGGCACGCGCGCCGACCTGGCCGGCGCGCACCTCGTCTCCGCGCCCTACCTCGCCTGGCAGCTCGAGCTCGCGCGCGCCGCGCTCGGCCTTGCGACGCTCGACGCATTCCTCATCGACCAGCCCGAGGTGCAGGTCGCGGCGCTCGGCAAGGAGAAGGCGCAGGCGAAGCTCGCACGCGCATTCGCGCTGCTCGAGCAGGCGGTGCAGGACGGGCGCATCCGCTGCTACGGTATCTCGAGCTTCGAAGCGCTGCGCGTCGAGACCGACCACGCGCTGTTCCAGTCGCTCGCCGCGCTGCAGGGACTGGCCGAGGGCGCGGCGCGCGGCGTGTGGCGGGACGCGCAGGCGCGCCACCATCTGCGCATCGTGCAGCTGCCCTTCAATGCTGCGATGACCGAGGGATTCACGCGCTTCTCGCAGGCCACCGGCCAGGGAAACATCGCCTCGACGGTGCAGGCGGCGCACCAGCTGCGCCTGTACGTGATGGCGAGCCACACGCTCGGCAAGGGGCGCTTCGCGTCCGAGGATCCGCTCGCCGCGGGCGTTCCGGGGCTCGCCAATCCCGCGCAGCGCGCGCTGCAGTTCGCGCGCTCGACGCCGGGCATCGGCACGGCGCTCGCGGGCCTGGACACGCCCGCGCAGCTCGAAGACCTGCTCGCGGTGGCGCGCTGCGCGCCGCTCGCGCGCGAGGCGTACCTGGGGCTCTACGGCCGCGCGGGCTGATTCTTCTCTTCGAGGCGCGCGAGCAGGCCGTCGATGCCGGACTGGCGCACCACCTGGGCGAACTCGCTGCGGAAGGCGAGCACGATGCTCACGCCGTCGACGATCACGTCGTAGATCTTCCAGCCCTGCGGGGTGAGATGCATCGCGTAGTCGACGGACACCGGAGGATGGCCTGGCGACAGGTAGCGGTTGCGCACTGTCACGTCGTCCGCCCCGGCAGGCACCTTCAGATGCTGCACCTGCATCGTCTGGCCGTGATAGTGGCCGATCGAGCTCGTGTAGATGCGCAGCAGCAGGGTCTGGAATTGCTTCACCAGCTGGTCGCGCTGCTCGGCCGTGGCGAGCCGCCAGTCGCGTCCGAGCGCGAGGCGCGTGGCCTCGCGGAAGTCGACGTGCGGCAGCACCTTCTGCTCGAGCAGCGCGATCACCGCCTCGCGCTCCCCGGCCTTGAGCTCGTCGCTCTTCTGCACCGCCTGCATCACGTCGTCGGTGACGCTGCGCACGACCTCGTCCGGCGCGGGGGTGGCGCTGAACGCGGGCAGCGAGACGAGGAACAGCAGCAGCAGGCGAAGGAGCGTATTCATTGGGAGCGGAAGCGGTGGTGGTGATGATAGTCCTCGGAGCGAGCGAAGGACAGCAGGCGGTCGATCTTGCGCCGGTACAGTCGCCGGTTGCGCAGGTACCACAGCAGGACGAGCGTCATGCTGGCGGCGACGAACAAGCCGAAGATCATGATCACCACGTAGATCGACAGCGCGGAGCGCAGCAGCGCCGAGTAGAACGCGATCATCGCGAGGATCGAGAGGTTCTCGTTGAAGTTCTGCACCGCGATGGAGCGCCCGGCGCCCATCAGGTTGTGGCCGCGGTGCTGCAGCAGCGCGTTCATCGGCACCACGAAGAAGCCGGCCAGGCCGCCGATCATCACCATGAGCGGCACCGCGAGCCAGACGCTGTGCACCGCCACCATCACCAGCACGACGATTCCCATGGCGATGCCGAGCGGCAGCACTTTCACCGAGTGGTGCAGCGGAATCCTGACCGATGCGGCGACGGCGCCCGCAGCGATGCCGAACGCCACCACGCCCTGCAGCAGCGCGGCCTTCGACAGGTCGAAGCCGAGCGCGGCCCTGGACCACTCGATGACGATGAACTGCAGCGTGGCGCCGACGCCCCAGAACAGCGTCGTCACCGCGAGGGAGATCTGGCCGAGCTTGTCGAACCACAGGCGCGCGCTGCAGCGGTAAAAGTCCTTGAGCGTTGCGAGCGGGCTGGCGTGCAGGTGCTTGAGCGGCGCGCTGGTGCGCGGCACGTAGAGGTTCAGCAGCGCGGCGAGTGCATACACCGCGATGATCACTGCCAGCGCGGCCTCGGCGGGCGTGTCGATGCCGGTGTCGACGAGCGGCATGTCGAAGGCGAGCAGGTACGTGGCGACCGTGGGGTTGATCAGCACGCCGCCGAGCACCGTGCCGAGGATGATCGAGGCGACCGTGAGCCCCTCGATCCAGCCGTTGGCGAGCACCAGCTTGGTGGGCGGCAGGTACTCGGTGAGGATCCCGTATTTGGCGGGCGAATAGGCGGCGGCGCCTAGGCCGACCAGCGCGTAGGCCGCCAGAGGATTGATCTGGAACAGCATGAGTGCGCAGCCGGCGATCTTGATCGCGTTCGACAGGAACATGACCTGCCCCTTCGGCAGGCGGTCGGCGAACGCCCCGACGTAGGGGGCGAGCAGCACGTACGACAGCACGAAGAAGAACTTCAGGTAGGGCGTGAGCCAGGAGGGCTCGTTCGACTGTATGAGCATCGCGATCGCGGCGACGAGCAGCGCGTTGTCGGCGAGCGACGAGAAGAACTGCGCCGCCATGATGATGTAGAAACCGAGATTCATCGATGCGAGAGACCGCGAAGGCCCGGCTTTATAACACGCCGGAACTACTTTTCCCGGCGTTTGCTGCGCTCGATTTCGGCCAGCAGCCGCTCCTGCTCGGCAAAGGATGGCGCGCGCGCGGGCTGCTCCGCGTCATCGGTGTAGCGGCCGCGGAAGCCCTGCGGCGCGCCTGCGACAGGGCGCAGGTAGGCCTGCATGCGCAGCGCCTTGTTCAGCTCGGGCACGCGGCGCCGGATCCATGTCAGGTCGTACAGAGCGGCGCAGACGAGAACCGCTCCCACCACCGCGCTCGCGCGCCAGTCGAGGGCGAGCAGCGCCAGCGCGGCGAGGCTGGCCACGCGGTAGGCCCAGGCGCCGCGGCGCTCGCTTAGGTAGGCGCGGTGCGCGCCGAGCGGAAAGGCGAGCCACAGCAGATAGGCGGTGCGCGGCCGGCGCAGCGCCGCTGCAAGGCGCAGATTCGCCTGCTGCAGGCCTTCGCCGCCCAGGTCCAGCCGCTTCCAACTACCGCTCACGTTGCGCCATAAGCTTTGAATCGGGGTCAGATTATGCTTGAATAAGCGTCCTCTTGATCACGATTTGCGGGATTGATCCACATGGCCGACCGGCGCCTGCAGGTGTTCCACGCCGTTGCCAAGCATCTGTCTTTCACCAAGGCGGCCGAGGCGCTGTTCATGACGCAGCCGGCGGTCACCTTCCAGATCAAGCAGCTCGAGGAGCATTTCAACTCGCGCCTGTTCGAGCGCGGCCACGGCCGCATCACGCTCACGCCCGCGGGCGAGATCGTGCTCGAGTACGCCGAGCGCATCCTCGCGCTGTCCGCGGAGCTCGACACGCGCCTGAAGGAGATGACGGGCCAGATCGCCGGGCCGCTGCTGGTCGGGGCGAGCACCACGATCGCAGAGTTCCTGCTGCCGCAGATACTCGGCAGCTTCAAGTCAAAGTACCCGGGCGTGCTGCCACGCCTGTTCGTCGCCAACTCAGGCACCGTCGAGAACCGCGTCGCCGAACACACGCTCGACATCGGCTTCATCGAGGCGCCTTCGCACCTGCCGACGGTCGCCTCGGACGTGTGCTGCGAGGACGAGCTGCAGGTGGTGTGCGCCCCGGGACATCCGCTCGCCAAGCAGAAGTCGGTGACGCCCAAGGAGCTGCTCGAGTATCCGTACATCAGCCGCGAGGCAGGCTCGGGCACGCGGCAGGTCACCGATCTGTATTTCCAGAAGGCCGGCATCAAGACCGACAGCCTGAAAATCGTCATGGAGCTGGGCAGCCCCGAGGCATTGAAGGGTCTGGTGGCGACCGGCCTGGGATTCGCCATCATGTCGCGCGCCACGGTGGCCAAGGAGACGCGCCTCGGCCAACTCGCGCGCTTGCCGCTCTCGCCGCGGCTAATCCGCAATCTTTCGGTCGTCTACCCGAAGGAGAAGTTCCGCTCGCGGCTGGTCGGCACGTTCGTGCAGTATGCCAAGGAGCAGCTCGCGGCCGTGCAGGCGGGCTGAGCAGCGCACCGGGTGAAGCGCTTCCTCGCCGTCCAGCATACGTTCGCGGAATTCTTCGGCGCGCTCGAGGCGCAGTGGGAGGCGCGCAACATCGGCTTTCGCTACGTGCGCCCGGTGTCGGGCGAGGACGTCGCCGGCACGCCTTCGCAGTTCGACGCGCTGTGGCTGCTCGGCGCCGCCTGGCCGCCCGCCGACCGCGCGCACTGCCCTTGGGTCGAGGACGAGCTGCGCCTGGTGCGCGCCTTCCTCAAGGCGAAGCGCCCGGTGGTCGGCCTGGGCGAGGGCGCGCAGGTGCTCGCCGCCGCGCACGGCGCGCTGCTGCACTCCGAACCGCGGGACGACGCGTATTTCACGCGCGCGCGCGCGCTCTGCGACGACCCGCTCGCGCGCGCGGTCGATGGCCGCCTGGTGCTGGTGATGCAGAACGGGCGCGCCGAGCTCGCGCCGGGCCTGGAGCCGCTGGTGGCGGCCGAGAACGGGCGCCCGATCGCGTTCCGCGCCGGGACGCTCGCCTACGGCATCGCGTTCCGGCCCGAGCTCAAGCCCGGCATGCTCGAGGACATGGTGATGGAGGAGGAGCGTCCGCTGCCCGATGACATCGGCGCGCTGATCGAACGCGCGCGCGAGCTCTGGCCCGAGATGCAGCAGACCACCGGTCGCGTCGCGGCGGCGCTGGTCGAGGCGCTCGGGCTGATGGACGAGCGCGCCAAGGCGCCCGTCATCCCCATCGTCGAGCGGCGCTAGGCGCATGCCGCGGCCGATTCGGGCGACGATCTCCGCGGGCGCGCTGGCGCGCAATCTCGAGCGCGCACGCGACGCCGCGGGAACGACGCGGCTGTGGGCGGTGGTCAAGGCGAACGCCTACGGGCATGGGCTGCTGCGCGCAGCCGAGGCGCTCGCCGCCGCGGACGGCTATGCGCTGCTCGACTTCGAGGAGGCGATCAGACTGCGCCTCGCCGGAGTCAAGAAGCCGCTCCTCCTGCTGGAAGGGTTCTTCCAGCCGCAGGACGTGCCGCTGCTCGCCGAGTACTCGCTCACGCCGGTGATCCACGCCGCCGAACAGATCGAGATCCTGAAGAAGACGCGCCCGGCGGGCACGATCGACGCCTATCTCAAGGTGAACAGCGGCATGAACCGCCTGGGCTTCGGCTCCACGTCGGGGGTGGGCGCCGCGTGGCGCGCGCTCAAGGAGCATCCGCGCGTGCGCGAGGTGACGCTGATGACGCACTTCGCCGACGCCGACGGGCCGAGCGGCGTGCGCGGACAGCTCGAGCGCTTCGGCGAGCTGGCCGCCGGGCTGGAAGCGCCGCGCTCGCTCGCCAACTCGGCGGCGCTGCTGCGCTATCCGGAGGCGCGCGCCGACTGGGCGCGGCCGGGCATCATGCTGTATGGCTGCTCGCCGTTCGCCGACCAGAGCGCCACCGCGTTCGGGCTCGAGCCCGCGATGACGCTCGCGTCGCAGGTGATCGGCGTGCAGGACCTGAAGGCCGGCGAGCGGCTCGGCTACGGCTTCTCGTTCGAGGCAGCGGCGCCGATGCGCGTCGGGGTGGTCGCCTGCGGCTACGCCGACGGCTATCCGCGCCACGCGCCCTCCGGCGCGCCGGTGCTGGTCGACGGGCGGCGCACGCGCATCGTCGGCCGGGTGTCGATGGACATGATCTGCGTCGACCTCACAGACATGCCGCAGGCCGGCGTCGGCGCGCCGGCGACGCTGTGGGGCGAGGGGTTGTCGGCCGACGAGGTCGCGGCCGCCGCGGGCACGCTTAGCTACGAGCTGCTGTGCGCGCTCGCGCCGCGCGTGCCGGTGACGGAGCTCGCGTAGTGGCCAGGGCAAAGACCGCCTACGTCTGCGCGGAGTGCGGCGCGAGCGCGCTGCAGTGGTTCGGCAGCTGCCCGTCGTGCGGCGCCGCGGGCACGCTCACCGAGACGCGCGCCGAGCGCGCCGCCGCGCAACGCTATGCGGCGCCCGGCGCCGGGCCGGTGGCGCTCGCCGGCATCGAGGCGCAGGAGCTCGCGCGCATCCCGACCGGAATCGAGGAACTCGACCGCGTGCTCGGCGGCGGCCTGGTCGCCGGGCAGGTCGCGCTGCTTGGCGGCGACCCGGGCATCGGCAAGTCGACGCTGCTCCTGCAGGCGCTCGCGAGCCTGGGCGGCCGGCTGAAGGCGCTGTACGTTTCCGGCGAGGAGTCCGCCGAGCAGGTCGGGCTGCGCGCGCGCCGCCTGGCGCTCGAGGCGGGTCGCGTGCGGCTGCTCGCCGAAATCCAGCTCGAGCGCATCGCCGCCGCGCTCGAGGCCGAGCGGCCGCAGGTCGCCGTGATCGACTCGATCCAGACGCTGTACAGCGAGGCGCTGCAGTCCGCGCCGGGGTCGGTGGCGCAGGTGCGCGAGTGCGCGGCGCAGCTCACGCGGCTCGCCAAGGCGCGCGGCACGGCGCTGCTGCTGATCGGCCACGTCACCAAGGAGGGCGCGATCGCCGGACCGCGCGTGCTCGAGCACATCGTCGACACGGTGCTGTACTTCGAGGGCGATCCCAACTCCGCGTTCCGCCTGGTGCGCGCGGTCAAGAACCGCTTCGGCGCGGTGAACGAGCTCGGCGTGTTCGCCATGACCGACAGGGGGCTGCGCGCGGTGAGCAATCCGTCGGCGCTGTTCCTCTCGCACCACGGGCGCGAAGTGCCCGGCGCCTGCGTGCTGGCGACGCTCGAGGGCACGCGCCCGCTGCTCGTCGAAATCCAGGCGCTGGTGGACACCGCGCATGCGCCCAACCCGCGCCGCCTGTCGGTCGGCCTGGAGCAGAACCGGCTCGCCATGCTGCTCGCGGTGCTGCACCGGCACGCGGGCATCGCGACCTTCGAGCAGGACGTGTTCGTCAACGCCGTGGGCGGCGTTCGCATCGGCGAGCCGGCCGCCGATCTCGCGGTGTGCCTCGCGGTGGTGTCCTCGCTCACCGACCGCGCCATTCCGCGCAAGGTCGTGGTGTTCGGCGAGGTCGGCCTGGCCGGCGAGGTGCGCCCCGCGCCGCGCGGACAGGAGCGCCTCAAGGAAGCCGCCAAGCTCGGCTTCGAGAAGGCGCTGATCCCGAAGGCCAACCAGCCCAAGGGCCGCATCGCCGGGCTGGAGATCGTCGCGGTCGAGCGCGTCGAGCAGGCGGCGCAGGCGCTGCGCGACCTGTAGCCTTCAAGGCGCGGCGAGCTTCGCGGCGCGCACGCCGCTGCGCACCGCGGCTTCCAGCGTCGGCGGGTATTCCGCATCGGTATAGTCGCCCGCGAGGAACACGTCCGGCCAGCGCGTGGCCTGCGCGATGCGCGGGCGGCCCGCCTCGCAGGCGACGGTGGCGCGCTTCTCGGCGATGACGCTCGACCACTCGGGCTGCGGCAGCCCGCCGAGCGCGCGCGCGAGCTCGCGGTGGCAGGTTGCGGCGAGCTCGGCGTGCGCCATGTCCTGATGCTCGCCCTCGGCGCTGATCACGCAGGCGAGGCGGCCGCGCTCGCCGAGCAGCGCGCCGCGGTCGAACGCCCATTGCACGAACCCCTCGTCCAGGCCGAGCATCGGCCGCGGCAGGCGCACACGCTCCGGATACTGGAGGTAGCAGGTGTAGATGGGCTGGTACGCGAAGGCAGGCTCGAGCCCGGGCGACAGATTCTTCAGCTGGTGCGGGCCGACCGCGACGATCACCGCGCGGTGCGCGCCGCGCAGCGCGTCGAGATCGCGCACGGCGTCGTTCAGGCGCACCGCGCCGCCGCGCGCAGCCACGAAGGCGGCCGCCGGCTCAGGGAACAGGCGCGCGAGATCGACGCGCGGCAGGAGCAGATCGCTCGCGCCGTCCGGGCCGTCGAGCGCGTCGCGCAGCACCGCGAGGAACGTCGCCGCCGAGGCGCGCGCGGGCGGCGTATTGAGCGCCGAGACGCACAGCGCGCGCCACAGGTGCCTGCCGAGCGCGCCGTCCTGCCGGTGGCGCGCGAGCAGGGACTCGACGCTGCAGTCTGCCTCCAGGCGGTAGCGGGCGCGGCGCAGCGCGAGCACGAAGCGCAGCGCGCCAAGGCGCTCGGCGAGCGGCGCGCCGCGCGCAGCGAGCAGCCCGCCGAGCAGCCCGAAGGGCGCAGGCAGTGGCCACGCGCGCAGCCTGAAGCCGCGCGCGTAGCGCAGCTCGAGCGGCATGCGCAGCAGCGCCTCGCGCGGCACGCCGACCAGCCGCATCAGGCGCGCGAGCTCCGCGTACGCGCCGATCAGCACGTGCTGGCCGTTGTCCAGGCTGCGGCCGCGCTGCGCGATGCGCCGCGCGCGCCCGCCGAGGACCGGGCCCGCCTCGTAGACCGTGACCGCGAGGCCGCGCGCCGCGAGGCTCACTGCGGCGGCCATGCCGGCGTAGCCGCCGCCGACGATGGCTATGCGCTGATCCAAGTCTTCCAGGCGAGCCACAGCTTGCGCAGCGGCGTGAGCGAGACGCGCGCGCTCAGCACGCGGAAGCCGTCGCGCTCGATCTCCGCGAGCAGCGCGCGGTAGATGGCGGCCATGATGAGGCCCGGGCGCTGCGCGCGCCGGTCCGCGTCCGGCAGCGCCGCGAGCGCCCGGTCGTAGAACTTCTCCGCGCGCCGCGCCTGGAAGCGCATCAGGTCGACGAAGCCCTCGCTGCGGCGCGCGCCCGCGATGTCAGCCGCGGTCACGCCGTAGGCCTTGAGATCCTCCATCGGCAGGTAGATGCGGTTGCGGCGCGCGTCCTCGCCCACGTCGCGGATGATGTTGGTCAGCTGAAAGGCGATGCCCAGGTCGCGCGCGTAGTCGAGCGTGCGCGCGTCGCGATAGCCGAAGATGCCGGCGGCGAGCATCCCCACCACGCTCGCCACGCGGTAGCAGTAGCGCTCGAGCCCCGCGAAGTCCAGGTAGCGAGACTGCGTCAGATCCATCTCCACGCCGTCGATGATCTCGTTCAGGCGCGCGGCATCGATGCCGAAAGGCGTCAGCGCAGGCGCGAGCGCGCGGGACACCGGGTGCTGCGGGTCGCCGGCGAACATGCGGCCGATCTCGGTGCGCCACCAGGCGAGCCGCGCCTGTGCGAGCTGCAGGTCGGTGGCCTCGTCCACCACGTCGTCCACCTCGCGGCAGAAGGCGTACAGGGCGGTGATCGCGCGCCGGCGCTCCGGCGGCAGGAACAGGAACGCGTAATAGAAGCTCGAGCCGCTTGCGGCCGCCTTCTGCTGGCAATACTGCTCGGGGCTCACAGCGCTCTCGCCAGGACGAGCGGCCAGTCGTACCACTCGAGCACCGGCCGGTGGCGGAACATGTCGCAGCCGGCGGCGGCAAGCTTTTCCAGCACGCGCAGTCCGCCCTGCACCGTGGCGCGGATCTCCAGCCCGGTGCGCCTGGGCAGCCGCCGCCCGAGCGGCGCGCCCGCCTCGAGCAGCGCGCGCGCGCGCCCGATCTGCAGGCCGATGAGCGCGCGCCATGCGGGATCGCAGCGCCGCTCGGCGATGTGGCGCTCGGTGACGCCGCAGCGCGCCATCTCGTCCTGCGGCAGGTAGACGCGGCCCTTGGCGTAGTCGAGCGCCACGTCCTGCCAGAAGTTAACCAATTGCAGCGCGGTGCAGATGGAGTCGGAGTCGCGCAGGTTCTCCGGCGTCGCGGCGCCGAACAGCTCGAGCAGCAGCCTGCCGACCGGGTCGGCCGAGCGGCGGCAATAGGCGAGCAGCTCGTCGAAGCTCGCGTAGCGCTG
>DASPRX010000150.1:0-4847 GCA_035624235.1 Burkholderiales bacterium | reverse complement strand
AAGCGCTATCCGAACGCGCGCGAGATCGTCTGGTGCCAGGAGGAGCCGCAGAACCAGGGGGCCTGGTACCAGAGCGCGCATTACTTCAACGAGAACAAGCGCCCGGAACAGAAGCTGCACTACGTGGGTCGGCCGCCGTCCGCCGCGCCGGCCGGAGGGTACCTGGCCAAGCACCAGGCGCGCCAGGCTGCGCTCATCGACATGGCATTCGGGAAATTCAAATAGCAGGCAGAATCTGACGCATTGCCCGGCGCGTTACGCGCTGGTTTTTCGCCAACCCGGGCGAGGCTAGGCCGAACCCGGGGAAAAATCGAACGGGAGAGTGAAGTGATCGTCGAGGTGAAGGTGCCGCAGCTCTCGGAGTCGGTCTCCGAGGCGACGCTGCTCGAGTGGCACAAGAAGGAAGGCGAGCCGGTGTCGCGGGACGAGAACCTGATCGACATCGAGACCGACAAGGTGGTCATGGAGCTGCCGGCGCCCGTCGACGGCGTGCTGATCAAGATCATGAAGCAGACCGGCGGCGCGGTGAGCGCCGGCGAGGTGATCGCGACCATCGACACAGATGTGCGCGCGAGCGCCGCGCCGCCTGCGGCCGCGCCGGTGGCGAAGCCGGCGCCCGCGCCGCACGCGCCCGCGCCGAGCGCCAGGCAGGCGCCGCCGGTCATGCCCGCGGCGCAGAAGCTCGCGGCCGAGCAGGGCATCGACACCGCGCGCATCCAGGGCAGCGGCCGCGACGGGCGGGTGACAAAGGCCGACGTGCTGGCGCATGTAGGCAAGCCGGCCTCCTACGCGACGGCTCAGGTTGAAGCACCGACTCCCCCGAAAATCCCGTTGACGCAGCCCGCGACACCCATCGATGTGGAACGCATTCTCGGCAACCGGCCGGAGCAGCGCGTGCCGATGTCGCGGCTGCGCGCGCGCATCGCCGAGCGGCTGGTGCAGTCGCAGTCGACGGCGGCGATCCTGACGACCTTCAACGAAGTCAACATGCAGCCGGTGATGGACCTGCGGCGCAGGTACCAGGAGCGCTTCGAGAAGGAACACGGGGTCAAGCTCGGCTTCATGTCGTTCTTCGTCAAGGCGGCGGTTGCCGCGCTGAAGAAGTACCCGGTGGTGAACGCCTCGGTCGACGGCAGCGACGTCGTCTACCACGGCTACTTCGACATCGGAATCGCGGTCGGCAGCCCGCGCGGGCTCGTGGTCCCGATCGTGCGCGACTGCGACCAGCTGTCCTTCGCCGCGATCGAGAAAAAGATCGCCGATTTCGGCAGGCGCGCGCAGGACGGCAAGCTCGGCATCGAAGAGCTGACCGGCGGCACGTTCTCGATCTCGAACGGCGGCGTGTTCGGCTCGCTGCTCTCGACCCCGATCATCAATCCGCCGCAGTCCGCGATCCTCGGCGTGCACGTCACCAAGGAGCGCCCGGTGGTGGAGAACGGGCAGATCGTGATCCGGCCGATGAACTACCTGGCGCTCTCATACGACCACCGCATCATCGACGGCCGCGAGGCGGTGCTGTTCCTGGTGGCGCTCAAGGAGGCGCTGGAGGACCCGGCGCGGCTCGTTCTGGAGATCTGACGCCATGTCGCTCGCCGACGAGATCGCCAAGCTTCACGAGCTGCTCGAAAAAGGCGCGCTCACGAATGCTGAATTCGAACGCGCCAAGGCGCGCTTGATCGACGGCGCCGCATCGGACACGGGCGCGGGCCCCGCGATCAACGGCTTGCGGTTATCGCGGACGGACCGGTGGATCGCGGGCGTGTGCGGCGGGCTTGGGCGCCTCACCGGTGTCGAGAGTTGGGTGTGGCGCATCCTGTTCGTGCTCGGCCTAGTGCTGGGCGGCTTCACCTTGTTCGCATATGTCGTTCTCTGGATCTTCGTGCCGCGCGAGCGGCAATAGGGAAGATAGCCATGGCGCAAAGTTTCGACGTGGTGGTCATCGGCGCGGGGCCGGCGGGCTACATCGCGGCGATCCGCGCCGCGCAGCTCGGGCTCGCGACCGCATGCATCGAGAACTGGAAGACGCCGGACGGCCAATACGCGCTCGGCGGCACCTGCCTGAACGTCGGCTGCATTCCATCCAAGGCGCTGCTCGAGTCCTCGGAGAACTACGAGCGGGTGCAGCACAAGTTCAAGGTACACGGCATCCACGCAAGCGGCGTGAAGCTCGACCTCGCCGCCATGCAGGCGCGCAAGGAGAGAATCGTGCGCAAGATGACCGGCGGCATTGCCGGCCTGTTCAAGAAGAACAAGGTGACCTGGCTGCAGGGCCACGGCAGGCTGCTGTCGGGCGGCACCACCTGGAAGGTGGAGGTCAAGGGAGACAAGGACGCCGAGACCGTCGAGGCGAAGAACGTGATCATCGCCACGGGGTCGAAGGCGCGCCACCTGCCCGGCGTGCCGGTCGACAACAGGCTCATCTGCGACAATGACGGCGCGCTCGCCTTCGATGCGGTACCGGCGCGCCTGGGCGTGATCGGCGCCGGCGTGATCGGGCTGGAGCTCGGCAGCGTGTGGCGCCGGCTGGGCGCGCAGGTCAAGATTCTCGAAGCGCTGCCCGGCTTCCTCGCCGCGGCCGACGAGGCCATTGCGCAGGAGGCGTGGAAGATCTTCACGCAGGAGCAGGGCCTCGACGTCGAGCTGGGGGTCGTCGTCGGGCCCGTGAATCAAACAAAGAAAGCCATTACTATTCAGTATACTAAGTCTGATAGTTCATCCAGAACATTGGAAGTGGACCGGCTCGTCGTATCGGTCGGGCGAGTACCGAACACGGACGACCTGGGTGCCGAGAACGTCGGCCTGAAGATCGACGCGCGCGGCCTGATCGAGGTGGACAAGAATTGCCGCACCAGCCTGCCGCGGCTGTTCGCGATCGGCGACGTGGTGCGCGGGCCGATGCTCGCGCACAAGGGCGAGGACGAAGGCGTAATGGTCGCCGAGATCATCGCCGGCCAGCGTGGCCACGTGAACTACGACGCGATTCCGTGGGTGATCTACACCGCGCCGGAGATCGCCTGGGTCGGCAAGACCGAGAAGCAGCTGAAAGACGAGGGCGTGAACTACCGGGCCGGGCGCTTTCCGTTCGCCTACAATGGTCGCGCGCTCGGCCGCGACGAGCCGGAGGGCTTCATCAAGGTGCTGGCCGACGCCACGAGCGACCGGGTGCTGGGGGTGCACGCGATCGGCGGGCAGGCCTCGGAGCTCATCGCGGAGGCGGTGATGGCGATCGAATTCGGCGCCTGCTCGGAGGACATCGCGCGCATCTGCCACGCGCATCCTTCGATGTCTGAAGTGATGCGCGAGGCTGCGCTCGCGGTCGACAAACGCGCCTTGAATGGGTGATCTATGCTGCGCGCACATTTCTTCGTATTTGTCCTTGCCCTGCAAAGCCTCACGCTTTCTGGCTGCGTGGTCTACGGGCCTTACCCGGCGACGCAGCCGGCGAACTTCGACCATGCCTGGCACGCGGCGCTCGGCGGCGTGCAGGACGCGGGCGTGCAGGTGACCGCGGCGGACCCGGCGACGGGGCTCATTCGCGGCACCAAGGATGGCATCGACGTGACGGTGGTCGTCGCGCGGCAGCCCGATGGCAGCGTACGCGTCCAGTTCGACGCGAAAGGCCCGACGCAGCGCGACCCGGGGCTCAGCCAGCGCTTCTCGCAGGCCTACGACCGGCGCATGGGCCGGTGAGCCGGCCCCGGTCGCGCAGGCCTCGATGAACGCTGCGACGGGCCTCGACGTCGTCTCGCTCTACCGCCAGCAGGTCGCGAGCCGCGGGTTTGTTTCGGACGCCGCGCAATGGCGCGCGGTCGAGCGCCTGCAGCGCCTGTACGAGGAATGGCGCGCGTACAAGGCGCGCCGCAGCACGGCGCTCAGGCGCCTGCTGGTCAAGCCGCCGCTTCCGCGGGGCGTGTACCTGTGGGGTGGCGTGGGGCGCGGCAAGAGCTTTCTGATGGACAGCTTCTTCCTGTGCGTGCCGCTGGTGAGGAAGCGCAGGGTGCATTTCCATCATTTCATGCGCGAGCTGCACCGCGAGTTGGACCAGCTTAAGGGCACCGAGGACCCGCTCGCGGCCGCCGCCGCGCGCACCGCGCGCCGCTGGCGCCTGATCTGCTTCGACGAGTTCCACGTCTCCGACATAGCCGACGCGATGATCCTCGGGCGCTACCTCGAGCAGGTGATGGAGCGCGGCGTGGTGATGTGCATGACCTCGAACTACGCGCCGGGCGCGCTCTATCCGAACGGCCTGCAACGCGAGCGCTTCCTGCCGGCGATCGAGCTGCTTGAGTCGCGCATGGACGTGCTCGAGGTGGACGGCGGCGTGGACTACCGTCGCCGCAAGCTCGAGCGGCTCAGGGTCTATCACACCGGGCCGCAGGCCGAGGCCGAGCTGGCGCGCATCTTCGAGGAGCTCAGGGACGTGGAAGAGGAACGGCACGCGCTAGACGTCGAGGGCAGGCAGATCGCCTACCGCAAGCGCGCCGGCGGCCTGGCGTGGTTCGACTTCAAGGCGCTGTGTGAAGGTCCGCGCTCGTACGCCGACTACGTCGACCTCGCGCAGCGCTTCCACACGCTGATCGTGTCGGGCGTGCCACGCATGTCGGTGCGCAATGCCGACGCCGCGCGCCGCTTTACTTGGCTGGTCGATGTGCTGTACGACGATCGCGTCAAGCTGGTGGTCGCGGCCGAGGGGCAGCCCGAGGAGCTGTTCGTGGAGGGTGCGCACAGCGCCGAATTCGCCCGCGCGGTGAGCAGGCTGCACGAGATGCAAGCCGCCGAGTACCTGCAAAGCGAGCGGGCGCCGCGCTAAGATCGCGTGCGGAGGACGAGATGGCCAAATTCAAGGC
>DASPRX010000161.1:0-4979 GCA_035624235.1 Burkholderiales bacterium | reverse complement strand
CAGGAACGGCACCACCATCGTGTTCTGTCCGACGAGCGGGCGCATCGCGCGCGCCGCCTCCGGAAGCTGCCAGGTCTTCACGCCGACGAGCACCGCGTCGGCGATGCCCAGCTCGGCCGGCTCGCTCGCTGCGCGCGGCTTGTCGAGGCGCAGGTCGCCCAAGGGGCTGAACACTTGCAGCCCCTTCGAGCGCAGCGCCTCGAGCTGCGCGCCGCGCGCGACGAAGCCCACCTCGTGGCCGGCGGCGGCCAGCCGCGCGCCGTAGAACGCGCCGAGGCCCCCGGCGCCGAAGATCGCGAATTTCATGTCAGGCGGGACTTTACCGCAGCGAGAAACGGAAAATGGGGACAGACCCTATTTTTCGCTATGCGAAAAATAGGGTCTGTCCCCATTTTCACTTTTCGCCGTTTCTTTTTCCCGGAAGCGTTCCTGGATGGTCTCGACTTCCTCGCGCGCAGCGACGAGGGCGTCGACGCAGTCCACGTCGAACAGCCGGCCGGCGTGCGTCTTCAGGTAGGCGAACGCGCGCTCGTTCGGCCAGGCGCGCTTGTAGGGCCGGTCGGTGGTGAGCGCGTCGAACACGTCGGCCACCTTGGTGATGCGCGCCTCGAGCGGGATCGCCTCGCCTTTGAGGCCCGCGGGATAGCCGCTGCCGTCCGGGCTCTCGTGGTGGCAGCCGATGATGTTCCTGAGCATCCCGATGTGCGCGATCGAGCCCAGGCCGAACTCGCGGATCATCACTTCGACCATCTCCAGGCCCTTGGCGACGTGCTCGCGCATCTGCCTGCGTTCTTCCAGCGTGAGCGGCCCCTCCTTGAGCAGCACCGCGTCCGAGATGCCGACCTTGCCCAGGTCGTGCAGCGGCGCGAGGTCGCGGATCAGCTCCACCTGCTCGTCGCTCAAGCCCCTGCGCTCGGCGAGCGCGAGCGCGATCAGGTGCGCGAAGCGCGACATGCGCTCGAGGTGCGCCCCGGTCTCCTCGTCGCGCTGGCGGCTGAACTCGCGCGCGGTCTTCGCCGCCGCCGAGAGCGTGCGCACCGGCTCGAGCGCGTGCAGCACGAGCAGGCGGACCATCTCCGAGTAGATCCAGAGCCTGTGCTCGACCTCCGGCGAGAAGAACTCCGGGTCGGAGGAGTCGTAGAACAGGAAACCGTACAGGTGCCCGTCGTCGCGGATCGGCAGCGTGTAGCTCGAGCGCACGCCCGCGGCGAGCACCTTGCGCGCCGCGGCGCTGCGCGGCTCGGCGCCGCCCGAATACACGAGGATGCGCGGCCGCCCGCTCGCCGCGGCCTCGGCGAGCGACGGATACTCGGCGAGCTTCGCGTCGAAGTGCTCGAGCGGCGTGCTGCCGACCGTCGAGTGCACGTAGGTGGTGAGGTGGTCGGTGTCCTCGTCGTACACCGCCACCGCGACGCGCTCGAGGCCCTCGAGCTCCTCGCGCAGGCGCGCGTGGATTTCCGCGAGCTTGCGTCCGATCCTTTCGCGGCGGTCGCGCATGAAGGTTGGACTCTAGCGCGCGCACCGCGTTCGCTGCAACCTCGCGGTGCACGGGGGTATCATGCGGCCGATGCCGCAGCAACCGTATTCGCTTACACGCGGCCTCGCCGGCCTCGGCGGCGCGCTGATCGAGGAGCCGGCGAGCTGGCTGCGCGTGCTGCGCTTCGCCGCGGTGTCGCTCGTCATCGCCGCGAGCCCGGCGTCGTGGGATCGCGACATGCGCCGCGCGGCGGCGGAGCAGATCCACTTCTCCGCCTGGCAGCCGCTGCCAGGCTTCACGCTCGTGGTGTCGCTCCTCGGCTACGTGCTGATCCGCATCGTCGAGTCGACCGCGCACGCCTACGGCCTGTCGCAGTACGCGCTCGAGCTCTCGACGCGCGTGCTGCTGCTCGAGCTGATTCCGCTGCTCGCCGCGCTGTTCGTCGCGCTGCGCTCGGGCGCCGCGATCAGCACCGAGGTCGCGCTCAGGCACGTCCGCGGCGACTTCGAGACGCTCGCGCGCGCGGGCGGCGACCCGCTGCGCCACGACCTGGTGCCGCGCGCGTTCGGCGCGCTGGTCGCGGTGCTCGCGCTCGCGTGGTTGAGCTCCGCGCTCGCGCTCGTCATCGCCTACGTCGCGCTGTACGGCTTCTCGCCCTGGGCGCTCGAGGGCTTTGTGCGCATCACCGGACAGGTGTTCGGCCCGGTGGCGATGGCGGGCTACGCGCTGAAGACGCTGCTGTTCGGCGCCGCGGTAGGCTCGATTCCCGTCACGGCCGCGCTCGGCGTTCCGCGCCAGCCCGACATGGCGCCGATCGCGGTGCTGCGCGGCATGGTGCGCCTGGGCATCGCGCTCGCGGTGATCGAAGGCGGCTTCCTCGCGGTGCTGTACGCCTGAGGCCATGGCCGAGAGCTTCCCGCAGGCGCCGCGCCACATCGAGCTGAAGGCGCTCGCGCTGCTCGCGCTGGTGGTGCTGCTGGTCGCGGGCTTCGCGTTCTACGTCCTCTATTCGCGCGGCGCCTTCGAGGAGACACAGACGCTGTACCTGATGGCCGACAACTCCGAGGGCGTGAGCGTCGGCGCCGACCTCACCTTCTCCGGATTTCCGGTCGGGCGCGTGCAGAGGATCGAGCTCGCGCAAAACGGCCAGGCGAGGATCGTCATCGACGTGCCGCAGAAGGACGCGCGCTGGCTGAGATCGACCACCGTGTTCACGCTCGAGCGCGGCCTGGTGGGCGGCGCGCGCCTGCGCGCCTTCACCGGCAACCTGGACGACCCGCCGCTGCCCGCCGACGCGGTGCGCCCGGTGCTGCGCGGCGACACCACCGACGAGATGCCAGCGATGATCGCGAGCCTGAAGCGCGTGCTCGACAACCTCGACCGCATGACCGGGCGCGACTCGGACCTGAACGCGAGCCTCGCCGCGCTGCGCAGCACGGCCGAGCGGCTCGGCGGCCGCTACGGCGCGCTCACCGCGCTGCTCGGCAGCGAGGAGGAGGCGAAGAAGGTCGTCGCCGCGATCGACCGCGCGAACACGCTGCTCGGCTCGCTAGACGATCTGTCGAAGAAGGCCGGGCGCACGCTCGACCAGGCCGACGCGCGCGTGTTCGGCTCGGGCGGCGTGCTCGACGAGACGCAGAAGGCGGTCGCGCAGCTGAACGCAGCGCTCTCCGACGCGCGCGACACGCTGAAGAAGGCCGACGCGGTGCTCGCCGAGGCGCAGAAGGCGGCCGCCAACACGAGCGCCGCGACCGAGGACCTCGGCGCGCTGCGCGCGCAGGTCGAGGCGAGCCTGCGCAAACTCTCGGCGCTCATCGACGAGGTGAACCGCAAGTGGCCGTTCCAGCGCGACACGGGAGTGAACCTGCCGTGAAGCGGCTCGCCGCGCTCGCCGTGCTCCTGGCCGCGGCCTGCGCCGGCGGCCCGCCGCCGCCCGACTGGCAGCTCGAGGCGCACGGCGCCCTCCAGGCCTACAAGGCCGCATACCTCAAGGGCGACGCGAAGAGCGCGGCGAGCGAGTTCGCGCGCGCGCGCCACGAGCTCGCCGCCACCGGGCGCGCCGAGCTGGTGGCGAAGGCCGAGCTCACGCGCTGCGCGCTCGAGACCGCGAGCCTCGAGTTCGGCGACTGCCCGGGCTTCGCGCCGCTCGCCGCGGACGCCGGGTCCCCGGCGCGCGCCTACGCCGCCTACCTCGCCGGGCGCTGGGAGGGGCTGGACGCGTCGCTGCTGCCCCCCGCGCAGCGCGCGGTGGTCGCGGGCGGCCGCGCGGCAGCGATCGAAGATCCGCTTTCGCGCCTCGTCGCCGCGGGCGTGCTCATGAGGACCCGGCGCATCGCGCCGCCCGATATCGCCGCGGCGGTCGACGCGGCCTCGAGCCAAGGCTGGCGCCGGCCGCTCGTCGCGTGGCTCGGCGTAGAAGAAGCGCGCGCTCGCTCCGCGGGCGATCTCGCCGCGGCTGAGTCGCTGCGCCGGCGCATCGAGCTCGTGCTCGAAGGAAAATAGGGACAGACCCTATTTTCCGCTATGTTGAAAATAGGGTCTGTCCCTATTTTCTTGGTGACTTCGATCAACGAAGCTTCACTCGCCGATTGACGCGCGCGCGCAGCGTGGTAATTTGAAGGCGAGTCTGCAAGGGCGACCGGATACCGGAGAAGCGGGATTCCAGGCAACAGTCAGGATACCGCGCCCTGTGCGCCGTTCTCGAGGAGGCGGAGCTTGCAGGCTCGAACCGCGGCGTTCGCTGCGGAGGAGATAGCGCCCATACGGCGCCGCCCGACGGGTTCGGGCAACAGGCCCCGCCACCGAGCGGGGCCTTTCATTTTCTGCGAGGCGGAGCGGCGGCGAGCGCTGCCGCGGCGCCGGCGAAAGCGAGCACGGTGAAGGTCGCGAGCGACGCGCGGTAGTCGCCGGTCGCGTCGCGCAGCGCGCCCGAGATCACCGGGCCTGCGGCCTGCGCCGCCACCTGCACCGTGAGCGCGACGCCGCGGATCGCACCGTAGCTGCGGTGACCGAAGTATTCCGCCCAGGCGATCGGCAGCATGGTGAGCAACCCGCCCACGCCCAGGCCGAACAGCGACGCTGCGGCGTACGCCGTGGCCGGCGCCGCGACCACGCGCATAAGCAGCGTCGCCGCGGCGAGCGACAGGCCGACCAGCGCGAGCGCGTAGCGCTGCGGCACGCGCCGCGGCCAGAACCCGTAGGCGAAGCCCGACACCGCCGACAGCGCGGCGAAGGTGCTCACCGCGCCGGCCGCCACCGCGGAAGCGAGCCCGCGCTCGATCAAGAGCGGCGCCTGGTGCAGGCTGATCCCGGACTGCACCGGGTAGACGAGCAGCGTGAACAGCGCGAGCAGCCAGAACGCGGGCGAGGCGAGCGCCTGGCGGCGCGTGTACGCGGGCGCGGCGTCCCCGGCCGCGTGCGACGCGGCGCCCGCCGGCGCGGGCGGCGCGCGCTCGCCGTCGGCTTGCTGGCCGAGGTCCTCGGGCCGGCGCACGTGCAGCAG
>DASPRX010000095.1:0-42784 GCA_035624235.1 Burkholderiales bacterium | reverse complement strand
GCGCAAGAGCTCGAGCGCGCGGTCAATCAAGATGAGTTGGAGCTTGGCCTCCTTGTCGGCGCCCTTGGCTTTCTTCTCGACGGCGCTGCGCCGCCGCTCGAGGCTTTCAAGATCGGCGAGCATCAGCTCGGTTTCGACCGTGTCGGCATCGCTCAATGGATCAATGCGGCCTTCGACATGCGTAACGTCGGGATCTTCGAAGCAGCGCAAAACAAAAGCGAGCGCATCCATCTCGCGGATATTGGCGAGGAACTGATTGCCGAGCCCTTCGCCCTTGGAGGCGCCGGCGACCAGCCCGGCGATATCCACGAATTCGACGACCGCGGGGATGACCTTCTGCGGACGCGCGATCGCGGCCAGCGCGTCGAGCCGTGCGTCCGGCACCTCGACAATGCCGACGTTCGGCTCGATCGTGCAGAAAGGGTAGTTCTCGGCCGAGATACCGGCCTTGGTGAGAGCGTTGAACAGGGTCGACTTGCCGACGTTCGGCAGTCCAACGATGCCGCACTTCAGGCTCAAGTCTTCTCCTTCGTGTGGAGCTTCAGCATTGCGTCCTGCATGTTTCCCGCGAGGCACAGTGGCAGCACGTCGAGCGCCTTGCCGATGCTCGCATCGATCGCCTCGCGGTCCTCTGGGGTGGGCCTGCCGAGCACGTAGTCGGCAACGGCGCTGCGCTCGCCCGGATGTCCTATGCCGATGCGCAGGCGCCAGAACTCGGGCGAGCCGATGCGTGCCGCGATGTCCCTGAGTCCGTTGTGGCCGGCGACACCGCCGCCCTGCTTCAGCCTGGCGACCCCAGGCGCGAAGTCGAGCTCGTCGTGAGCCACCAGGATCTCGGACGCGGGGATCTTGAAGAACCCGGCGAGCAGGAAGACCGATTTTCCGCTCAGGTTCATGAACGTCTGCGGCACGACCAGCCAGGCGCCGCTTGCCTCGTGCCGGCCCACGAGTGCGCTGTATTTCGCCTCCTTGCGCAGCGCGATGCCCTCGCGCACCGCGAAGCGCTCGAGCAGCCAGAAGCCCGCGTTGTGCCGGGTGCGCTCGTATTCCCTGCCCGGATTGCCCAGGCCGACGATAAGACGGATGCCAGACATACCTGCCTACAAAGAAAAAGCGGCAAGGACCGGCCGGCCCCTGCCGCCCGCGCGAATTCGCGGCGCTACTTCTTCTCTTTCTTCTCCGCCTTCTCCGACTTCTCCGGCTTCTCCGGCTTCTCGGGCTTCTCGGCGGTCGCGCCTTCTGCCGGGGCCTCGGGCGCCGCTTGCGCGGTGGTCGGCACTTCGCCGGCTGCCGGGGTGGCCTCCACCGCCGCGGCCTCCTCCTCCTCGGTCACCAGGGCGGGCATGATCACCGTCGCCACCACAGGATCTTCGCCTTTGTGCAGCACGGCCTCGACGCCTTTCGGCAACTTGAGCTCGCGCGCGTGGATCGAATTGCCGACCGCGAGATTGCCCAGGTCCACCTCGATGAACTCCGGCAGATCGTCCGGGAAGCAGGTGATGTCGAGCTCGTTCATGATGTGGTTTGCCACGCCACCCTGTTCCTTAACCCCCGGCGACTTGTCGGCGTTCACGAAGTGCAGCGGCACCTTCATGTGGATCTTCTTGTCCTTCGATACCCTCTGAAAGTCCACGTGCTGTACCTGGGGCCTGTACGGATGCATGTTGAAGCTGCGCAGCAACACCTGCTCGGCCGCCCCGCCCTCGAGCTTGAGACTGAGGATCGACGCATGAAAAGCCTCGTTATGCAGCTTTTGCAGCAGGTCCCTGTGCTCGAGCTCGATGTTAACGGGCTGCTTGTCTCCGCCGTAGAGGATGCCCGGCACCCTGCCCGAGCGGCGCAGACGGCGGCTCGCACCCGTTCCTTGCGCCTCGCGCTTGCGCGCGCTGATTTCGATTTTCATCGCTTTGCTCCTTGGTTGAGCCGCCCGTTCCGCGACCAGACGCGAGCGACGTTGGAAATTCCTACTCTATGAACAGCGAACTCACCGATTCCTCGGTGAAGATCCTCAGGATGGTTTCCGCGAGCAGCGCGGCCACCGAAAGCTGGCGTATCTTGCCGCAGGCGCGCGCCTCCTCGCTCAAGGGAATGGTATCGGTCACCACCAGCTCGTCCATGTCCGAGCCCGCGATACGCTCAATCGCGCCGCCCGAGAGCACGGCATGCGTGCAGTACGCTACCACCTTCGTAGCGCCCTCCTGCTTGAGCACCTGCGCCGCCTTGCACAGGGTCCCGGCGGTGTCGACCATGTCGTCCATGATCACGCAGGTGCGCCCGGCCACTTCGCCGATGACGTTCATCACCTCGGACACGTTGGCCTTCGGCCGCCGCTTGTCGATGATCGCCAGGTCGGACTCGAGCCTCTTGGCGAGCGCGCGCGCGCGCACCACGCCGCCGACGTCTGGAGACACCACGATCAGGTTTTCATAGCGCTGCTTCCACACGTCGCCGAGCAGAACCGGCGCGGCATAGATATTGTCTACCGGGATGTCGAAGAAGCCCTGTATCTGGTCTGCATGCAGGTCCATGGTGAGCACGCGCGCCACGCCGACCGCGGTGAGCATGTTGGCCACGACCTTCGCGCTTATCGCCACGCGCGCCGAGCGCGGGCGCCGATCCTGGCGCGCATAGCCGAAGTACGGAATTGCAGCCGTGACGCGCGCGGCCGACGAGCGCTTGAGCGCATCGACCATGATCAGCAGCTCCATCAGATTGTCGTTGGTGGGCATGCACGTCGGCTGCAGCACGAACACGTCCTTGCCGCGCACGTTCTCCAGCAGCTCGATCATGACCTCGCCGTCGGAGAACTTGCCCACGATCGCGCGCCCGAGCGCGATGTTCAGGTGACGCGTCACGTCCTGCGCGAGGCGCGGGTTGGCGTTGCCCGTGAACACCATCAATCGCTCAAGCGGCGTGACTGCCATGGGAGGGCGGTTCAAGGTTATAGGCGAGAGAAGTGGCTGGGGAGCTAGGATTCGAACCTAGGAATGCCGGAATCAAAATCCGGTGCCTTAACCAGCTTGGCGACTCCCCAATAAAAACACGGTCAATCGGTCCAGTCGTGCAACGGATGGCTCTCCAGGGACCGCGTAACGAATCCCTGCATCGTGTCCGGCAACCGCGACTGGAGAGCGCGAGCCTCGTCTTCCTGCGCAAACTCGGCGAACACGCACGCCCCGGATCCTGTCATGCGGGCCACCGGACAGTTTTGCCTCAACCACGCCAGGTGCGCCGCGACTTCTGGGTAGCGGGCGGTCACGACGGCTTCCAAATCGTTTCTGCCCTGCCCAGCGAAAAAGGGCGGTATTTTGAGCGGTTTCGTATCGCGTGTCAACGCGGCGTCGGAGAAGATTTCCTTAGTAGAAACCGACACTTGAGGGACCAAAACGAGGTACCAGGCGGGCGCGAGCGGGAGCCGCTTGAGCCGCTCGCCGATGCCCTCGCCTAGCGCGCTTTCGCCGAATATGAACAGCGGCACGTCCGCCCCGAGCCGCACGGCGAGCAGTTGCAACTCGGCGCGCGAAAGCCGCAGATCCCACAGCCGGTTCAGCACGAGCAGTACCGTGGCGGCGTCGGACGACCCGCCGCCCAGTCCGCCGCCTATGGGAAGCACCTTCTCCAGCGCGATGTCGGCGCCGAGCCGCGGGTCGCGCGCATGGTCCTTCAACAGGCGCGCGGCACGCAGGCACAGATCGTCCTCCGCGCGGATGCGCGCATCGCCTCCCGCGTGTCTGATTTCGCCGTCCGCGCGGGTCGCAATGCCCACCCGGTCGGCGCGCTCGATCAGGCGAAAGACCGTCTGCAGCAGGTGGTAGCCGTCCTCGCGGCGGCCGAGGACGTGCAGGAACAGATTCAGCTTGCCCGGGGCTGGATACCAGTTCACGGCGTACGCGGGGGCGGCTGTCGCCATTCGCCGATCGCTAGGCGCAACTCGAGCCCCGGGTAATTCAGGCGCAGGCGCGAAGGCAGCGTCCCGTCCTCGGCGTATGCCAGGTACTCGACGCGCCAGCCGTTCTGCCGCAACACGCTCAAGCGCCCCTCGGCGTCGCGCGTCTCCTCGGCCGGCCCCGGTGCGCGGCGGCCGCGCACCCAGTCGGCCAGCCCGGCAAGCGGCAGGCGATATCCGAGCACGTCTTCGGTTAGCGTCTCGGCGTCGTGCGCCCGGTACTCGCGTCCGTCCGAAGCCGTCAGCGTGACGACGCCGTCGCTGCGCGCGATGCGCGCGACGCCCTGACCGAGCGGCGAGGTGATCAGCATCTCGTCATCGGCCGAGGCGTGACGCCACGCGATGTTGCCGCTCGAGGCGTCGTTTCCATAGCGCACGGCGATGCGCCCCGAAAGCTCGAATTCGACCGGGCCGCGCCCCGCGCGCGGCGTTAGCTCGGCGCAAGCCGCCAGGGCAAGCAGCGCGGCGGCGCCGAGAACGCGAATGGCAGATCTCACCGCCCGGTCTCTAGCGATCGAAGCGCTCGACGGTCTTCTTCAGCGTTTCGTTGTCGGGTTGGATCGCGAGCGCCTCTTTCCAGATGCGGCGCGCTTCGTCGCGCTCGCCCTCCACCCACAGCACTTCGCCCAGGTGCGCGCCGATCTCGGCGTCCGGCCGCCCCGTATAGGCGCGCCGCAGGTAGCTCGCGGCGCCTTTCAGATCGCCCTGGCGATACAGCACCCAGCCCATGCTGTCGATGATGAAGCTGTCCTCGGGCGCGAGCTGCAGCGCCTTCTCGATAAGCTTGCGCGCCTCCGGCAAGCGCACATTGCGATCGGCGAGAGAATAGCCGAGCGCATTGTAGGCCTGGGCGTAGTCCGGCTTGATCTTTATGACCTTGCGCAGGTTTGCTTCGAGGATGTCGAAGCGATCGAGCTTGTCTGCGGTGAGCGCCATGTCGTAGAGCAGCTCGGGCTGGTCGGGTTGCGCTTCCAGTGCCTTGCTAAGCATCGTGAGCGCCTCGCCGGACATGTCGGCGTCGCGCAGGATCTGCGCCTCGGCGATGATCAGCTGTACCTTCGCCTCCTCGCCACTCACCTTGACGGAATGCAGGTAGGCGCGCGCCTCCTTCACCTTGCCCTGTTTCGCGATTGCCTGGGCGGCGCGTATCCGCGCCGGTAAGTATTGCTCCCCGCGGCCGACCTTCTCGTACCACTGCACGGCCTTCGTCCACTGGCGCTGCTCCTCGGCAATTTGCCCGAGAAGGTAGCGCACCCCGTCGGCGTCGCGGTATCCGAGCGTGAGCAGCCGCTGCATGCTCGATTCGGCGGTGGCGTAGTCGCGCAGCTGGAATGCGAGCAGGCCGACGGCATAGACGACGTCGCCGTTGTTCGGGTTGTCCGCGAGCAACCTCTCGAACTGCGCGCGCGCCTCGGCGTAGCGCTTGTCGGCAACGAGTAGGCGCGCATAGTTCAGCCGCACGTCGCTCTTGTCCGGATACTTGTCGAGGTACTCGGCGAGGCGGCGCGCCGCATCGTCGGGGGATTTCTTCTGCAGGATCTGGGCTTCGTACAGCGCTGCGATGTCCCAGTCGGGCTTCAACTGCGAGGCACGGCGTATTTCCGCAAGCGCCAGCGTGTCGTCGCCGGCGACGAGCGCCGCCTGCGAAACCGCGAAGTGCGCTTGCGGCAAATCCGGATAGGACGCGGCGAGTTTGCGCACAACCCGCAGGTTGGTCTGCTTGTCCGGATTCCCCGCGAGCAGCCTGTTGAGCTGCATGAATCCGTTTTCGGCACTTGTGCCTTTCGACGCGAGCAGCTTCTCGAGATACGGCTCGGCCTCGTCGATGCGCCGGCCGCTCACCAGCAGCGCAGTCACCATTTGCAGCGCGGCCGCCGAGTCAGGGTCCGTTTCATGCCAGATGCGGGCCGCATCGAGCGCAGTCTCGGGCAGGCGCGCGAACTCCGCCATCTCGACCGCACGCCTGGCGATGCGCGGATCGCGCGTGCGCTTGGCGAGATCGAGATAGGTCTTGGCCGCCAGCTCGGCATCGCCGCGCTGGGCCGCGATCTCGCCCAGCAGAAGCCCGTAGAGCACGTCCTCGCTCAGGGGCTCGCTCGGCAGGTTCACTTGGCGCTGCGCGGGCCTCCCCTGCGTTTCGTCCGCCGGCTGCGCGAGCGCGCAGCCTAGCGGCCCGAGCAATATCGCCAGGACGACTCGCCGTGCAACCGGGGGCCATGCGACCATCATCGTTCCTCTGGGCTCCGGAGCGGCGCGGACGCGCGCGCAGTGCGAACCGGATTCGACCTCATCTTAGGTATATTTGAAGCCCCGCACAAGCCGCGCCGCGGACAGGCAGCGCGGTTTTGCTTGGACCGATTTTTCGTCGCAGGTTCACGTGCCTGAATTGCCCGAGGTCGAAGTCACGCTGCGCGGCATTGCGCCGCAGCTCGCCGGTCGCAGAATATCCGGCGTCGTGGTGCGCGAGGCGCGGCTGCGCTGGCGGATACCGGATCTCGTCCCGGTCCTGCATTCGCGCGCGATACGCGCGCTGCGCCGACGCGGCAAGTACCTGCTGTTCGATCTCGGTGACGGCCACCTGATCGTACACCTCGGTATGTCGGGCAGCCTGCGACTGCTGCCGTGCGATGCGCCGCCCGGCAAGCACGACCATTTCGACCTGCTGCTGGATGACGTATTGCTCAGGCTGCACGATCCGCGCCGCTTCGGCGCGGTGCTGTGGACCGAGGGCGATGCGGAATCGCACCCCTTGCTGCGCGACCTCGGCATCGAGCCGCTGACGCGCGCGCTCAGCGGCGCGCACCTGCACGCCCTCACGCGCGGACGCCGTGCCGCGATCAAGCAGCTGCTCATGGACGGCCGACGCATCGTCGGCATCGGCAATATTTACGCCAACGAAAGCTTGTTTCGCGCGGCGATCCATCCCGGCACGCCCGCGCGCCGGCTGTCGCGCGAGCGCTGCGCGCGCCTTGCCACGGCAATCAAGGTGACGCTGCGCGCCGCGATACGGGCCGGCGGCTCGAGCCTGCGCGACTTCGTCGGCAGCGACGGCAAGCCGGGCTATTTCCAGCAGCGCTACTGGGTGTACGAGCGCGCCGGTCAGCCCTGCCGACGCTGTGGCACGCCGATCCGCCGCACGCTGCAGGGACAGCGTTCGAGCTTCTACTGCCCGCGCTGCCAGCGGCGCTAGCGCCCGCCGAGCGCCTTGACCTTCTCGGCGAGCTTGTCGCGCACCAGGGGGTGCACGAATTTCGACACGTCTCCGCCCAGCGTGGCGATTTCCCGCACCAGCGTGGCCGAGATGAACATGTGCTGTTCCGAGGGCGTGAGGAAGATCGTCTCGACGTCCGGGTAGAGGTTGCGGTTCATGCCGGCGAGCTGGAACTCGTACTCGAAATCGGACACCGCGCGCAGTCCCCGCAGGATCACGCGCGCCTTGTGCTCGCGGATGAAGTCGATGAGCAGTCCGCCGAAGCCCACCACTTCGACGTTCTTCACATCAGCGAGCACGGCGCGCGCCATGTCGACCCGCTCATGGCGCGTGAAGAACGGGTGCTTGGCGCGACTGTCGGCAACGCCGATGATGATGCCGGAGAACAGCGTGCTCGCGCGGCGAATCAGGTCCTCGTGACCGCGTGTGAACGGGTCAAACGTCCCCGGATAGACGGCTCGTATCATCTGCGCTCCATCGTATCAGCTGGTAGCTCACGTGCCCGGCACGCTTGCGGCGCAGCTCCTCCCAAGGCGGTCGCAGCGCCAGCGGCTGCGCGGCCTCGAGGTACACGCGCGCGGCCGGGCGGAGACGAGACGCGAGCCCGGCCAATGTCGCCGGCAGCGCATTCTGCCTGAACGGAGGGTCGAGGAAAACCACGTCGAAGCGCTCGCCGCCGCGTGCCAAATACTCGAAAGCGTCGCCCGGCACAATCTCCACCTGCTGCGCGCCCAGCGCAGTGCGGTTGGCGCGCAGTTGCGCGAGCGTCTCGCGCTCGCGCTCGACCATCACCACGCGGGCGGCACCGCGCGAAGCCGCCTCGAAGCCGAGCACGCCGCTGCCCGCGAACAGGTCTAAGCAGGCGAACCCGGTCAGATCCTGGCCGAGCCAGTTGAACAACGTCTCGCGTACGCGATCGGGCGTCGGCCGAAGCTCGGGGTTCGCCTGTACCTCGATCAGGCGGCTGCGCCAGGTGCCGCCGACGATGCGCACCCTGCCGCGCGGCTTGCGCTGCGGGCGGCGAGACGCAGCGGGCATGGCGACCTCGTTTGATAGAATCGGACGGCAATCTTAGCGGCTTTGCGCCGCCCGCAGCGTGTTCGGCCTCGCGAAAAAGCCCTCCAACGATCAGGCGTCCTGGCGTGCCCGCCTCAAGGCGGGACTCGCGCGCACGCGCGGCGCGCTCGGCGGCGGGCTGGCCGCGCTGCTCGGGCGGCGCAGGGTGGACGAGGCCCTGTTCGAAGAGCTGGAGACGGCGCTGCTCGGCGCCGATTGCGGCGTGGAGGCGACGCAGGCGCTGCTCGGGCGGCTGCGCGAGCGGGCGCGCGCGCAGCGCATCGAGGATGGCGCGCAGCTGAGCGCAGCGCTCAAGGAGGTCTTGCTCGAGCTGCTGGCGCCGCTTGAGCGCACGCTCGATGTGTCGCGCGCCAAGCCCTGCGTCATCATGATTGCGGGCGTAAACGGCTCGGGCAAGACCACGTCGATCGGCAAGCTGGCGAAATGGTTCCTGGGGCAGGGTAACAGCGTGCTGCTCGCCGCGGGCGACACGTATCGCGCAGCAGCGCGCGAGCAGCTGCAGGCCTGGGGAGAGAGAAACGGCGTCGCGGTGATCGCGCAGCAATCCGGCGATCCCGGCGCAGTGGTTTTCGACGCGGTAAGCGCGGCGCGCGCGCGGGGCATCGACGTGGTGATCGCGGACACGGCCGGGCGCCTGCCGACGCAGCTCCACCTCATGGAGGAGATCCGCAAGGTCAAGCGCGTTCTCGGCAAGGCACTCGAGGGCGCGCCGCACGAGGTGCTGCTGGTGCTGGATGCGAATACGGGGCAGAACACGCTCGCGCAGGTGAAGGCCTTCGACGACGCGCTCGGCCTCACCGGACTCGTGCTGACCAAGCTCGACGGCACTGCGAAAGGCGGGGTCGTCGCGGCGATCGCGCGTCAGCGGCCGATTCCGCTGCTGTTCGTCGGCGTCGGCGAAGGCATCGACGATCTTCGGCCTTTCGTCGCCCACGACTTCGTCGAGGCGTTGATTGATTAGCTTTTCCGGCGTCTCCAAGCGCTATCCCGGCGGGCAGGAGGCCCTGACAGACGTCTCGTTCGCGGTGCAAAGCGGCGAGATGGCGTTCCTCACTGGCCCCTCGGGCGCAGGCAAGTCGACGCTGCTCAAGCTCATTCCCGCGATCGAGCGGCCGAGTTCCGGCTCGGTGGTGGTGAACGGACAGAACGTCGGCGCGCTCAAGCCCGCGGCGATTCCGTACCTGCGGCGGCATCTGGGGATCGTGTTCCAGGACCAGAAGCTTCTCTATGACCGCAACGTCTACGACAATGTCGTGCTGCCGCTCGCGTTCTCCGGTGTCGCGCCGCGCGAGGCGGCGCGGCGCGTGCGCGCCGCTCTCGACAAGGTCGGACTGCTCGGGCGCGAGAAGGCAAACCCGGTACAGCTCTCCGGCGGCGAGCAGCAGCGGGTGGCGATCGCGCGCGCGGTGGTAAACCGGCCCGCCGTGCTAGTGGCCGACGAGCCGACCGCCAATCTGGACCAGGAATCCGCGCTGCGTATCGTCGAAATCTTCGTCGCTTTTCATCAGGTGGGCGTTACGGTGCTGATCGCCACGCATGACCAGGCGCTCGCGGCGCGCTTTGGCCAGCGCATCCTGCGCCTCCTCGCCGGTCGCTTGGCGAGCGCCGGGGCCGGCGCATGAGAACCTGGCTGCGCCATCACCGGCAGGCCTTCACCGCAGCGCTCGGCAAGCTCGCTGCGCAGCGGGCGAGCAGCGCGGTGAGCGCCTTGGTGATCGGGGTAGCGCTCGCGCTGCCGGCGGCGGGCTACACGCTGCTCGAGAGCGTACGCACGCTCACAGGTCGGATGGCGCTCGATCCCCAGTTGACTGTATTCCTGCGCGGCAACGCGGCAGGCGGTGAGGTCGACGCGCTGGCGGCCCGCATCAAATCGGATCCGCGCGTCGCGGCGTCGCGCTTCGTGCCGCGCGAGCAGGCGCTCAAGGAGCTGGCGAGTATCGAGGGTCTGACCGACGTGGTGGGCGCCTTGGAGAGCAATCCGCTTCCCGATGCTTTCGTGCTGCGCGCGCGCGATCCCGATGCACAGGCGATCGATGCACTCGCCGCCGACCTGCGCCGCGAGCCGTCGGTCGAGCACGTGCAGGCGGATACCGCCTGGGCCCGCCGGCTCGCCGCCGTAACGCGCCTTGCGCGCGTGGCGGTGCTGCTGCTCGCGGGACTGCTCGGCTTCGGACTGGTCGCCGTGACCTTCAATACCATCCGGCTGCAGATCCTCACGCAGCGCGACGAGATCGAGGTGTCGAAGCTGATCGGGGCCACGGACGCTTTCATCCGGCGGCCGTTCTTCTACCTCGGCCTGTTGCAGGGGGCGGGCGGCGGACTGCTCGCCCTCGCGATCGTCTGGGCGGCCCTGGCCGTGCTCAACCCGCAGATTGCCGCGCTTGCGGCGAGCTACGGTGCAAATTTCCGCGTGGCTTTCCCTCCCCCGGGTAGCGCGCTCGCGGTTCTCGCGGTCGCCGCCGTCCTGGGCTGGCTGGGTGCGTGTTTGTCGGTGAGCAAATACTTACGTGAAATTCAGCCAAAGTAGACGGCCCTCAAAGCAAGC
Organism: Burkholderiales bacterium; assembly: GCA_035624235.1. Classification (GTDB taxonomy): domain Bacteria; phylum Pseudomonadota; class Gammaproteobacteria; order Burkholderiales; family SG8-39; genus DAHVFK01. Next base: position 32,005 of record DASPRX010000095.1, on the reverse strand, counting down.
CGAGGGGAACTCGGGCCGCGCTTAGCACTCGAATAGCACGAGTGCTAAGATTGCCTTTGCAAGGAGGAACCTGCATGCAAGCGACTTTGCCGGTGGCCGTGCCCGTGCCGATGGCGGCGGGCAGCATCGAGAGCTACATCCAGACGGTGAACCGCTTTCCGATCCTCAGCGTAGAAGAGGAGCAGGCGCTCGCGCGCCGCTACCGCCAGCACGACGACCTCGAGGCTGCGCGTGGTCTGGTGCTGTCGCACCTGCGCCTGGTGGTCGCGGTTGCGCGCGGCTACCTCGGCTACGGCCTGCCGCACGCGGACCTGATCCAGGAGGGAAACGTCGGTTTGATGAAGGCTGTCAAGCGATTCGATCCCTCGCGCGGCGTGCGGCTAGTGTCGTTCGCCATCCACTGGATCAAGGCGGAGATCCACGAATACATCCTGCGCAACTGGCGGCTGGTGAAGGTTGCCACGACCAAGGCGCAGAGAAAGCTGTTCTTCAACCTGCGCTCAATGAGGCCCGGGCTCGCGCCGCTCACACGCGATGACGTAAAGCGCGTGGCTGCCGAATTGCACGTCAAGCCGGAAGAAGTGCTCGAGATGGAAACTCGCCTCGGCGGGCAGGAAATCGCCTTCGAGGCCGAGGACGACGAGGATGCGTACGCACCTGCGCAATTCCTCGCCGACCCGCAGGCGGAGCCCTCGCAACTGCTCGAGCATGATGAAAGCCAGCGGCTGCAGGCAGAAGGCCTGGCGCGCGCGCTCGCCGCGCTCGACCCGCGCAGCCGGCGCATCATCGAAACGCGCTGGTTGCGGGAGAAGCGCGGCGCCACGCTGCACGACTTGGCGCAGGAATACAAGGTCTCTGCCGAGCGCATCCGCCAGATCGAAGCAAAGGCGCTCGAGAAGATGCGCAAGGAGATGGAAAAGCTCGGCGCGGCGCTCGCGCTGCCGGCGCCGGCCTGAATTTCAGCTGGCCTCGCGCAGCAGGGTGCGGATGTCGGCGGCGAGCGCGTCGGCGCCGACGCGCTCGTAGCCCACGAACAGGCGCAGACGGCCCTTTGTGTCGAGCACGTAGCTCCCCGCGCTGTGGTCGACCGTGTACTCCCCGGGCGTTTCGCCTTTCTTCACCTCGTAGAACACCTTGAACTCCTTGGCAGCGCGGCGTGTCGCCTCGGCGTCGCCGTATAGCCCCAGGAACCGCGGATCGAACGCGGGCACATAGCGCGACAGGACAGCGGGGGTGTCGCGCTCCGGGTCCACGGTGACGAACAGAACCTGCACGCGATCGGCTTCCGCGCGCAGCTTCTTCATCACTTGCGCCATTTCGGCGAGCGTCGTCGGGCAGACGTCCGGACAGTGCGTGTAGCCGAAGAACAGGACCACCACCTTGCCGCGGAAGTCCTGCAAGCTGCGCGCGCGGCCGTTCTGATCGGTGAGCGAGAGCTGCTTGCCGTAGTCGACGCCGGTGATGTCGGTGCTCTTGAACTTCGGTCCGCCCGCATCGCAAGCTGCGAGCAGCAGCGCGCCGAGCAAAGCGGCAAGGCTAGAGCGCCAGGTAATGATCAACGAGCAGTGCCGCGAACAGTGCAGCCAGGTAGACGATCGAGTAGCGGAACATGCGACGCGCCAGGCGGTCGCTGTATTCTCGAAAGATCCGCACCGCATAGCCGAGGAAGACCGCTCCCAGCGCGCACGCCGCCACTAAATACAGCATCCCGCTCATGCGCACGACGTAAGGCAGAAGGCTCACGCCGTACAGGATGACGGTATACAGCAGCACCTGCAGCTGCGTGTACTTGCGCCCGTGCGTCACCGGCAACATCGGCAGACCCGCGCGCGCATAGTCGTCCGCGCGATAAAGCGCGAGCGACCAGAAATGAGGCGGGGTCCAGGCGAAGATGATCAGGAACAGGAGCATTGCCTCGATCGTCACCTGGCCCGTGACCGCCGCCCAGCCGAGCACGGGCGGCATCGCCCCCGAAGCGCCGCCGATCACGATGTTCTGCGGCGTCGCCGGCTTGAGAATCACCGTGTAGATGATCGCGTAGCCGACGAAGGTGCCGAGGGTGAGCCACATCGTGAGCGCGTTCACGAAGTACGACAGCACCCACAGCCCGGCCCCGCCGACCACGCCCGCGAACAGCAGCGTATGCAGCGTGCCGAGCTCGCCGCGCGGCAGAGGCCGCCAGCGCGTACGCTGCATCACCGCGTCGATGTGTTGCTCGACCAGGCAGTTGACGGCGGCGGCCGCGCCCGCGACCAGCGCGATGCCGAGCGTTCCCGCGAGCAGCGCCTGCGGCGGGACTATGCCGGGTGCGGCGAGCAGCATGCCGATCACGGCGGTGAAGACGATGAGGGACACCACGCGCGGCTTGGTCAGCGCGTAGAAGGCCCGCGCCCGTTGCGCGAGGCCGCGTGCGATGCCTGGGGAGAGAACCTGGGTATTCACGAAGCCAGAAATTTTATCACGGGGCGTCAGCCGATCTGCGAGTACTTGAGAAGGCGCTGCAGATCCTTGAGCATCTTCGACGGGTCGGGGTCGCGCGGGAAGCGCAGCATCAGATTGCCCATGGGGTCGACGAGGTAAATGTGCTCCGCCAGGTTCGACGCTGCGCCGAATACCGCCGCGAAGCTGCCGTCATCCGAGCGCAGTATCTCCGTGCCTTCGAACGCGGCCGCTACACTCGAGGCCGGCGTACCGCCGTCGGTCAGCACCCACAGGCGCGCGACGCGCTCCATGTCCTTCCCGAGCGCCCTGCGCACCTGGCGCATGTAGTACAGCTTGCGCTCGCAGTACGCGTCGCAGCGCGCCGCGTCGAATTGCACCAGCACCCACCTGCCGCGCAGGCGGGACGTCGAGACCTGCCTGCCGTCGAGCGCCGTAAGCGTAACCTCCGGCAAGGCCGCGGGCCCGACAAGCTCGCCGTAGTTGCCCAAAGCGCCTATTCCCCATTCGAACCGGTATGCGAGCCAGGCGAATACGAGCGGCGCTGCGAAGAACGCCGCGAGCAGCAGCAGCTTGAGGCGCGCGCGCCGCGCGGCGTCAGGGCTCGGTGCGCTGCTCACGGCGGAACGACTGTACGAGGAAGAGAATAACGGAGAGGGCCGCGAACGAGTACCACTGCAGGGCATAGCTCGCGTTCCGTTCCGCGCCCGTGTCGGGGCGCTCCCGGTCGCGCAGCAGCCCGTCATCGACCTGCGAGAGCTGCTCGATGACCACGGGCTGCAGTGCGAGACCCGTCGCGGCGGCGAAGTCGTCGAGCCTCAGGTTCTGCCATACGCGGCCCCGCGGGGGCCGGTGCTGCGGCTCGAATGCCTGCGGCAGGCGCTGCACGGCGAACCCCTCGATGCGCAGCTCTCCCGACGGGGTGCGGAGCTCGGGCAGCTCGTCGCGCCGCGCGCCCGCTGCGACCCAGCCGCGGTCGACCAGCACATGCAGGCTGCTTTGTCCGAGGCGCAGGGGCGTCACCACCTCGTATCCTAGCCGGCCGTCGTGGATCTTGTTGTCGAGCAGCACCGTGTATTTGGAAAGGAAGGTGCCGAGCGCCGCGACCCGCTGCTGCGCGTAGTCTGACGCCGCCACGGGCCGTGGCGGAAGCTCGCGCGCCGGCGCGCGCAGTGCCGCATCCAGCCGTGCCGCGAGCGCCCGCTTTTCCTCGGCGCGCCTGGCCTGCCAGTTGCCGAGCGCGATGAACGCCGCGCAGCCTGCGGCTGCCAATGCGAAGCCCCACCACTTTGGCCGGAACGCCCTGCCCTGAAACGTGAACGCCATGCTGTTGCGTGCAAGAAAGCGGGTGCCTGCCTTAAACTCCCCTTCCTCCATGCGCTACATCGTAATAGCAGCGTTTCTGATGATCGTCGCCAGCCTCGGCTCGGCTCTGTTCTTCGTCTACCACGACAAGAGCGGGTCCAACCGCGCCGTCAAGGCGCTCGCGCTGCGCGTTGCGTTGTCGATCGCCCTGTTCCTGTTCCTGATGGCGGGGTTCTACTTCGGCTTCATTCCCGGTCGCCTGCGCTAGCGTCCGGCGAAAAAAATACGCCGCACGGTGTGCGGCGCGGAAGCTTCTCCTCCGTGGCGCCTCGCAGGCGCCTTCCTCCTGTTGTCCGTCGCTGCGTGCCGCCCCTACAGCCAGTAAACGAAGATGAACAGTCCGAGCCACACCACGTCCACGAAGTGCCAGTACCACGCGACCGCCTCGAACGCGAAATGGTGGTCGGGCTTGAAATGGCCCATCAGGCTGCGCACCAGGATGACCGACAGCATGATCGCGCCGAGCGTCACGTGGAAGCCGTGGAACCCGGTGAGCATGAAGAACGTCGAGCCGTAAACGCCCGTGCTGAGCTTGAGGTTGAGCAGCGAATAGGCGTGGTGGTACTCGTACGCCTGGAAGGTAAGGAACGTTACGCCGAGCGCCACCGTGAAGAACAAAAACAGGCTCAGCAGGGCGCGCTTGTTCTCCTTCAGGGCCCAGTGCGCGATCGTCACCGTGACGCCCGAAGACAGCAGCAGCAGCGTGTTGATCGCCGGGATTCCCCAGGCCTCCATGGGCGAGAACTTCTGCTCGAAGGCGGGTCCCGCGGAAGGCCAGTGGCCGGAGAAATCGGGCCATGCGAATGCCTGGCTCTGCAGGCTGGCGAGGTCCGGCACCGAGATTTGCCGCGTGTAGAAGAGCGCGCCGAAGAACGCGGCGAAGAACATCACCTCGGAGAAGATGAACCAGCTCATCCCCCAGCGAAACGACACGTCCTCCCAGCCGCCGTACTTGCCGCCCTCGGACTCGCGGATCACGTCGCGGAACCAGCGGAACAGCATGTACAGCAGGACGGCGGCGCCGGCCGCGATCGAGAACCAGCCGCCGGAGAAGCCGTTGAACAGAAATACGGCGCCGATTGCCATGAGGAACAGCGAGATCGAGCCCATGATCGGCCACGGCATGGGCTGCGGCACGTAGTAGTGCTGACGGCTGGATGCGATCTGCGACATATTGCTTTCTCCCTGCCTAGAGTTCTCGGTTCTTGCTCAGCTCGTCACGATGCGCACGACTGTGACGAGCGTCAGTATGAACAGCGCCGCGAACACCAGGCCCGCGACGATCAGATACGCCGGCTTAATGGCCCGCGTCTCGCGCTCGTGATCGGCCCTGCGGCGAATCCCCAGCGCACCGAACAATACCGTCTTCGCGACTTCCAGCAGGCCGGGGTTCTTATCCTCCGGCATTTCCGCCTCCGCGACGCTCACGAGCGTTCCCCCGCGCCCGGCACCTCGAAGAAAGTATAGGACAGCGTGATGTTGCCCACGTCGCGCGGCAGTCGAGGATCGATCACGAACACGACCGGCATCCTGCGGGTCTCTCCCGGCGCGAGCGTCTGCTGCTTGAAGCAGAAGCACTCGAGCTTCTTGAAGTAGCGGCCCGCGATCTGCGGTCCGAAGCTCGCCACCGCCTGGCCGGTGACCGGCAGGGAGCTCGAATTCACGACCTCGTATTCCACCGTGAACAGCTCGCCCGGATGCACCGAAACGTGCCGCGTGAGCGGACGAAACTGCCAGGGCACGTCGGCGGTGTTGGCGTCGAGCTCCACCGATACGCTGCGCGTGCCGTCGATCTGGGTGTTCACCGGCGCGGCGTCGCGCTGGTAGACGTAGTTCAGCCCGAACGCCTCGCAGATCTGCTTGTAGAACGGCACCAGCACATAGCCGAAGCCGAACATGACGACAGCGACGATCGACAGCCGCACCAGCAGCCGCCGATTGTCCGCACCACGCTCGGCGTGCAGGCTGCTCATCCGCCGAGCAGCCAGTACTTGGCGACGATGCCGAAGAACGCTGCCAGCGCAATCGACGCCAGCACGAGCGCCGTCTTCAAGTTCTGCGTCATGGTGCGCGCGGGCGCCGCGTCACTTGAGCACCGGCGGCGTCTCGAACGAGTGGTACGGCGCCGGCGTGGGGAGGTGCGTCCATTCGAGCGAGTCGGCGCCGTCCCAAGGTTTCTGCGGGGCTTTCTCGCCGCTCGTGATGCACTTCACCACGATGTACAGGAAGAGGATCTGCGTGAGGCCGAAGCCGAAGGCGCCGATCGACGAGATCTTGTTCCAGGTCTCGAACATGAGCGGATAGTCCGGAATGCGACGCGGCATGCCCGCCAGCCCTAGGAAGTGCTGCACGAAGAAGATCATATTGAAGAAGATCATCGACAGCCAGAAGTGCCACTTGCCCAGCGTCTCGTTGTACATGCGCCCGGTCCACTTCGGCAGCCAGAAGTAGATTCCGGCGAAGGCCGAGAACAGCGCGCCGGCCACCATCACGTAGTGGAAATGCGCCACCACGTAATAGGTGTCCTGCAGCTGGATGTCGACCGCGGCGAGCGACAGCACGAGGCCGGAGAACCCGCCCATGGTGAACAGGAACAGGAACCCGATCGCGAACAGCATCGGCGTCTCGAAGGAAAGCGACCCCTTCCACATCGTCGCCACCCAGTTGAAGACCTTCACGCCAGTCGGCACGGCGATCAGCGTGGTCGCGTACATGAAGAACAGCTGCGCCGTAACCGGCATGCCGACCGTGTACATGTGGTGCGCCCACACCATGAACGACAGGATCGCGATCGCCGAGGTCGCGTACACCATCGAGGCGTAGCCGAACAGCGGCTTGCGCGAGAACGCCGGGATCACCTGGGAGATCACGCCGAACGCAGGCAGCGCGATGATGTAGACCTCGGGGTGACCGAAGAACCAGAAGATGTGCTGGTATAGGACCGGGTCGCCGCCGCCCGCGGCGTTGAAGAAGGTGGTGCCGAAGTGGCGGTCGGTGAGCGTCATCGTGACGGCCCCGGCCAGCACCGGCATCGCCGCGATCAGCAGGTAGCCGGTGATCAGCCACGTCCAGCAGAACAGCGGCATGCGCATCAGCGTCATGCCGGGCGCGCGCATGTTGAGGATCGTGGTGACGATGTTGATCGAGCCCATGATCGAGCTCATGCCGAGCAGGTGCACCGCGAAGATGGTGAGGTCCATGCCCATGCCCATCTGCACCGTGAGCGGCGCGTACATCGTCCAGCCCACGCCCGGGGCGCCGCCCGGAACGAAGAAGGAAATGATGAGCAGCGAGCCGGCGAACGGCAGCAGCCAGAACGACCAGTTGTTCAGGCGCGCGAAGGCCATATCGGGCGCGCCGATCTGCATCGGGATCAGCCAGTTCGCGAAACCGACGAACGCCGGCATGATCGCGCCGAACACCATGATCAGCCCGTGCATGGTGGTCATCTGGTTGAAGAAGTCGGGATCGACGATCTGCAGGCCCGGCTCGAACAGCTCGGCGCGGATGACCATCGCCATCGCGCCCCCCACCAGGAACATGGTGAAGCTGAACCACAGGTACATCGTGCCGATGTCCTTGTGATTGGTGGTCGTGATCCAGCGCATGATGCCGCTGTACGGACCGTGGTGACCCGCGTGGCCGTGCGCGTGGCCGTGGCTGTCGATAACTGCGCTCATCGAGATTCTCCTGATTGCCCGGATTCGTTAGCCGCTACTTCGACGCATTCGCTTCGGCGGTCTGCACCGCCGCGTCGGCCGACGCCTGGCGCTTCTTCTGCTGCTCTACCCAGGCGGTGTACTCCTGCTGCGGCACGACCTTGACGACGATCGGCATGAACCCGTGATTCTTGCCGCACAGCTCCGCGCATTGCCCGCGGAAGGTGCCGGTCTCGGTCGCCTTGAACCAGGTGTCGCGGATGAAGCCCGGGATGGCGTCCTGCTTGACCGCGAAGGCAGGCACCCACCAGGAGTGCACCACGTCGACCGCCGTGGTGAGGATGCGTACCTTCTTGCCCACCGGCACGACCAGCGGATGGTCCACCTCGAGGAGGTAGTGTGCGTCCTTGGTGGCGTGCCCTTCGATCTGCTCGTTCGGCGTGGACAGCTCGGACACGAGGCGGATGCCCTCGCCCTCGCCCTTCACGTAGTCGTAGCCCCACTTCCACTGCATACCGGTCGCCTTGACCGTGATGTCAGCGTTCGAGGTGTCTTTCTGCGCGATCACCGTCCGGGTGGCCGGCCAGGCGATGAAGATCAGGATGATCAGCGGAATCACCGTCCACAGCATCTCGACCATGGTGTTCTCGTGAAATTGCGCCGCCTGGTGCCCTTTCGACTTGCGGTGCGCGTACACCGACCAGAACATCACGCTGAACACGCCGACGAAGATCACGATGACGAGGATCATCACGTACTCGTGCAAGCCTTGCACATCGGCCGCGATCGGCGTGGCAGGAGGCTGCAGGTTCCATTCGAGGGCCTGCGCGAGGCCCGAGAACGCCGCGAGGAGCGCGGCCGCCGCCCAGCGCGCGGCGCGGTATTTCGACTTGCTTGGCATCATCGCCCTTTCCCGGATCAGATTCTCAATCGCTTTGTGAGCTCCGCCGCGAGTTCGACGCGCCGCTCGTCGTCGAGATGCCGGCCCAGCTCTACACTCCCATGCGCCCCTCGCAACTGCACGCGCGGGGCGCCATAACCCTCTGCCTCGCGGCATACCGCCACCCGCGCCGCACGCACGTCCATCGCGTAGCGCGCGCTGCGGGGCCCCTCGGCCACCTCGACCGTCAGCCGGCCGTGCTCGAGCGCGATGCGCTCGTAATCTCCCGCATGACGCCCGTTGAGCAGGAACGCCAGGCCAAGCGCTAGCACCTCCAAGCCGGCGAACGGCAGAATCAGCCACGCGCCGGCCACCGCGAACCCGGCACCGATTCCCAGCGTTGTGAGCGCAATCAGCGCAAAGACGCGGAACAGGCCAGCGGGGGAGATCGAGCAGTTGCGCTTGATGAGCAGGCGGAAATTCTCCGACTGCCCCAGGAACGCCGACTCGTGCCGCGGATTGATCGTGCTCGCCATGCTCGAGAAGACGCTCTCGCGCCCTAGGGTGCCGCCAAAGCCGCGGTAAGTTACCACAGTCGAGCGCCGTGCATCAACAAAAGTGCGCCGAGATTCACGCTGTCGCGCTGTTGCGCCGCTCAGGATTTTTTATGGCGCGCGCGCTCCAGGCGCACGACCGCGGGCGCGCCGGGTGCGGCGCGCGGCGTTCCCTTCCAGGCGTGTCCGTAGACCACCTCGAAAGTCACCGGCAGGCGCGACTCGTCCATCTGAGCGGCGAGGCCCTCATGCAGCTGCGCGAGAAAGCGCCGTCCGGCGAGCCCCCGCAGCCGGTCGACGCGCACGCTCGTCTGTCCGGTCGCACGCAACTCGCCGAGCAGCGCTGCGCTGCTCGGATAGGTGACCGTGATCAGCTCCATGTCCATCACGGGGGCCGCGAAGCCGGCCGCAACCAGCCGGTCGCCCAGATCGTGCATGTCCATGAAGCGGTGCACGCGCCGCGCGCCCGCCACCGCGCGCAGCTCCTTCAGGGTATCGGGACCAAGGGTGCTGAACATGAGCAAGCCCTCGGGCGCGAGTACGCGCTGGAATTCGCGTAGTGCGTCGAGCGGCTCGTCGAGCGCGTGCAGCGCCATGTTCGACCACACCAGACCGACCGCTCCCGCCGCGACTGGCAGGCGCGTCATGTCGGCGCATATCACCAGCGGCCGCCGGCCGCCGAAGACGCGCGACAGGAATCCCTGCGCGCGCCGTGCGCGCCGCAGCATGCCCACAGAGAAATCCAGCGCCACGATCGCCGCCGTGGGATAGCGCTCGGCCAGGCGCCGCGCTTCGCGCGCCGTGCCTGCGCCGGCGTCGAGGACGCGCCGTGGCTCGATGCGCACGTAATCGAGCCGCTCGAGCATGCGTGCACCCACTTCGGCCTCGAGCCTCGCGGCATCCTCGTACGTTCGCGCAGCGCGCTCGTAGCGCCGGCGTGCCGCGCGGCGCTCGAGCCTGTCGTCGACTTCAGCCACGCCCCGCTGCGGCTCGACCGCTGATCGGTCCGAGGGCGCGCTCTACCGCAGCGGCCACGGCGAGCACGTGGCGATCGGCGAGCGCGACGCCGCACACCGACAGCCCGACCGGCGCCGCGCCCGGCTCGTGGCAGGGCACCGACGCCGCGCAACCGTCCAGGAAGTTGACGATGCCGACGTTGCGCAGGATGAGCATATTCCAGCGGAAGTAGTCGTTGTCGCTGCGCTCCACCTCCGCGATCGGCGGTGCGACGCAAGGCGTCGTCGGCATCAGGAACGCATCGTACGGCGCTGCGAGCGCCTCGACTTCGCGCACATAGGCGGTGCGCAGCTGCTCGAGCTCGACGTAGTCCGCCGCCGAGATCTGCTTGCCGTAAAGGATGCGCTTCGCGACGCGCGGGTCGTACTCGTCCAGCCGGTCCTCCCAGCGCCGGTGTATCGCGTAGGCCTCGGCGCCGGCGAAGCCGCCGTTGCGGAAGTATTCCGCCTGGCGGTCGAACGCAGGCACGTCGAGCTCGCTAAGCGCCGCGCCGGCTCCCCCGAGCGCCTTGAGCGCCGCTTCGAAGGCGTGCGCCACCGGCGGCTCGAGATCCTCCAGCACGCTCGAGCGCGGCACGAGCAGCCGCAGCCCCTTGACCGGCAGCTGCGGCAGCGGCGCAGCCTGCTCGCTGGCCAGCACCGCGTCGTAGGCCGCGCAGCACGCCGCCGTATTGGCGAGCGGTCCGACCGAATCGAGCGTGTAGGACAGGGGAAACGCACCCTCGCGCGGCACGCGGCGCGCGGTCGGCTTGAAGCCGGTCAGTCCGCACATCGCCGCCGGAATCCGTATCGACCCGCGCGTATCGCTGCCGAGCGCCATCGCGCACATGCCGTCGGCCTGCGCCACCGCCGCGCCCGAAGATGAGCCGCCCGGGATGCGCCCGGTCCTGCGGTCCCAGGGGTTGCGCGGGGTGCCGTAATGAGGATTGATCCCCGTAGTGCCGAAAGCGAACTCGACCATGTTGGTGCGACCGACGATGACCGCGCCTGCCGCGCGCAGGCGCGCCACCACCGGCGCGTCGCGCTCTGCCGGCGCCGCGCCCGCGAGCAGCTTCGAGCCCGCTCGCGTAACGTCGCCGCCGACGTCGAACAGATCCTTGACCGACACCGGCAGGCCGTCGACCGGCGAGCGTACGATGCCCGCGGCACGTAGCCGGTCGGCGAACGCCGCCTCCGCGCGCGCGGTCTCCGCGTAGGTCTTCAGGAACGCGCGCGCCCCCTCGCCCGCTCCGTCCGCGATGCGCGTGAGCGCCCGGTCCACCAGCTCCCGGCTGCTCACCTTCCGCGCGGCGAGATCCGCCGCCAGTTGCGCTACTGTCCACATCGTCGCACGCCTCCCTCGTCCGCCCGGACCGATTCTAGCGCGCATAATTCGGGCGACCCCTGCCGCCATGCTCCTGCGCGCCGCCCATCGTTTCGCCAGCCACCTGTTCGGCGGCACATGCGTGCTGTGCCGCGGCGCCGCCGACCCGGCGCGCGACGAAGGGCTGCTGTGCGCGGCCTGCGACGCGGACCTGCCGCGCGCGGATGGCGCCCTCTGCCCGCGCTGCGCGCTGCGTTCGCCGAATGGCGCGTTCTGCGGCCGCTGCCTCTCGCAGCCGCCGGCTTACGACGCTACTGTGGCCGCGCTCGAGTACCGTTTTCCGGCCGACGTCCTGGTGCAGGCGCTCAAGTTCCGCGGGGAACTGGCGCTTGCCGCGCCGCTCGGGCGCCTGCTCGGCGCGCGCGTGGCGGCCGCGTGCGAGCGCGTCGACTGGGTGCTGCCGGTGCCCCTGTCCGCAGCGCGCCTGCGTGCGCGCGGCTACAACCAGTCGCTCGAAATCGGACGGCACGCGGCGCGCGCGCTGGGCGCGCCGCTCGCCGCGCACGCCTGCGAGCGCAGCCGCGACACGCCGCCGCAGAGCGCGCTGCGCTGGGACGAGCGCGCGAAGAACGTGCGCGGGGCATTCCGCTGCACGGTTCCCTTGCAGGGCGCGGCGGTCGCGGTCGTGGACGACGTGATGACCACGGGCGCGACCCTCGAGGAGATCGCCGCCGCGCTGAAGCGCGCCGGCGCGGTGCGCGTGGTGAACTGCGTGCTGGCGCGCACCTTCTTCGCCTAAGCGCGCGTGTTCGACATCGTACTGCTACACCCGGAGATACCGCCCAACGCGGGCAACGTGATCAGGCTGGCGGCCAACAGCGGCGCGCGGCTGCACCTAGTCCAACCGCTCGGCTTCTCGATGGACGATCGGCAGCTAAGGCGCGCCGGCCTCGACTATCACGAGCTCGCGGCGGTGCGCACGCACCGCGATTGGGACGCGTGCCGCGCGGCCCTGGGCGAACAACGCGTGTTCGCCATCACCACGCGCGGCGAAACCTGCTACGCCGACGTGCGCTATGCACGCGACGATGTGTTCCTGTTCGGCCGGGAAACGCGCGGCCTGCCCGACGATCTGCTCGCGCAATTCGCGCCCGCACGGCGCCTGCGCCTGCCGATGCGGCCCGGCAACCGCAGCCTGAACCTGTCCAATGCCGTGGCGGTGCTGGTGTTCGAGGCCTGGCGCCAGCTCGGCTTCGCCGGCGCTAGCTGAACCCCTCGCGCTTTGGGTCGCGCGCGAGGAGCCGCTCGGCGGCCGCCGCGGGTGCGAGCGCGCCTTCGAGCACCGCCTTAACCGCATCGGTGATCGGCATCTCGATCCCGAGCGGCGCCGCGAGCCGCGCGACCTCGGCCGCCGAGGCCACACCCTCGGCGACATGGCCGAGCTCGGCGAGGATGTCGCGCAGCGCGCGCCCGCGCGCAAGCGCCAGCCCGACGCGACGGTTGCGCGAAAGATCGCCGGTAGCCGTGAGAATGAGGTCGCCGGCGCCGGCCAGACCCATGAAGGTGTCGGCGCGCCCGCCGAGCGCCACGCCGAGCCGCGAAACTTCCGCCAGGCCTCGTGTGATGAGCGCGGCGCGCGCGTTCTGCCCGAGCCCGAGCCCGTCGCAGATGCCGACCGCGATCGCCATCACGTTCTTCACCGCGCCGCCGATCTCGACGCCGATCACGTCGGCGCTGTAATAGATGCGCAGCCGGCCGCCGTGCAGCTGCGCCGCCGCACGGCGCGCGAACTCGGCGTCGTGCGAGGCGAGCGTGAGCGCGCACGGCAAGCCCTGCGCCACCTCGAGCGAGAACGAAGGCCCGGAAAGCGCGCCGCAGGAGCGCCCCGCCCCCAGTTCCTCCTCGACCAGTTGGTGCGGCAGGCGCCCGCTGCCCTGCTCGAAACCCTTGCACAGCCACACCAGAGGCAGCGCGGCGCCGCGGGCACGCAGCCTGCGCAGCAGGTCGCGCAGGCCGCCGACCGGGGTCGCGGCGAGCAAAAGCTCGGCGCCGTCGAGCGCCTCGGCCAGCTCGGCAACCACGCGCACGTCCTGCGGGAGCGTCACTTCCGGAAGGTAGCGCTCGTTGCGGCGCGCCCGGTCCATCGCCGCTGCCTGCGCGGCGTCCCGCGCCCACAGTCGCGCGCCGTGCCCCGCGCGCGCCAGCGCTACGGCAAGCGCCGTGCCCCAAGCACCCGCACCGAGCACCGCGACCGCGCTCATGCGGGCACTGCCGCCGTCAGCCGCCCCAGACCGCAGTGGGACGAACGTAGCCGCTCGAGCCGTCGGCGTGGCGCACCCGCAGCCAGCCGCCCGGCACCACTTCGAGAAGGTCGAGCACCACGTTCTGTGCCGCGCTAAAAGCGATCGGAGAGCTGTCGTCCGGCCGCACGTGCACCTGCGCCGCGGGCGCCGTGACCAACACCGTGCGCTGTTCGGTCAGCGCGCTGCCCTGCACCCACGACAGGGCGCCGGTCTGGTCGCGCACCTTGGTCCACGCCCCGAGCTCGACGATCACCTCGAGCGGATACTTGGGCGAGACGACGTAGAGAGGCGTCGCCTGCATCGAGGGCGCGTCGTAGAGCACCGCGGGCTGCCCGCCCACGCTGCGGTAGTCGACGGCGTGGGCGGTGCCGGCGGCTGCGGCGAACAGCGCGGCGAGCAGCGCGCGGCGCATCGTGCTCAGGAGGCGATCTCGATGCGCGGCTGCGCGCCCGCCTGCTGCTGGCGCTGCGCGTAGAGAGCCTCGAAGGACACCGGCGCGAGCAGGACCGGCGGGAACCCGCCGCGCGTAATCACGTCGGAAACCGTTTCGCGCAGATACGGGTAGATGATCGTCGGGCAGGCCACGTTCAGCAGCCCGGGGAGGTCGCCCTGCGGCACGCCGCGGATGGAAAAGATTCCCGCCTGGACGGCTTCGACGAGGAACACCGTCTTGTCCGCCGCGCGCGCGGTCACCGTCACCGTCACGGCGACCTCGTAATAGCCCTCCGCGAACTGGGCCGCGTCGTTGCCGATCTGCACCTCCAGGCGCGGCTGCTCGCCTTGCACGAAGGTCTGCGGCCCTCCCGGGATCTCGAGCGAAAGGTCCTTGACGTAGATCTTCTCGATCTGGAAGCTTGGCTGGTTGTCGCTCATCCCGTCTCCGTAAGTTCGCGCAGCAGTTCGTCCAGCTCGCCTTGGCGCTCCAGGGCATACAGATCGTCGCAGCCTCCGACATGGCGCGTGCCGATCCAGATCTGAGGCACCGTGTGGCGCCCGCTCCGCTGCATCATCTCGACGCGCCGCTGCGGTTCCAGGTCGACGCGCACGATGTCCAGGTCGGTCACGCCCTTCTTGCGCAGCAGCCGCTCGGCGGCCTGGCAATACGGGCAGGTCGCCGTGCAGTACATCAACACTGCGGCCATGTTACTTCTCCACCGGCAGCCCCGCCTGCTGCCAGGCGGCGAATCCGCCGGTGAGATTGAACACCTGCTCGAATCCCTGCTTGCGCAGTACCGACACGGCCTGAGCCGAGCGGGTGCCGCTCTCGCAATACGCGATCAGCGGCTTCGACTTGAATTTCTGCAGCTCGCCCACGCGGGCGCTGAATTGCGATAGCGGGATATGGCGCGCGTCCATGACATGGCCTTTGGCGTACTCGGCGTCCTCGCGCACGTCGACCATCACCGCGTCCTGACGGTTGATCATCTGCGTCGCCTGCAGCGTGCTCGCCGCCGGACCGCCGCCTGGCCGGCGCAGCATCGGCCAGATCAGCATGGCGCCGGAGGTCACCGCGACGGCGACAAGGAGCAGGTTGTCTTTGACGAACTCAAGAAGCATGTTCTCGAAAACGCCGGCGGCGCTTGCGCCGGGCGCATCCTCAATCGAGCGGCACGCCGCAGAAGACCTCGCGCATCATGCCGATGAGCTGCAGCGTACGCTCGTCGCTCACGCGGTAGAACACCCGGTTCGCGTCCTTGCGCGTGCGCAGCACCGACTTGTCCCGCAGGATCGCCAGATGCTGCGAGATGTTGGATTGCGAAGTGCCCACCGCGTCGACGATGTCCTGCACGCTCAGCTCGTTGGGGCCCAGCACGCACAGGATCTTGAGCCGCAGCGGGTGTGACATCGCCTTCAGGGCGCGCGCGGCCTGCTCGATGTGCTCCTGCTTCTCGATCAGGTCGAACTGGTCGCGCTTCATCTGTTTATGGCCGCGCGTCGCGGCCCGCAGAAAACAAGGCTCGTATTATAGAATAGCCGCGGCCCCGAGCCGACCGCGATGCAAGCTGCCCACAAGCTCGTCTTACTGCGCCACGGCGAGTCCGACTGGAACCGCGAGAACCGCTTCACCGGCTGGACCGACGTCGATTTGTCGGTAAAAGGCGTCGAAGAGGCGCGCGCCGCCGGCCGCCTGCTGCGCGCCCAGGGCTTTGCGTTCGACCTTGCATTCACCTCGGTGCTCAAGCGCGCCATCAGGACGCTATGGCTGGTGCTGGAGGAGATGGACGCCATGTGGCTGCCGGTGGAGAAGAGCTGGCGCCTGAACGAACGTCATTACGGCGCACTGCAGGGCCTGGACAAGGCCGAGACGGCAGCCCAGTTCGGCGAGCAGCAGGTGCTCGTCTGGCGCCGCAGCTACGATACGCGGCCGCCCGCGCTCGCGTCGGATGATCCGCGTCTCGCGGCGGACGACCCGCGCTACGCGGAGCTCGCGGCGCAGGGCCTGCCGCGCACCGAGTGCCTCAAGGACACCGTGGCGCGCGTCCTGCCGTATTGGGAAGGGAAGATCGCGCCCGCGATGCGCGCCGGCGGGCGCGTGCTCGTGGCCGCGCACGGCAATTCGCTGCGCGCTCTTGTCAAGTACCTGGACGGCATCTCCGACACCGACATCGTCGGCCTGAACATCCCGACCGGCGTGCCTCTCGTCTACGAGCTGGACGAGCGGCTGCGCCCGCTCGGGCATCGCTATCTCGGTGACGAGCAGGAGATCGCGCGACGCATCTCGGCGGTCTCTGCCCAGGGCAGGGCAAAGGCCTGAACCCCGCGCGGATCGCAGGGCTCGTACTCGTCGCCGCGGTCCTCGCCACGCCAGCGCACGCCGGCAAGCGCGAGCGCGACCTGGCAGCGCTCAGGGCGCACATCGCCGCGCTAAGTGCCGAGCTGAACGAAAAGCAAGCGTCGCGGCGCGAGGCGCGCGACGCGCTGCGCGACTCGGAGCGCGCGATCTCGGACGCCAACCGCGCCCTCGCCGAGCTCGACGCGGACGGGCGCGTGCTGCGCACGCAATCCGACGCGCTCGAGGCGCGCCGCCGCAGCCTGACCCGGAGGCTCGCGCTGCAGCAGGCCGCGCTCGGCAAGATTCTCGCCGCGCGCTACGAGGGCGGTGCCCCCGGCGCGCTGCGCCTGGTGCTCTCTGGCGAGGATCCCGGCAAGGTCGCGCGCAAGCTGTATTACCTTACGCGCGTCTCGCAAGCCTCCGCAGGGCTCGTGGCCTCGATGCGCGACGGGCTGACCGAGCTCGCCGATCTGCAACGCGAGCTCGATGCGCGCAGCGCAAGCCTTGCGCAGGTCACGCGCGCGCAGCGCGAAGACCGCGAGCGGGTGCTCGCCCAACAGCGCGAGCGGCGGCGCGTCCTCGCCAAGCTCGGCGACGACATCCGGCGCGACCGGAAGCAGATCAGGGTGTTGCGCGCGGACGAGGCGCGGCTCTCGCGCCTGGTGGAAGAGATCGGCCGCGTGCTCGCCACCAAGCCGGGTGCAGGCTACGCGCGGGTCGAGAAGGTGCCCGAGCCGGGCTCGGCGAGCGGCCCGTTCGATACGTTGCGCGGCAAGCTTCGCCTGCCGGTTCGCGGGGAACTGACCGGGCGCTTCGGCGCTCCAAGAGGCAATGCCGGCATCAGTCTTAAAGGGGTCTTTATCCGCGCGCCCGAGGGGCAGCAGGTCAGGGCCATCGCGGCGGGACAGGTGGTATTCGCCGATTGGATGAGGGGGTTCGGAAACCTGCTGATCATCGACCACGGTGAGGCATATTTGTCGGTTTACGCCAACAACGAGACCCTGCTGAAGCAGGTCGGTGACATTGTTGCTGCGGGCGAGCCGGTTGCAACCGTGGGCGCGACCGGTGGCAGCGAGGAATCGGGTTTATACTTTGAATTGCGGCATCTGGGTAAGCCTTTCGACCCGTTGACGTGGGTCAGCCTCAAGTGAGGCGCTTGATCCGGCATCCTGCCGGTTGAGGAAGCAAAACGCTATGCGCAGCAGACTTCGTGGTTTCGGACTCGTCTTTCTCGGCGTCGTCGCCGGGGTACTCATCAGTCTCAACCTGCAGGCGATCGCCGATCGCGACGCGCAGGGGCCGCTGCCGCTCGACGAGTTGCGCGCCTTCACCGACGTGTTCGGCACCATCAAGCAGAACTACGTCGAGCCGGTATCGGACAAGAAACTGATCACCGGCGCGATAAACGGGATGCTCTCTGACCTCGACCCGCACTCCGCCTATCTCGACCAGGACGCCTACCGTGAGCTGCAGGTGGGAACGCAGGGGCAGTTCGGCGGCCTGGGCATCGAGGTCGGCATGGAGGACGGCTTCGTCAAGGTCGTCTCGCCGATCGAGGACACGCCGGCATACAAGGCCGGCATCAAGCCGGGTGACCTGATCATCAAGCTCGACGACACGCCGGTGAAGGGCATGACGCTGAACGACGCGGTCAAGCGCATGCGCGGCAAGCCCGACACCAAGATTACGCTGACGATCGCGAGGAAAGGCGAGTCGCAGCCGATCGTGGTGACGCTGACGCGCGCGATCATCCACGTGCGCAGCGTGAAGTCCAAGCTGATCGAGCCGGGCTACGGTTGGATTCGAGTGTCACAGTTCCAGGAGTCGACCCCCGAATCGCTCGTGAAGCAGTTGCGCGACCTGTATCGCCTGGGCGCGCTCAAGGGACTGGTGCTCGACCTGCGCAATGATCCTGGCGGCCTGCTGTACGGCGCGGTGGCGGTCTCGTCCGCCTTCCTGCAACCCAACGCGCTCGTGGTGTCGACCGACGGGCGCACCGAGGAATCGAAGAAGAAGTACTTCGCCACGCCGGACGACTACCTGCGCACCGACGGCGACGACTTCCTGAAGAGCCTGCCCGGCGGGATCAAGACCGTTCCGCTGGTCGTGCTCGTGAACGGCGGCTCGGCGTCGGCGTCGGAAATCGTGGCGGGCGCGCTGCAGGACCACAAGCGCGCCACCCTGATCGGCACCCAGACCTTCGGCAAGGGCTCGGTGCAGACGATCATGCCGCTGAACAACAACACCGCCATTAAGCTGACGACCGCGCGCTATTACACGCCGAGCGGACGCTCGATCCAGGCGAA
This sequence comes from Burkholderiales bacterium, assembly GCA_035624235.1. Taxonomy (GTDB): domain Bacteria; phylum Pseudomonadota; class Gammaproteobacteria; order Burkholderiales; family SG8-39; genus DAHVFK01. The sequence goes on along the minus strand of DASPRX010000095.1, from coordinate 13,407 downwards.
GGGCATCACCCCCGACCTGATCGTCGACGAGCCTGGCGAGCCGAAGACGCACCTGCGCGAGGCGGACCTGGAGCACCACCTCGACAACGACCAGGGCGGCCCGGCGGCTGGAAAGGCCGCGCAGCCGGCGCCCGAATCCGCAGCGGCGAAGCCGGCTGCCGCGGCCAAGCCGATCGAATTCGGCGCGAAAGACGACTTCCAGCTGGAGCAGGCGGTCGCGTACCTCAAGGGACAGCCCGTCCTCGGGCACCCGTCCAAGACCGTCGCGCAGCGCAAATCCGGCAGCTAGTCGGAACTTGAACGACGAACAGCTGCTGCGCTACAGCCGGCACATCCTGCTGCCGGAGATCGGGGTAGAAGGGCAGGAGCGGCTGCGCGCGGCGCGCGCGCTGGTGGTCGGCGCGGGAGGTCTCGGCTGCCCGGCCGCGCTGTATCTCGCCGCCAGCGGCATCGGCCGGCTGACACTGGCGGACCCGGACCGCGTCGACCTAACCAACCTGCAGCGTCAAATCCTGTTCCGCACCGATTCGATCGGTGCGCGCAAGGTGGACGCCGCCGCCGCCGCGCTCGGCGCGCTCAATCCAGAGGTAGAACTGGTCACGCTCGCCGCCCGCCTCGACGGAGAGGCGCTCGAACGTCTGGTCGCCGGCGCCGACGTGGTGCTCGACTGCTCGGACAATTTCGCCACGCGACACGCGGTGAACCGCGCCTGCGTGCGCCACGCGCGGCCGCTGGTGTCGGGAGCCGCGCTGCGCTTCGACGGCCAAATCGCGGTATTCGACTTGCGCAGGCCCGACGCGCCCTGCTACGCCTGCCTGTTCCCCGAGGGCGGCGAAACCGAGGAGCTGCGCTGCGCGGTGATGGGCGTATTCGCGCCGCTCACCGGCACCATCGGCGCGCTGCAGGCGCTGGAGGCCGTGAAGATCGTCTCCGGCGCGGGCCAGCCGGCATCCGGCCGCTTGCTGATGCTCGACGCGCGCAGCGCGGAATGGCGCTCGGTGCGCGTGTCCAAGGATCCCGATTGCCCCGTGTGCGCCGCGGCCGAGGTTCAGGCGAACAGGTGACGGCGCTGGGCGGCGAACCCCTCCGAGGGCTTCCTCGCGAACCCGCTGCGAGCGAACTGGTGCAGGCTGCCGATGGTGTAGCCAAGCAGCACCGCGGCGCGCGCCGCGGCGTCGTTCTCGGCGGCCGCGGTCTGGCTCGCTGCGAGCCTCAGAGCCTGCTTTAGCGTCGCCTCGAAGCGGTCGAAGAACTGGTTCATGCGCACCTGAAGGCGCTCGTGCTCGCCCACCAGCGCGTCCCCGATCATCACGCGCACCATGCCGGGATTCTTCTCGGCGAACGCAAGCAGCATCTCGACCAGCTTTGCCGCCTGCTCCGAGCCACTGGGCTCGTCCTGCGATATCCGGTTCGCCAGCGAGAACACCGAGTTCTCGATGAACTCGATCAGGCCCTCGTACATCTGCGCCTTGGACGCGAAATGGCGGTACAGCGCGGCTTCCGACACGTCCAGCCTGGCCGCGAGCGCGGCCGTGGTCACGCGTTCCCAGCGCGGCGCCTCGAGCATCTGCGCAAGGGTCTTCAGGATCTCGAGCCGGCGTTCGCCTTTGGCGCGTGGCATGGGGCTGGGAGCGCAAGTGTGCGCGATTCTAGCTCAAGCGTGCCGGAACACGAGTCCGGGCAGCTCGAGCACCGAGCCGACGCGCAGGTCGACGTATGGCACGCGCGTGCGCGTGCGGCTGACCCACACCGTGCTCATGCCCAAGCGCTTTGCGGCGCGCAGGTTCTCCAGCGCGTCGTCGATGAACGCGCAGCGGTGCGGATCGAGGTCGTGGTTGCGCAGCAGCACGTGAAAACCGTACAGCGCCGGCTTGCCGCGGAAGCGGGCGTCCTCGATCGTGTAGACCGCGTCGAACCAGCACGTCACGCCGATCGCGCGCAGCACCCCGTCCACGTAGTGGCGCGGCGCGTTCGAGAACACGAGCTTCTTGCCGCCCAAGCGCCCAAGCGCGTGACGCAGGGCGTTCTCGTGCACGACCATGTCGGAGAGCTCGGGGAAACGGTGGGTCTCGGCGAGGAACCTGCGCGGGTCGGTGCCGTAGTGGCGCATCAAGCCGTTGAGCGTGGTGCCATAGCGCTGCCAGAACCCGCGCCGCATGGCGTTCGCGCCTTCCTCGTCAACGCCGAAATGGCGCATCAGATAGTCGTTGATCTGCTCGTGCATGGAAGGGAAGATGCGTGCGCCCGCATCGTGCAGGGTGTTGTCCAGATCGAAGATCCACACCCGCCGCGAGGGCGGGATGCGCGCGAGGCGCATCAGCGCGAGCGGATCAGCGTGCCGACGCCGCGGTCGGTCAGCACTTCGAGCAGCAGCGCATGGGGCACGCGGCCGTCGATGATGTGCACGCTCCTGACGCCCGAGCGCGCCGCCTCGAGCGCGGAGGAGATCTTGGGCAGCATCCCGCCGGACAGCGTCCCGGCGGCGACCATCTCGTCGATCTGGCGCGGCGTGATACCGGTGAGCAGCCTGCCCTGCTCGTCCAGCACGCCCGGTGTGTTGGTCATCAGCACCAGCTTCTCGGCGCAGAGCACCTCGGCGAGCTTGCCGGCGACCAGGTCCGCGTTGATGTTGTAGGACAGCCCGTCGGCGCCCACGCCGATCGGCGCCACGACGGGAATGAAGCCGCCCTGCTCGAGCGAATCGATCACGCGCGGGTCGATCGACTCCACCTCGCCCACCTGCCCGATGTCGAGCAGCTCGCTCGGCCTCTCGGGCGAAGGCATCATCAGCTTGCGCGCGCGGATGAACGCGCCGTCCTGACCCGTTAGCCCCACCGCCTTGCCGCCCGCCTGGTTGATCAGCGTCACGATGTCCTTGTTGACTGCCCCGCCGAGCACCATCTCGACCACGTCCATGGTCGCCGCATCGGTGACGCGCATGCCCTGCACGAACTCGCTCTTGATGCCAAGCTGCTTGAGCAGGCGCTCGATCTGCGGCCCGCCGCCGTGCACCACCACCGGGTCCATGCCGACCAGCTTGAGCAGCACGACGTCGCGCGCGAAGCCCGCCTGCAGCGTCGCGTCGACCATCGCGTTGCCGCCGAACTTGACCACGATCGTCTTGCCGTGGAAGCGGCGGATGTAGGGTAGCGCTTCGGCGAGGATGCGCGCCTTGGCGGCGGCGTCTGCGGCATCGGTCATGGCGTGCCGATTCTACAAAGAAAAAGGGCCGGCGGTCGCCGGCCCCTTGCACGCCTTGAGGAAACGCTCAGTTGATCGCGATCTGCCTGCGAGCCGCCGCGGCCTTCTTGGGCAGGGTGAGCTCGAGCACGCCGTCGCGCAGCTTCGCTTCGGCCTTGCTCTCGTCGACTTCCTGCGGCAGGGCGAAGCTGCGTGTAGCCTTGCCGTACACGCGCTCGGTGTGCAGCACGCGCTCGTCGGCTGCGACTTCCTTCTCGCGCTTGACCTCGGCGCTAAGCGTCACTTGCGCGCCGTCGATCGTCACCTGTACGTCCTCCCTGCCGACCCCCGGCAGCTCCGCGGTCACGAGGTAGGCGCCGTCCTTCTCGACGACGTCGACCCTCATGCGCGCAGGCTCGCCGCGCGGCTCGGCGTACATCGGGCGCAGGAGAAAGCCCTTGAACAGATCGTCCACTAGGTCGTTAATCGGGTCCAAACGGGTGATGGTCGCCATATGCGTCTCCTATCCTTTGATCGGTCTCGCTGCACTGAAGATTGGGGGCCGCGGCGGCCTTTCAAGACCCCCCGGGCGAAGGCGATTGCCCAGCATGTGCGGCCACGGGTAAATTCCTGGACGGCCCCCCGATGTCCCCACCCGACGACTTCCGCCGTCAAATAGACCAGCAGCGCGCCTACCTGCTGCGCTTCGCGCGGCTGCAGCTGCGCGACCGGGACGCGGCCGAGGACGCGGTGCAGGAGACGCTGCTCGCGGCGCTCGGCGCCGAGGCGAGCTATGCCGGGCGCTCAGAGCTGCGCACCTGGCTCACCGGCATACTCAAGCACAAGATCGTCGACGCCATCCGGCGCGCGGGCCGGGAGCCACAGGTTTCGCTGGACGACGCCGACGAAGGCGCGGCCCTTGAAGAGCTCTTCGACCACAGCGGCCACTGGGGAGCGCCGGTAGCAGCCTGGCGCGACCCGGACGCGTCGCTCGAGCAGGCACAGTTCTTCGAGGTGCTCGAGGCCTGCCTGGCGGGGCTGCCGGCCAAGACCGCGCGCGCGTTCATGATGCGCGAGCACCTGGGCCTGGAGACCGAAGAGATCTGTAAGGAACTCGGCATCACCCCGACCAACTGCTGGGTGATGCTCTATCGCGCCCGTATGGCCCTCAGACTGTGCCTGGAGGCCCGCTGGTTCGGCGCGCAGGAGACCCCGCGCAAATGAAACCGATGCTCTCGTGCAGGGAAGTGACCCGGCTCGTGTCCGAGGGACTGGATCGCCGGCTCGGCTTCGGCGAGCGCGTGGCGTTGCGCATGCACTTCGCGATCTGCCGCAGTTGCACCAACTTCAACCGGCAGATGAGATTGCTGCGCGATGCAACCAGGCGGCTTGCCGATGCCCAAGCGCTCGGCAAACCCTAGAGCACGTAGCGCGCCAGGTCCTCGTTCCTCGCCAGCTCGCCCAGCCGCGCGTCGACGTAGGCCGCGTCGATCACCACGCTCGCCGCGCCGCGCTTGCCAGCCTCGAAGGAAATCCCCTCGAGCAGCTTTTCCAGCACCGTGTACAGGCGGCGCGCGCCGATGTTCTCGGTCTTTTCGTTCACCTCGAAGGCGATCTGCGCCAGGCGGCGCAGGGCTTCCGCCCGGAAATCGAGCGCGACACCTTCGGTCGCGAGCAGGGCCTGGTACTGCTTGATCAGGCTCGCGTCGGTCGAGGTGAGGATGCGCTCGAAGTCGTCGACCGACAGCGAATCGAGCTCGACCCGGATCGGGAAGCGCCCCTGCAGCTCCGGAATGAGGTCCGAAGGCTTGGCGAGATGAAAGGCACCCGAGGCGATGAACAGAATGTGATCCGACTTGACCATGCCGTACTTGGTCGAAACCGTGGTGCCCTCCACGAGCGGCAACAGGTCGCGCTGCACGCCCTGGCGCGAGACGTCGGCACCGGCGATCTCGCCGCGGCTCGCGATCTTGTCGATCTCGTCCAGGAATACGATGCCGTTCTGCTCGGCGTTGGCGAGCGCCTTGGCCTTGAGCTCGTCGTCGTTCACCAGGCGCGCAGCCTCCTCGTCGGTGAGCAGCTGCATCGCCTCGCGGATGCGCAACTTCCTCAGCTTCCTGCGCCCGCCGGAGAGGTTCTGGAACATGCCCTGGATCTGCGAGGTGAGCTCCTCCATACCCGGGGGCGCGAGGATCTCCATCTGCGCCGGTGCGGCCGACAGCTCGAGCTCGATCTCCTTGTCGTCCAGCTCGCCCTCGCGCAGCTTCTTCCTGAACTTCTGCCGCGTGGCGCTCTCCTCGGCTTCGGCGCCGCGCGCCGGCGGCAGCAGCGCGTCCAGGACGCGCTCTTCGGCGGCGTCCTGCGCACGCGTGCGCACGGCGCGCATCGCGCTCTCGCGCATCTGCTTCACGCTGATCTCCACCAGGTCGCGCACGATGGTGTCGACGTCGCGTCCGACGTAGCCAACTTCGGTGAACTTGGTCGCCTCGACCTTGATGAAGGGCGCGTCCGCCAGGCGCGCCAGGCGCCGCGCGATCTCGGTCTTGCCCACGCCGGTGGGACCGATCATGAGGATGTTCTTCGGCGTGATCTCCTGGCGCAGCGGTTCGCCCACCTGCTGGCGGCGCCAGCGGTTCCTGAGCGCGATCGCCACGGCGCGCTTGGCGCGGTCCTGCCCGACGATGTTCTTGTCCAGCTCGTGCACGATCTCCTGCGGCGTCATCTGCGTCATTCGAGCACCTCGATGACCCTCCGCTGGTTGGTGTAGATGCACAGGTCGGCCGCGATCGCGAGCGCCTTGTCGACGATGTCGCGCGCCCCGAGCTCGGTGTTCTCCAGCAGCGCGAGCGCGGCACTCTGGGCGTAGGGGCCGCCCGAGCCGATCGCCACGATGCCCTGCTCGGGCTCGAGCACGTCGCCCATGCCGGTGATGATTAGCGAGTGCTCGCGGTCGGCCACCGCCAGCATCGCCTCCAGACGCCTGAGTATGCGGTCCGTGCGCCAGTCCTTGGCGAGCTCGACCGCCGAGCGCATCACGTTGCCCTGGTGCTTGTCGAGCTTGGCCTCGAAGCGCTCGAACAGCGTGAAGGCGTCCGCCGTGCCGCCGGCGAAGCCGGCCAGGATGCGGTCGTTGTACAGCCGGCGCACCTTGCGCGCGCCCGCCTTGATCACGACGTTGCCGAGGGTCACCTGCCCGTCGCCGCCGAGCGCGACGCTCGCGCCGCGCCGCACCGACAGGATGGTGGTGCCGTGGAACTGCTCGCCGCCCGGGAGGCTCATTTCGCCAGGCACTGCTCCAGGCCAGCCAAGAACAGATCGCGCGGCAGCTTCTTGCCGATGAACACCATCGTCGACACCTTCTTCTCGCCCTTCGCCCACGGCTTGCCGAGGTCGCCGCCCATCATCATGTGCACCCCCTGGAACACCACGCGCCGGGGATTTCCCTTCATCCACAGCACGCCCTTGTAGCGCAGCAGGTCGGGCCCGTAGACCTGGATCATGCCCGAGAGGAACTGCTCGAGCTTGTCGCCGTCGAACGGCTTGTCGGAGCGGAACACGAACGACTCCACGTCGTCGTGGTGCTCGTGGTGCGCGTCGACCAGGAATTCCGGGTCGAGCTCGAGGATCGCGTTCAGGTTGAAGCCGCGGATGTCGAGCACCTCGGCGATTGGCGCATTGCCGAAGTGGACCTTCTTGATCGGCGCGCGCGGATTCATGACGCGGATGCGCTCCGAGAGCTTCCTGACTTCATCCTCGCCGACCAGGTCCGTCTTCGACATGAGGATGCGGTCGGCGAAGCCGACTTGCTCCTGCGCCTCGCGAAATTCGTCCAGCTGCTTTTCGGCGTGCTTGGCGTCGACCAGGGTGATGATCGAGTCGAGCAGGTAATAGTTGCCGATCTCCTCGTCGGTGAAGAAGGTCTGCGCCACCGGGCCCGGATCGGCCATGCCGGTGGTCTCGATCACCACGCGGTCGAAGTTCAGCGCCCCCTGGCTGCGCTTGTCCTTCAGCTCGCCGAGAATGCGGATCAGGTCGCCGCGCACTGTGCAGCAGATGCAACCGTTGTTCATCTCGACGATCTGCTCGTCGGACTTCTCGATGATGTCGTTGTCGACGCCGATCTCGCCGAACTCGTTCTCGATCACCGCGATGCGGTGACCGTGCTCCTCCTTGAGGATGCGGTTCAACAGGGTCGTCTTGCCGCTGCCCAGAAAACCCGTGAGGATGGTCACGGGAACCATGGTCTCCTGCTGCATGTGCGCTCCTGGCGAAGAGCGGAATTGTACCGCCGCGGGCACCTGCTACGAGCGCAGCAGCAGAAACCCTTTCAGGTAGTCGCCTTCGGGGAACTCCAGCGCCACCGGGTGGTCCGCGGCCGCGCCGAAGCGCTCGACGATCTTCGCTTCGACTCCCGCGTCGAGCGCCGCGCCCGCGAGGATCGATTGGAACAGCTCGCGCGAGACCCCGCCCGAGCAGGAGAAGCTGGCGAGCAGCCCTCCCGGCGAGAGCAGCTTGAAGGCGAGCAGGTTGACGTCCTTGTAGGCGCGCGCGGCGTTCTTCGCCTGCGCCGCGGTCGGAGCGAACTTCGGCGGATCGAGCACCACGAGGTCGAAGCGCGCGCCGCGGTCGCGCAACTCGCGCAGTCGCGCGAACACGTCGGCCTGCTCGAAGCTCGCGCGCGACGCATCGAGCGGGTTAGCCGCCAGGTTCTCGCGCGCCACTGCGAGCGCCGCGGCCGAGCTCTCCAGCGCCAGCACGTGCGTCGCCCCGCCGGCGAGCGCAGCGAGCGAGAAGCCGCCCGTGTAGCAGAAGCCGTCTAGCACCTCGCGCCCCGCGGCGAGCGCGCGCACGCGCTGGCGGTTGTCGCGCTGGTCGAGAAAGAAGCCGGTCTTCTGCCCCTGCTCGACGTCGACGTGGAAGTCGAGCCCGTACTCGACGATCGCCGAGCGCGCGGCGGCGCGGTCGCCGCGCACGAAACCCGCCCGCGGCGCGAGCCCCTCCAGCCTGCGCACGTCGGCGTCCGAGCGCTCGAACACCGCTTCGCAGCCGGTCAGCTCGGCGAGCGCGTCGAGGATCGGCTCGCGCCAGCGCTCCACCCCGGCTGCCAGGAACTGGACGACCAGCACGTCCGCGTAGCGGTCGACGACCAGGCCGGGCAGGCCGTCGGACTCGCCATGCACCAGGCGCAGGGCGTTCGTGTGGCGCGCGGCGGGCAGCTGCGCGCGCAGCGCGAGCGCGCTCTCCAGGCGCCGCCGCATGAACTGCGCATCGACTTCGACGGTCGGATCGAAGGTCCAGGCACGCGCCCGGATCTGGGAGTTCGGGCTGTAGGCGGCGAGCGCGCGCGTCTTGCCCCCCACGTCTTTCACCGCGACGGTGTCGCCGCGCGCCGGCTTGCCCTCGATGCGCGCCACCGCGCCCGAGAAGATCCAAGGGTGACGGCGGCGCAGCGACTTGTCGCGCCCGGATTTCAACTCCAGCGCCGGGATCACTTCTTCCTCGCCCTCGGATGCGCCGCGTCGTACACCCTGGCGAGGCTCTGGAAGTCCAGGTGCGTATACACCTGCGTGCTCGAGATGCTGGCGTGGCCGAGCATCTCCTGCACCGCGCGCAGATCCTGCGACGACTGCAGCACGTGGGTGGCGAAGGAGTGGCGCAGCATGTGCGGGTGCAGCCGCGTCTCCAGGCCGCGCGCGCGCGCCCACTGGGCGAGGCGCGCGCGCACCGTGCCCGGTGCGATGCGCGCGCCGCGCGCGCCGACGAACAGCGCGCGCTCGCCCGGCCGCGCGAGCTGCGCGCGCGCCGCAAGCCAGTCGCCGAGGGCGGCACGCGCCTTCGCGCCGACCGGCACGCAGCGCGTCTTGCGGCCCTTGCCTGTCACCGTCACCTCGCCCTGCTTTAGATCCAGCGCCCCGCCCTGGGCGTCGAGCGAGACAAGCTCCGCGAGCCGCAAGCCCGAGGAGTACATGAGCTCGAACATCGCCCGGTCGCGCAGCTGCGCGGGCGAGCCTGCCTGCGGCGCGTCGAGCAGCCGCTGCGCTGCCTCGACGCTTAGCGCCTTGGGCAGGGTCTTGGCGGACTTGGGCGCGCGCAGGCCGCGGCACGGGTCGCTGCGGAAGCCGTGCTGGCGCGCGAGCCAGCGATACAGCCCGCGCCAGGCCGACAGCGTGCCGGCGAGCGAGCGTCCGGAAACGCCCGCGGCGTGCAGCTGCCCGACGAAGCGGCGCAGCTGCGCAGCTTCGAGCGACGCAAGGCGCGCGCCGCCCGAGAGGCGCAGCAGCGCGGCCAGGTCGCGCGCGTAGTTGGCGAGCGTGCCGCGCGCCAGCCGCCGCTGATGCGCGAGCGCCTCGAGGTAGGCGCGCGCCAGCTGCTCGTCGGGATGCGTGGCGTGCGTTGCGTCTGCCACGCCGTCTCCGGAGCGCCCTACAAGCGCGCCGCGACGCCGCCGGCGCACAGCTCGCCGATGCGACGCAGGTACAGCGTGCCCATTTCCGGAAAGAAGCGTTCGGGATCCTCGCTGCCCAGGGCGAGCAGGCCCAATGCCGGGCTCTGCCCGAGGGTCACCAGCGCCATCGAGCGCACGTGCTCGGCGGCTTCGCCGAACCAGGGCAGGAAGGGGTTGCCCGCGAGCGCCGCGCACTGCGGCCCGTTCATCGCCTCGGCGTGACGCCGCTGCTCGTCCGTGACCGCCTGCGCCTCGGCGAAATCGAACGGCACCGCCTTGCCCCAGACGCGCAGCGCGACGTGCGGCACGGCGAAATCCTCACGCAGGTGAACGTACAGCGCCTGCGTGAGCGCGGGGAAATCGCGCGCCCCCGCGACCGCGACCGCAAGCCGGTGCACCTTCTCGCTGATCGCGTCGTTCTCCTCGCCGAACTGGATAAGCTCGGCGAGCTTGCCCTCGAGCAGCCGCAGCTTCTCGCGCAGCGTAATCGTCTGGCGCTCGGCGAGCGAAATGGCGCGCCCGCCGTAGGGATGCGGTACGTACATCGCCTCGAGCAGCCCGGGGTGCTGGTCGAAGAACTGCGGATGCGATTTCAGGAACTGCGCGACTTCTTCAGCATTCATTTTAAATCCTCGAGCTCGATGACGCCTTCGAATACGGTCTGCGCAGGGCCCTTCATCCAGACGGCATTGTCGCCGCCGGCCCAAGTCACGGTCAACGTGCCGCCGCGCGCCTGCACCTGCACCGGCGAGTCGAGGAGCTCGCGCAGCACGCCCGACACCACCGCCGCGCAGGCGCCGGTGCCGCAAGCGAGCGTCTCGCCCGAGCCGCGCTCCCAGACGCGCAGCCGGATGCAGTGCCGGTCGAGCACCTGCATATAGCCCGCGTTGACGCGATTGGGAAAGCGCGCGTGGCGCTCGATGAGCGGACCCTGCGTCCTCACCGGCGCGGCGTCCAGGTCGGCGACCACCTGCACCGCGTGCGGGTTGCCCATCGCGAGGATCGCCAGCTCGAGGCGCTCGCCGCCAACCTCGAGCCGCTGCACGAGCGGCGCTTCGGGCGCGGGAGGCCCCATGTCGACGCTCACCTCGCCGTCGGCCTCGAGCCGCGGCGCGATCGGGCCGCCGAGCGTCTCGACGCGGATCTCGCGCTTGGCGGTGAGGCCGCGTTCGTGCACGAAGCGCACGAAGCAGCGCGCGCCGTTGCCGCACTGCTCGACCTCGCCGCCGTCGGCGTTGAAGATGCGGTAGCGGAAGTCAGCGTCGCGGCCGCGGGGCGGCTCGACCACCAGGATCTGGTCGCAGCCCACGCCGAAGTGGCGATCGGCCAGTTGCCGCAGCTGCGCGGCCGAAAGCGTGAAACGCGCGCGCGTCGCGTCGAGCACCACGAAGTCGTTGCCCGCGCCCTGCATCTTGGTGAAGGCGACGCGCATCAGGCGGGCACCATGAGCCGGCGGTACTCGACCGAGATGCAGCGGTCCATCACCACGAACATGCCGGCGGCGCGCGCGCGCTCGGCGGCCGCCTCGTCGACGATGCCCTGCTGGGTCCAGATCGCCGGCAGGCCGAGCGCGATGCACTCGTCGACCACCCCGCCGACCTGCTCGGAGGAACGAAACACGTTCACCAGATCGGGCTTCGCCGGCAGCTCGGCGAGCCGCGCGTAGGCCTTCTCGCCGAGCACCTGCGCGATGCCGGGGCGCACCGGAACAACGCGGTAGCCCCACTCCTGCAGGCGGCGCGCGATGCGGTGGCTCGGCCGCTCGGGCTTGGGCGAAAGGCCCACCACCGCGATCGTCTTTACGCGCGCGAGTAGCGCGCGCATCTGTTCGGCTGAGGGATTCGCGAACACGGCGGCGATTCTATGCGTAAAAGCCCGCCTCGCCTTCGGGGCGCGTCTTGAAGCGCCTGTGCACCCAGTAGTACTGGTCGGGCATCTCGAGCACTTTTCGCTCGATGTAGGCGTTCATGCGGCGCGTGTCGGCCTCGACATCCTGCGTCGGGAAATCCTCCCACGGCGGCTCGAAGGCGGCGACGTAGCCCGCCCCGCCCGGCAGCATGCGCGTCACGAAAGGCAGCACTTTCGCTCCGGTCGCCGCGGCGATGCGCGCGAGGCCCGGCATGGTCGCCGCCGCGACGCCGAAGAACGGCACGAACAGCGCGCCGTGCCGGCCGTAGTCCATGTCGGGCAGGTAGTAAAGCGGCCGTCCCCCGCGCACCGGTCGTATCACGGCGCGGATGCCGTCCTGGCGCGACACGAGCAGCTGATCGCCGAAGCGCGAGCGGCCGTGGCGCAGCAGCGCATCGATGTGCGGGTCCTTCTGGCGCGCGTACATGCTCACCGCGTTGATATCGCAGGCGAGCCGCGTGCCGCCCGCGTCGAGGCCTACGAAATGCGGCACAAGGATGATCACCGGCGCACTTCCCAGCGCGCGCAGGTGCTCCAGGCCTTCCAGCTTCACGAGGCGCTCGATGCGCGCGCGCGGCGCCCACCACAGGATCGCGTGCTCGAGGAACGCGCGCGTGACCGCCCTGAAATGCGCGCGCGCGAGCCGCGCGCGTTCGGCAACGGTCATGTGCGGGAAGCACTGCGCGAGATTGACCAGCGTGATGCGGCGGCGCTTGCGCGCTGTCAGGTAGACAAGCAGCCCCAGAGCGTTGCCGAGCGCGGCGAGCGCGGCGAGCGGCAGGAAGCGCAGCAGCCAGAGGACGGCGATCGCGGCGCGGCTCAAGCTGCGGCCTCCGGAGGCGGCGGCGCCCCGCGCGGCCGCTTGTAGCGGTTATAGCCCCACAGGTACTGCCCGGGACACTCGCGCAGCTGCGCTTCGAGCGCGCGGTTCAGGCGCCGCGCGTCGCTCTCCCCGGGCAATGCATCCGGCATCGCCCGGATGTGCACCGCATAGCCCGCGCCGCGCGGCAGGCGCTCGCCGAACACGAGCAGCGCCACCGTGTCGGGGCGGCGCGCGAGCTTCATCGCGAGGGTCATCGTGTACGCGGGCCGGCCGAAGAACTGCGCCCATTCGCCCTCGCCTTCGCCGGGCACCTGGTCGGGCAGGATGCCGACCGACTCGCCGCGCTTGAGCGCTGCGAGCATCTCGCGCACGCCCGAGCGGTCGGCGGGGGCGAGGCGCACGTTGCGCTTGCCGCGCCCCTCGAGCGTGAGCGGGCCGAGGAACGCGAGCTTGGGGGGCCGGTACATCGCGGTCAGGGGCAAGCGCTCGGCGATCGCCTGCGCGGTGATCTCGAAGCAACCCTGGTGCGGAGTGAGGAACACGATGGCCTGGCCGCGCGCGCGCGCCTGGGCGATGAGGCCCCGCTCGTCGAACGATCTGACGAGGCGCATCACCTCCTCGCGCGTCCGCATCCAGATCGCCGGCAGCTCGGCCGCCATCCTGCCCGCCGAGGCGATCGCGGCGCGGCGCAGCGCGCGATCCGCGAAACCCGCTTGCGCCATGTTTCGGCGCAGATGCCGTCGGTAGGTGGGCGAGGCAAGATATGCGAGCCAGCCGAGCAGCGCGCCGAGCGCGTGCAGCGCGCGCAGCGGTACGCCCGCCAGCATGCGCATCACGAAGCGCGCCATGTCCCGCTCAGGGCGCCGGCTGCGCTATGGGAGGCGTGCAATCTTTGGTATCCTTGCGGCCTTTTCGCAACCCGCTCGCTGCCCGCTCAACGCGGCGACGCAATCCATCGAGGCGCGAAGAACATGAGCGAGTTCCTGTTCACTTCGGAATCGGTGTCCGAGGGGCACCCGGACAAGGTCGCCGACCAGATCTCGGATGCCGT
>DASPRX010000227.1:0-17799 GCA_035624235.1 Burkholderiales bacterium | reverse complement strand
AGGTCGCGCTGCCCTCCGGCGGTTCTATCGTGATCGATCACACCGAGGCGCTGGTCGCCATCGACGTCAACTCGGCGCGCGCGACCAAGGGCCACGACATCGAGGAAACGGCGCTGCGCACCAATCTCGAGGCCGCCGACGAGGCCGCGCGGCAGCTGAGGCTGCGCGACCTCGGCGGCCTGATCGTGGTCGATTTCATCGACATGGAGTCGCAGCGCAACCAGCGCGAGGTCGAGAACCGCTTCCGCGAGGCCCTGCGCTACGACCGCGCGCGCGTGCAGATCGGCAAGATCTCGCGCTTCGGCCTGATGGAGCTGTCGCGCCAGAGGCTGCAGCCGTCGCTCGAGGAGACCGCGCACATCAACTGCCCGCGCTGCAGCGGGACGGGGTTCATCCGGGGCACCGAGTCCACCGCGCTGCACGTGCTCAGGATCCTGCAGGAAGAGGCCATGAAGGAGAACACGGGCGCGGTGCACGCGCAGGTGCCTGTCGACGTCGCGAGCTTCCTGCTGAACGAGAAGCGCAGCGAGATCCAGAAGCTCGAGGGGCGCCTCAAGGTCAACATCGTGCTGGTGCCCAATCCCCATCTCGAGACGCCGCATTACAAGGTGCAGCGGCTGCGTCACGACGAGCTGAACCAGATGGAGCACGTGCCCGCCAGCTACGAGCTGGTAGAGCAGCCCGAGGAACCCAAGCTCGGCGCCGAGGCCGAGCCCGTGCGCGAGCGTCAGGAAGCGGTCGTCAAGGCGATCACCCCTGCGCAACCCGCACCGATGGTTCCCGAACCCGTCGCGCGCGAGCACCGGCCGCAACCGGCGCAGCAGGCGCCGCGCCCGGCGCAACCGATGCAGCGCCCCGAGGCGGCACCGGGCATCATCAGCCGCATCCTCGGCTGGTTCCGGCTCGAGCAACCCGAGCCGGCACCGGCTGCGGGCGCTCCCGCGGCAGCACCCGAGGTGGGGGCGCGCGAGCCGCGCCGGCCGGAGCCCCAGCGCGGCGAGCGGCGCGAGCGCCGCCCCGAGCATCGTCGCGGTGGCGAGCGTGGCGAGCGCAATGAGCGAGGCGAGCGAGGCGAGCGCGGCGGACGACGAGATCAACGCGAGCGCGGGGAACGCAGCGAGCGTCGCGAGCCGCAGCACGGCCGGCTCGAGCAACAGCAGCGCGGCGAACGCCGCCAGGAACAGCGCCCGCCCCGGCCACCGCAGGCACCGCAGCAACCGCCCGCAGGGGCGGCCCCCGAGCGCGAGGGCGAGGAGCCACGCCGCGGCCGGCGCGGCCGGCGTGACCGCCACCGCGAGCGTCGCGTTGAGCAGCCTGCGCAGGCCCCGGCTCACCCCGCGTCCGAGCAGGCAAGTGTCGTTACCGCGCCGCCTCCGGCAGCGTACGCTCTGCCGGTACCCAGCGAGCCAGCGCAGCCTTCGATGGTGGTAGGCGAAGCACCGAGGGTTGAAGCACCGAGGGTTGAAGAGCCGAGGGCGGAAGCGCCGAAGCCGGAAGCACCGAGGGTGGAGGAGCCGAAGGTCGAAAAACCGACCGTCGACACGCAGGCGCTGCTCGGCGGGGCCGGTCTGGTCATGATCGAGACTGATCCGACCAAGACGCACGCTGCACCTTCCGGACCCGAGCAGGCGCCACGGGTCGGCCGCCCGCGTCGCCAGCGGGCCCAGACGCAGACTGAAGGTGAGTTGATGCAGGTCGAAACGCGCAAGTAACGAAAAGGCGCGCGCCACGACGAAGAGAAGGCCGGCCGTGTGCCGGCCTTTTCGTTTTTTTGCGACGGATGCGATGCGAAGAATCTGGCTCGATTCCTATCCTCCCGGGGTGCCGGCGGAGATCGCGCCGCTGGCGCACGCTTCGCTGTGCGATCTGTTCGAGCGTAGTTGCGCGCGCTATCGGAACCGGCCCGCGTTCAGCTGCCTGGGCGCCACGCTCGCCTTCGGCGAGCTAGAGCGCCAGGCGGGCGACTTCGCGGCCTATCTGCAGAAGGAGGCGGGGATGCGGCGCGGCGAGCGAATCGCGATCATGCTGCCGAATCTGCTGCAATACCCGGTCGCGCTGTTCGGCGCGCTGTGCGCCGGCCTGGTGGTGGTAAACGTCAATCCGCTCTACACCGCGGCGGAGCTCGCGCAACAGCTGGCGGACTCGGGGGCGCGGGCGATCGTCGTGCTGGAGAGCTTCGCCGGTACGCTCCAGCAGGCGCTCGGGGCGAGCGCCCTGCGCCACGTGATCACGACGCGGCCGGGCGACCTGTTCCCGGCGCCACGGCGCTGGGCGGTGAACCTGGCTGCGAAGTACGTGAAGCGCCTGGTTCCGCCGTGGCGCATCGACGGCGCGGTCAGCCTGCGGCTAGCGCTCGCGCGCGGCCGGCGTCACGCGCCGAACCCCGAGCACCTCGGCCCGGAGGACATCGCCTTTCTGCAGTACACGGGCGGTACGACCGGCAGTCCGAAGGGCGCCATGCTCACGCATGGCAATGTGCTGGCCAACGTCGCACAGACCGACGCATGGGGCCGCGCTACGCTGCGCGAAGGGCAGGAAGTCGTCGTCACCGCCCTGCCCCTTTATCATGTCTTCGCCCTGACCGCGAACCTGCTGCTGTTCGTGGCCCTCGGGGGCCACAACCTGCTGATCCCCGACCCGCGCGATCTGTCCGCCATGCTCAAAGAGCTTCGCCGCATCCGCTTCACGGCGATGACTGGCGTGAACACGCTGTACCGCGCGCTGCTCGACGCTCCGGACTTCGCAAGAGTGTGCGCCGCCAACCGCGGCGCGCTCAAGCTAGCGGTCGCGGGCGGCATGGCCGTGCAGCCGGAGGTCGCCGAGCGCTGGCAGCACGCGACAGGCGTGCCGCTCGTCGAAGGCTACGGCCTGACCGAAGCCTCCCCCAACGTGTGCGCGAACCCGTTCGCCGCGCGCGAGTTCAGCGGTAAGCTCGGCCTGCCGCTGCCGTCGACCGAGGTGTCGATTCTCGACGAACACGCCGCAGAGGTGCCGCTCGGCGAGCAAGGGGAAATCTGCGTGCGCGGACCACAGGTCATGCGCGGCTACTGGAACCGACCGCAGGAGAGCGCGCAGGCATTCACGCCGCAGGGCTGGCTCAGGACCGGCGACATCGGGCGCATGGACGCGCGCGGCTACCTCGAGTTCGTCGATCGCAAGAAGGACGTGATCGTGGTCTCGGGTTTCAAGGCCTACCCGACCGAGATCGAGGAAGTCGCGCTGCGCTGCTCAGGCGTTTTAGACGCCGGAGCGGTCGGCGTCCCCGATGCGCACAGCGGCGAGGCAGTCGCCCTGTTCGCGGTGAGGAGCGATCCCGCGCTTGGCGCCGACACGCTGCGGCGGCACTGCGCGCAATATCTGACCGGCTACAAGCGCCCGGCACACATCGAGTTCCGCAGCGCGTTGCCGAAGAACCCGCTCGGCAAGGTGCTGCGCCGCCGGCTGCGAGAGGAGTGGACCTCCGCCCATGGCTGAGTACCCCGCCCACCTCGAGCATCGGCATACGCTGTTCGACGGCCGGACGGTCACGATCCGGCCGATCCGCCCGCAGGACGACCTGCGCGAGCGCGATTTCCTCGCGCACGGTTTGTCGGGCGAGGCGCGCTACCTTCGCTTCCAGAAATGGGTCGGCGCACCCTCGGACAACCTAGTCCACTTTCTCACCGACGTCGACTACGAGCGCCACATGGCATTCGTGTGCGCTTCCGGCGAAGCCGGCAACGAGGAGATCGTCGGCGAGGCGCGCTACGTCGCCAACCCGGACGGCAAGAGCTGCGAGTTCGGCATCATGATCGCCGACGCCTGGCACAAGAGCGGCATCGCCGGTCTGCTGATGGACGACCTCATCCGCGCGGCGCGCGACAAGGGGCTGCAGACGATGGAAGGCATCGTGCTGCGCAACAACGCCACCATGCTGAAATTCGTGCGCGCCCTGGGGTTCGAGGTGCACCACGTCTCCGAAGACCCCGTCAACGCGCGCGTGATCAAGAAGCTTTGAGCGCGACACGCAGCTCGGCGAGCACGCCGCGCGCGCCCGCCTCGATCATGTCGAGCACCCGCTCGAAGCCCGCGTCCCCGCCGTAGTACGGGTCGGGCACCTCGGCCTCGCTCCAGCCCTCGGCGAACTCCATGAACAGGCGCAACTTGTGCCAGTGTTCGGGCGGCGCCGCGCGCTCGAGCAGCGCGAGATGGCTCCGATCCATGGCGAGAATGAGGTCGAACCGCGCGAAGTCTGACGCCTCCACCTGCCGCGCACGCAATTCGCCGAGCTCGTAGCCGCGCTTGCGCGCATGGCGCTGCGCGCGCTCGTCCGGGGCTTCGCCGACGTGGTAATCGTGCGTACCCGCGGAATCCACCTCGACCAGGTGCGCAAGGCCCGCCTCGCGCACCAACCGGCGCAGTACCCCGTCCGCAGTTGGCGAGCGGCAGATATTGCCGGTGCAAACCAGCAGCACCCGGCGCATCCTCACTCCGAGGCGAGCACGACGCCGAACACCCGCTTCTTGAGCTCGGCGAGCCGGTCGCGCAGCTTGGCCGCCTGCTCGAACTCGAGGTTGCGCGCGTGCTCGAGCATCTTCTTCTCGAGCTGCTTGATCTCGCGCGCGACCTGCTTCTCGCTCATCGCCTCGTAGCGCGCTTCGTCCTGCGCCGCCGCGATCTGCGCCTGGGCCTGATCGGCGTCGTACACGCCGTCGATCAGGTCCTTGATGCGCTTGGTGATGCCCTTCGGCGTGATGCCGTGCGCGTGATTGAACTCGATCTGCTTGCGGCGCCGGCGCTCGGTCTCGCCGATCGCGCGCCGCATCGAATCGGTCACGATGTCCGCGTACAGGATGGCGGCGCCGTTCAGGTGGCGCGCGGCGCGCCCGATGGTCTGGATGAGCGAGCGCTCCGAGCGCAGGAAGCCTTCCTTGTCGGCGTCGAGGATCGCCACGAGCGACACCTCGGGCAGGTCGAGCCCCTCGCGCAGCAGGTTGATGCCCACCAGCACGTCGAACTCACCCAGGCGCAGGTCGCGGATGATCTCCACCCGCTCGACCGTGTCGACCTCCGAATGCAGGTAGCGCACCTTGACGCCGTGCTCCGAGAGATATTCGGTCAGCTCCTCGGCCATGCGCTTGGTGAGCGTGGTGACCAGCACGCGTTCGTTCTTCACCACCCGCAGGCGGATTTCGGATAGCAGGTCGTCCACCTGGCTGCTCGCCGGCCGTACTTCGACCGTCGGGTCGACCAGCCCCGTCGGGCGCACCACCTGCTCGACCACCTGGGCAGACTTCCGCGCCTCGTACTCGGCCGGCGTCGCCGAGACGAAGACCGTCTGGCGCACCACCTTCTCGAACTCGTCGAAGCGCAAGGGTCGGTTGTCGAGCGCCGAAGGCAGGCGAAATCCGTACTCGACGAGATTCTCCTTCCTCGAGCGGTCGCCGCGGTACATGCCGCCGAGCTGTCCTATCGTGACGTGGCTTTCGTCGATGAACATCAGCGCATCCGGCGGCAGGTAGTCGATCAGCGTCGGCGGCGGCTCGCCCGGCTTGCGCCCGGAGAGGTGGCGCGAGTAGTTCTCGATGCCCTTGCAGAAGCCCAGCTCGGCGAGCATTTCCAGGTCGAAGCGCGTACGCTGCTCGATTCTCTGCGCCTCGACCAGCTTACCCGCCTTCTGGAAGAATTCGATCCTCTCGCGCAGCTCGGCCTTGATCGCCTCGATCGCGCGCAGCGTGGTCTCGCGCGGCGTCACGTAGTGGCTGGACGGATACACCGTGAAGCGCGCCATCGGGTGCAGCACCCGCCCCGTGAGCGGGTCGAACACCTGCAGCCCCTCGATCTCGTCGTCGAACAGCGAAATGCGCACCGCGTGCTCGGCGTGCTCGGCCGGGAACACGTCGATCACGTCGCCGCGCACACGGAAGGTGCCGCGGCGGAAGTCGAGCTCGTTGCGCTCGTACTGCATCGCCACCAGGCGCGCCAGCACGTCGCGCTGCGAGAGCTTCTCGCCGCGCCGCAGGTGCAGGATCATGCCGTGGTACTCGGAGGGATCGCCGATGCCGTAGATCGCCGAAACGGTCGCCACGATCACCACGTCGCGCCGCTCCATGAGCGACTTGGTGGCCGAGAGGCGCATCTGCTCGATGTGCTCGTTGATCGACGAATCCTTCTCGATATAGAGATCCCGCGACGGGACGTAGGCCTCGGGCTGGTAATAGTCGTAGTACGAGACGAAGTACTCGACCGCGTTCTCGGGAAAGAACTCGCGAAACTCCGAGTAGAGCTGCGCGGCGAGGGTCTTGTTGGGCGCGAGCACCATCGCCGGATGCCCGAGGCTGGCGATGACGTTGGCCATGGTGTAGGTCTTGCCGGAGCCGGTGACGCCGAGCAGCGTCTGGAAGGCGAGCCCGTCCTCGATCCCCTCGGCCAGCCTCTCGATCGCCTCTGGCTGGTCACCGGCCGGCGCGTAGGCGCGGTGCAGCTTGAACGGGCTTTGCGTGGACGACTCCTTCGGCATGCGCTCGGGGCTCGGGCAAAGTAAACATTTTCCCACAGCGGCGCGCCCGGTAGAATATGCGCGTGACTCTCACCTCCCCAGCCATGAACGCATCCATCCTCGCGGCCGTCCCGATGGCGCCGCGCGACCCGATCCTCGGCGTCACCGAAGCCTTCGTCGCCGACCAGAATCCCAGGAAGGTCAACCTCGGCGTCGGCGTGTATTACGACGACAACGGCAAGGTGCCGCTGCTCGAGTGCGTGCGGCGCGCCGAGCGCGCACGCGTCGAGGCCGCGCCCCCGCACAGCTACCTGCCGATCGACGGGCTGCAGGCCTACGACCGCGCGGTCATGCAGCTGGTGTTCGGCGCCGAGCTCGCGGCGAGCGGGCGCATCGTGACCGTGCAGGCGCTGGGCGGCACCGGCGGGCTCAAGATCGGCGCGGACTTCCTGCGCCTGCTCGATCCCAAGGCACAGGTCTGGATCAGCGAGCCGAGCTGGGAAAACCACCGCGCGCTGTTCGAAGCCGCCGGCTTCAAGGTCAACGCCTATCCGTACTACGACGCGAAGACCCACGGACTCGATTTCGAGGGCATGCGTGCCGCGCTGGACAAGCTGGCGGCGGGCTCCGTCGTCGTGCTGCACGCCTGCTGCCACAACCCGACCGGCGTCGACCTGAGCGAGGCGCAGTGGCGAACTGTGCTGGACATCGTGCAGCGACGGCGCCTGATTCCGTTTCTGGATCTCGCCTATCAGGGATTCGCCGAAGGCATCGACGCCGACGGCTACGCGGTGCGGCTGTTCGCCGGCGCCTATGCCCCGGTGTTCGTCTCGAGCTCGTTCTCGAAGTCGTTCTCGCTGTACGGCGAGCGGGTCGGCGCGTTCAGCGCGCTCACCGAAAGCGCCGACGAGGCTGCGCGCGTGCTCTCGCAGGTGAAGCGCATCGTGCGCACCAACTACTCCAACCCGCCGACGCACGGTGGCCAGATCGTCGCCACTGTCCTCGCCGCGCCAGAGCTGCGCGCGCTGTGGGAGAAGGAGCTCGCCGGCATGCGCGAGCGCATCAAGGCGATGCGCAAGGCGCTGGTCGAGAAGATCAAGGCTCGCGCCCCGCAGGCGGACTTCAGCTTCGTGCTCGCGCAGCGCGGCATGTTCTCGTACTCGGGGCTGACCAAGGAGCAGGTCGCGCGCCTGCGCGCCGAATACTCGATCTACGCGATCGATACCGGGCGCATCTGCGTCGCGGCGCTCAATTCCAAGAACATCGAGTACGTCGCGGACGCGATCGCGCGGGTGATCTAGGCCGCGGGCGATGCGACCAGATACGGACATTCAATTGCTTGGACAGGCGGAAATCCATAAAATACGCGGCTTTTCCAGATCCCCGATAGCTCAGTCGGTAGAGCGACGGACTGTTAATCCGCAGGTCCCAGGTTCGAGCCCTGGTCGGGGAGCCAAGATCACACAAAGGCTTAGCGCGAGCTAGGCCTTTTTTCTTTCAGAGCGATCAGCGCAGCAGCGCCGCATCGAGCCGCACGATGACCGCGGCGCTCGCGATGACGGTCGCGTCGCGGCCGCTCTCGTCGGGCACGTCCAGGCCGCCCTTGACGACGCTCACCGCGACCTGCCCATAGGGGAAGGCGCGCCCGACCGCCGCGTGGTCGACTCTGTCGGGCTGCTGCACACCGATCGTCACCTCGACCTGCATCGAGTTCGGATCGATGCCGAGGCTGCGGAACAGCGTGAGCGAGCTGTGGTGAAGCGCGTCCTCCACCGCGCGCACGGCGGCCTTGGTGTAGTCGCCGCCATGCAGGTCGTTGCCGGTGCCGATCTCCAGGAACAGGCGCTTCGCCGTCATGAAGCTCGGCGCGCCGGCACTAGGCTTGCGCCCGCTTTTCGGCGCTCGCGCCCGAGCGCGCCACGCTCGCGAGCAGCTCCTGCGTCGTCTCCAGCCACGGCTTGTAGAGCGCGTCCATCGCCTTCTGCATCTGCACCGGCGCTGCCTCGGCCGGCGTGGGGGCCTGCATCTCCGCCATGGCGGCTTGCGCGGGCTGCGCCATGCATTTCGCGATGCTCGTCTGCGTCTCGACCATCGCGGTGAACAGCGCGGTCCAGTAGCCGAGCGATTTCTGCAGGCTGGCCGCCAGCCACTCGCTCTGGATGCGCGTCAGCTCCTGCGGGTCCGCAGCTTTTTCCAGCAGCTTGAGCGTCGCCGCCGCGTCCGCATGCGCTTCGGTCGCCGCGGTGAGCTGCGCGTCGCGCATCTTCATCGATCCCTCGGTGATCGCCTCGATCACGCGCAGGGCGGTGTCGAGCTGTCCTTTCAACGCCTTCGCCGCCGTTTCGTCCACTCTTGCTTCCATCGTCGCCTCCTCGAGGAACGCCTGTGGGAGGGATGTACCACGCCGGGCGAAACGGATTTTGCGCTAGGTCAAGCCGCATCCAACCGCTGCGGCGCATCAATTCTTCAGCTCGGGAAAGTCCTCTTCCCAGAACTCGTTCTTGCGCCTTGCGTCGCCCGCGCGCTCGTTCTCGGCGCCGCGCAGCTGCACGCGCCGGATCTTGCCCGAGATTGTCTTGGGCAGCTCCGAGAACTCGATGCGGCGAACGCGCTTGAACGGCGCCAGCCGCTCGCGCGTGAAGCGGAAGATCGACAGCGCGGTTTCGCGCGATGGTGCGAAGCCGGGCTTGAGCACGAGGTAGGCCTTCGGCACGGAAAGCCGCAGCGCATGCGGGCTCGGTACCACCGCGGCCTCGGCCACCGCCTCGTGCTCGATCAGCGCGCTCTCCAGCTCGAACGGGCTGATGCGGTAATCCGCGCTCTTGAACACGTCGTCCGCGCGCCCGACGTACCAGAAGTAGCCATCGGCGTCGCGCGCAGCGACGTCCGAGGTGCGGTAGTACGCGCCGCCGAGCAGCTCGTGCGTGCGCTCCGGGTTGTCCATGTAGCCGGTCATCAGCCCGAGTGGCCGCGGCCGCAGGGTGATCGCCACCTCGCCTTCGTCCGCGGGCTTGTCGTGCGTGACGTCGAGCAGCTCGATCTTGAAGCCGGGCAAAGGCCGTCCCATCGAGCCGACCTTGACGGGCTGGCCCGGTGGGTTGCCGAGCTGAGCCGTGGTCTCGGTCTGGCCGTAGCCGTCGCGCACCGTGATGTTCCAGGCGGCCTGCACGCGCTCGATCACCTCAGGATTGAGCGGCTCGCCGGCGCTCGCCAGCTCGCGCAGCTTGACCGGATAGGACTTGAGGTCCTCCAGGATCAGCATGCGCCACACCGTAGGCGGAGCGCACAGCGTGGTGACGCCGTAGCGCACCAGCGCTTCGAGCGTCTTCTTCGCGTCGAAACGTGCAAGGTTATAGAGGAAGATCGTCGCGCCCGCGTTCCAGGGCGCGAAGAAGCAGCTCCAGGCGTGCTTCGCCCAGCCGGGCGAGCTGATGTTGAAATGCACGTCGCCCGCGCGCAGCCCGAGCCAGTACATGGTCGACAGGTGGCCGACCGGGTAGCTCTGGTGCGTGTGCTGCACCATCTTCGGCTTGGCGGTCGTGCCGGAAGTGAAATAGAGCAGGAACGGATCGTCCGCGCGCGTCGCGCCGCCCGCAGCGAGGACCTCGCTCGCAGAATCCGCCTGCCGGTAGGGAATCCAGCCGGCGGCCTCGCCGCCCACCACGATGCGCGAGTACCTGCCCGGCACTTCGGCGAACTTGCCGCTCGCGCCCGGCTCGGCGATGACGTGCCGCACCTTGCCGCGCTCTATGCGGTCGACGAGATCCGCCTGCGTGAGCTGGGTGGTCGCCGGGCTGACCACCGCGCCGAGCTTCATCGCCGCGAGCGTGATCTCCCACAGCGGCACCACGTTCGGCAGCATGACCAGCATGCAGTCGCCGCGCTTGACGCCGTTCGCGCGCAGAAAGTTGGCGACGCGGTTGGAGCGCGCGCTCATCGCGGCGAAGCTGACGCGCGCCTCACTGCCATCTTCGTTCACCACGCGCAGCGCGTCGCGCAGGTTGTCGCGCGCCATGATGTCGAAGTAGTCCAGCGCCCAGTTGAACTCGGCGAGCTGCGGCCAGCGAAATCCGTCGTACGCGGCGGCGTAGTCCGTGCGCCTGGCGATCAGGAAATCGCGCGCTTGCAGGAAGCTTTCGGTCGCGTTCATGTCGTCCTTTCTGAAGAAAGTTCAGTCCATCGCCGCGGCGATGCGCTCCAACGTCAGCGGTAGGTGGCGCGCGCGCACGCCCAGGCCGTCGTACAGGGCGTTGGCGATCGCCGCGGCGGTCGGGCCCGCGGCGCATTCGCCCGCGCCGAGGCTGGGCGCCTCGGGACGTTCGACGATCACCACCTCGATGTCGGGAGCCTCGTCGAAGCCGAGGATGGGGTAGTCCTCCCAGCCGTGTAGCGCGATGCCCTCGCGCGTCCAGCGCACCTGCTCCTTCAACGTCCAGCTCGCCGCCTGCACGATGCCGCCCTCGACCTGGTTTCTGAGGCCATCCGGATTGACGACCAGGCCGGCGTCCACCGCCGCGATCACGCGCCGCACCCGAAGCTTCTGCGCAATCTCGACCTCTGCCATCACCGCGCAGTAGGCCGACAGGTTCTTGTAGCGCGCAAACCCCATGCCGCGTCCAGTTCCGGGGCGCTTGGCGCCCGCGGCCCGCGCGGCGGCGCGCAGCACGTCCCGCCCCCGCTCGTCGGCGAGGTGGCGCAGGCGCAACTCAAGCGGATCGACGCCGAGGCCACCGGCGATCTCGTCCATCATCGATTCGATCGCGAACACGTTCGCGAACGCGCCGAGCGAGCGCAGCGCCGAGACCCTGAGCGGCATCTCCGGCAGGAAGTGATATACGACCTCCTGGTGCGGGAAATCGTAGATCGGCACCGCGTTGCGGTCGCCGCCGCCCGCGGGCAACGGCAAGTCGGCCGCCGGCGGCACCGGCACCGGCGGATCCATGTGCCAGGCGGCGAGCAGCTCGATGCCTTCGCCTCTTCCCGGCCGCTTGACGTGGGTATGGCTCCAGAGCTCGTGCTTCCACCCGACGATGCGCCCGCCGGAATCGACGTCGGCGGCGATCTTCACGGCCATCGCCGAGCCGAATGGCGCCCACCTGAGCTCGTCGGCGCGCGTCCACTGCAGCATCACCGGCCGTCCGCAGGCGCGCGCGACCACGGCAGCGTCGAACGCCACGTCGTCGGCCCCATTGTGGCCGTAGCACCCGGCGCCGTCGCGGTGCATGACTTCGACCGCCGTATCCGGCAGGCCGAGCGCCTTGGCGATCTGCCCGCGTAGCATGTGCGGCCCCTGCGTATGCGACCAGATCCGGATGCGGTCTGCCTCGGCCACGGCGAGGGCGCACGACGGTCCGACCGAGGCGTGCGCCAGATACGGCCTGGAGTACATCGCCTCGAAGCGCCGTGTTCCCGAGGTCGCCGCCGTCCCCTTGAAGAAGACCTTCGACGGACGGGCCGGAAGGCCCATGAGGAACCGAACGGTCTCGGTCTGCTCCGGCATCGGCGGCGTTTCCCAGCGCGCGGCGCGCCTCGCCACCTCGAGCGCGGCGACCGCCTGCTCCTCGCGTTCCGCTGCGACGGCGAGGAAATCGCCGCTGCGCACCACCGCGACCACGCCCGGCGCCGCGCGCAGCACCGCCTCGTCGAGCGCCACGAGGCGCGCGCCGTACGCCGGCGGGCGCAGCACCCTCGCATGGACCATTCCCGGCAGCGTCATGTCGTGGACGTATGCCGCCCCGCCCAGCTTCGCGGGCAGGTCGCGCCGCGGCGCGCTCGTGCCCACGAGGCCAAGCCGCCCTGCCTTGTGCGGCCAGACCGGCCGCCCGCTGTAGTCGCGCGCCAGGCTCACCTTGCGCGCGAGCTCCCAGTAGCTGCGCTTCAGGTCGGTCCCCGGCACGCCAATCACTCCGGCGCGCACCTCGAGATCGCCCGGCGCGACCTCGAGCTCGGCGGCTGCCGCCTCGACGAACAGGGTGCGCACCTCCGCGCACGCCCGCCGCATGGACGCGCCGCCGACCTCGATCGACTGGCTGCCCGCGGTGTACCACTCGTCCGGTGCGGCCGTCGTGTCGCCGGCGACGATCGCGAGCTGCGCAGGCTCGACGCCGAGCTCCTCGGCGGCGATCTGCGCCATCGCGGTGACGATGCCCTGGCCGAGCTCGACCTTGCCGCTGAACACGGCGACCTTTCCATCGCCGTCGAAGCGCACCCAGCGGTCCAGGCGCGGATTGGTGCGCAGGCTGAGCGGCAGCTCGGGAGCGCTCATCGCGCCATCTCGCGCGCGGCGCGCTCGATCGCGCGCAGGATGCGTGCGTGGGTGCCGCAGCGGCACAGGTGACGCCCGAGCGCCGCCGCGATCTCGTCGCGCGTCGGCCGCGCCTTCCTGGTGAGCAGCGCGGCCGCCGACACGATGATTCCGTCGATGCAGTAGCCGCACTGCGCCGCCTGCTCTTCGAGAAAGGCACGCTGCAGCGGATGCGGTCGCTCGGCACTGCCCAGGCCCTCGATGGTGGTGATCTCGTGGCCCTGCGCCGCCCAGAGCGGCGTGTCGCACGACTGCACCGCGTTGCCGTCGTAGAGCACCGTGCACGCGCCGCAGTGGCCTGTGCCGCAGCCCAAGCGCGTGCCTTTCAGTCCGAGGTCGTTGCGCAGCACGTAGACGAGCGGCACGCTCCGCTCGGCCTTTACCACGCGCGTACGGCCGTTCACCCGCAGCGTGAAGCTCTCGCTCATGAGGGGACGTGGCTGCCGAGGAAGGCCTGCATCATCTCGACCAGTATCTCCGGCTGCTCGAGCATCGGGCAATGGCCCGATTCTGGGATCTCGCGGTAGCTCGCGCCGGGGATGAGCTCGGCGAGCCGGCGCGCGAGCTCGGGCGGCGTGGTCCGGTCGAGCGCGCCGCACAGCACGAGCGTCGCATTGGCGATCTGTGCGAGCCGCGGGCTCAGGTCGAGCTGCGCGAGCGCGAGGCAGGCGCGCGCGAAGGACTCCGCATCCACCGCCGCGAGCGCCTTCTTGCGCTCACCGATCAGATCCGCGTGCGCTGCGGCGAAGGGCGGCGGGAACATGCGCCCGATCGCGGTACCGAGAACGGCGACCATGCCGCCTGCGCGCACGGCCTGCGCCATGCCGCGAAACGGCGCACGCGCCGGCTCGGGAAAGGCCGCCAGCGCGTCGGCGACGACGAGCCTGCCGAAGCGCGCGCCGTGGCGGCACGCGAGCTCGAGCGCGACGAACGCGCCGAAGCCGTTGCCGAAGACGTCCGCCGTGCGCGGAAGCGCGAGCGCGTCCATGACCGCGGCGAGGTGGTCCGCGAAATCGGCGACGCTGGCGAACGCCCCCGGCGCGGACCTGCCGAACCCGGGCAGGTTGACGCGCGTGATGCGGCGGCCGGCGGCGAGCGCCGGAACGACGCGCTCGAAGACCGTGAGCTCGGTCAGCAGCGAATGTACGAGCAGCAGGTCCGAACCCGCGCCCAGCTGCGCGTACTCGACCGCCAGACCCCCAACCGAAACGATGGGCATGCCTTTTCCTTCTTCTTTGCGGACAGCTTGCACGAAGCTTGCGCCCGGCGAGGCGGTGTCCCGCCCGATCGATCGGGCATATCATCGATCACATAAGCAGTGAACCAGCCGTCCAGTCAAGAGGAGGAGTGAGTCCATGAGCGAGTCCGTCAATGCCGGCGCGCGCCTCGACCGTTTGCCCGTCGGCCCGTTCCACTATCGCATCTTCTGGCTGGTCGGCGCCGGCATGTTCTTCGACGGCTACGACCTGTACGTCGCGAGCGGCGTGCTGGCGGCCGCGATCCAGAGCAAGTTCTCGACGCTGCCGCAGAACCTGCAGTTCATCTCGCTCACCTTCGTCGGCATGACGATCGGCGCCCTCATCACCGGCTTCCTCGGCGATCGCTTCGGCCGGCGCTTCACCTATCAGGTCAATCTGCTGATCTTCGGTATTGCTTCGCTCGCGGCGGCGTTCGCCGCGAACATGCCTCAGCTCATCGCATGCCGCTTCGTCCAGGGGCTCGGGCTCGGCGCCGAGATCGTGGTGGGCTACTCCACGCTCACCGAGTTCGTGCCGCCGAAGTCGCGCGGCCGCTGGCTGTCCTTCATGGCGTTCCTCGTGGTCGCGGGCTTTCCGGTCACGTCGCTGCTTTCCTACCTGATCATCCCGAGCTTCGGATGGCGGCCGATGTTCGTCATCGCCGGCGTCGGCTCGCTCATCGTGTGGTACTTGCGCAAGAGGCTGCCCGAGTCGCCGCGCTGGCTGGAGGCGAAGGGTCGCGCCGAGGAAGCCGAGTCGCTGCTGCAGGCGATAGAAAAGGAGGCGGCCGCCGGCGGAACCCTGCCGCCCGCTCCCGCTCCGCGCGTGGCGCAGCCCGTGCGCGGCATGGCGATGCTGCAGCCGCCGCTCCTGCAGCGCCTGATCGTGGGCAGCTGGGCGCTGATCACCATCAACACGCTGATCTTCGGCTTCGTCATCTTCCTGCCCCAGTTTTTCCTGCGCCAGGGCCTGAACATCGCCACGTCGCTCGCCTACACGGTGGTGCTCGCCGGCGGATCCCTGGTCGGTTGCGCCTTGGGCGCCTACTGCTCGGACAGCATCGGCCGGCGCGCGAGCATCATCGGCGCGTCGGTCCTGACGATCGTCACCGGCTGGATCTACGCGCATTTCAACGCGGCCTCCGATCCGGCGATCGTGCTCACTGTGGGGTTCCTGCTGATCGTGACGATCTACGTGCAGACCGCGCTGCTGTTCGGCGTCTATACGCCGGAGCTCTTCCCCACCGAGATCCGCCTGCGCGCGAACGGCATCTGCAACACGCTGGGCCGCTTCGCCACGGTGATATCGCCTTTCATCGTCGGCAAGCTCATGCTCACCTACAAGCTGCCCGGCGTCGTGACGCTGATGATCGCGCTGCTGCTCGTGCAGATCCTCGTCGTGTGGCTCTGGGGGATCGAGCCGGCGCGCCGCCCGCTCGAGCAGGTCGAGGCGGTCGCCTAGCCGGCGATCCGATCCAGGTCGGCGGCGATCGCGTCCGCGCTATCGTTCGGCAGTACGAGCAGCCGGCTCCTGCCCGTACCGTCGAACACGAACACTCCGGTGCTGTGCATGACCTCGTAGTCTCCGTCCTTGTCGGGCTCGCCGTACGAGTAGCTGATCCGGTAGCGCTTGCTCAGCGCAACGAGCTCCTGCGGCGTGCCGCGCAGGCCGACGAACCGGGGCCCGAAGGCGCGTGTGTATTGGCGCAGGCGCGTGGCGCTGTCGCGCTGCGGATCGACCGTCACGAACAGCACGACGTCGCCGGCGCCGCGATTCCGCGTTTGCTTGAGCGCCAGGGCGAGCTTGCTCATCGTCGTGGGGCATTCGTCGGGGCAGCTCGTGTAGCCGAAGTACAGCAGCACCGTCTTTCCGCGGTAGTCCTGCGCGTTCACCTGGCGGCCAGCGTCGTCGGTCAGCTCGAACTCGAGCGGACGCACCAGCCCGTCGACGTCCTTGGTGCGCCACTTGCCGTCGCCTTTCGCGCAGGCCGCCAGCGCGAGGCAGGCGCCGAGCGCGGCTAGGAAGAGCTTCATGCCAGGCGCTGCGCGGCCGAGCCGGCCCGCGCCTCACCGTCCGCATGCATCCAGTGTGCGAGCAGCACCAGCACGCCGAGCATATGCATCATCCCTGCCGGGATCCAAGTCACGAGGCCGCCGAGGCTCTGGTCCTCGAGCGCGTTGATCGGCCAGGCGCGCCCGCAGACGCTGTAGACGTCGTACAGCTCGTGCGTGGCGAGACCGATGCGCGCGCCGATGTAGATCTGCGGCAGCGAAGCGCCGAGCAGCAGGAAGATGCGTGGCCCGAGGCCGATCAGCGCGCCCTGGCTGCGCGTGCGCGGATCGAGCATCAGCGCCCAGAACAGCAGCCCGTCGAGCAGCATGCTCCAGTTCATCACCAGATAGAGCCGAGCGTTCAGCATCGCGTCGAAGTGAATCGGCGGGGTGAGCCAGAAGAAGATCAGGCCGACGAACAGCACCGGCGCCACGATGGCGTTCTGTAGCGCGCGGTACGCCAGGCGCAGCGGGCGGCTGCGCCACAGCGGACGCAACATGCGCGCCTCCATTCCGCCCGGTAACCCACGCGCGAGCGCAGGAAGCGGGCGCGCCAGCACCACCAGGAACGGCCCGAGGTGGTGCAGCACCAGGTGCTGGATCCGATGGATGAAGAACATGTGCTGCGACCAGTAGTCCCAGCGCGTCTGCATCACGAAGTAGACGAGCGCCCAGCCGGCGAAGAAGGCGAGCCGCCGACCGATGTTCGGTCGCTCCTTTGCAGGCATGCGCCGCAGCCCGCGCGCATACAGCAGCACCGCTCCGGCGCACAGCGCGAGCGCCGCGGGCGAGAACTCCCAGGGGGCGAGGAACGCGAGCACCGCCCGGATGTCGTGCTGCGCAAGCATGGGTCGCGGATGATAGCCCCGCTCGCGCAAGCGAACCTTGCCTCAGGCTGGCATGCAGCCGCGATAATGGCCTTGACAATCATTGCCTCGGCAACTATATTGTGCTGCCCGCCATTCCTCCGCTCAGCCCCCTTCCGATGGCCGACTTCTACGACGTCAAGACCTACGATCCGCGCGGCAGCCTCGGCTATCTGGTCACCCTGGTGCGCCGCCGCCTGCTCGACCTGGTCGAGCCCGAGTTCGCGGCGCTCGGCCTGACGCCGGTGCAGGCGATCATCGTCATGGGGCTGGACGCCGGCGTGGCGGACACTGCGGCGGACCTGTGCAAGACGATGCAGCACGATCCCGGCGCGATGACGCGCGTGCTCGACCAGCTCGAGGAGAGAGGCCTGGTGCGCCGCGTTCGGCTCGCCGGCGACCGCCGCGCGCAGAAGCTGGAGCTGACGGCCACCGGTCGCAAGGCGCTGCCGGCGATCAAGTCCGCGGCAGTGCGCGCCTCCAACCGCATGCTGAGCGGCTTTTCGCGCAGCGAGGCGCAGCAGCTGATCGGCTACCTGAAGCGACTGCTGGAGGTCACATGAACCCGCGACACCTTCCCGCCCTGCTCGGCGCCGCGCTCGTCGCCGCCGGCTGTGCCAGCCCGGCAGGCCTGACGACGCACTCGACGCCTACCGATCCGGCGCGTCTCGAAGCGCAGCGCAGCCTGGCGGCGGCGCGGCTCGCCCCCGCTTCCTGGCCCGGCGCCGACTGGTGGAAGGGGCTCGGCGACCCGGATGCTCGGGCTGTCGGCGAGGCGCTCGCCGACAGCCCGAGCATCCGGCTTGCTCAGGCGCGCGTCGAGCGCGCGCGTTCCCTGGCCGTCGCCGCCGGCGCGCCGCGC
>DASPRX010000042.1:0-7639 GCA_035624235.1 Burkholderiales bacterium | reverse complement strand
GCACGCTCTATCCGAAGAACTTCGTCGGCGTGTGCCAGCTGCCGCAGTCGCCGGGCGTGCGGCCCGACAATTGCATCGCCGAGCTCGAGCGCTGCGTGAAGGAGTTCGGCTTCATCGGCTGCAACCTGAACCCCGATCCCTCGGGCGGCTACTGGACCGACCCGCCGCTCACCGACAAGTGGTGGTATCCGCTATACGAGAAGATGATCGAGCTCGACGTGCCGGCGATGATCCACGTGAGCGGCTCGTGCAACCCGAACTTCCACGCCACCGGCGCGCACTACCTAAACGCCGATACCACCGCGTTCATGCAGCTCGTCACCTCGGACTTGTTCAGGGAATTTCCCAAGCTCAGGTTCATCATCCCGCACGGCGGCGGGGCGGTGCCCTACCACTGGGGCCGCTACCGCGGCATCGCGCAGGACATGGGTCGTCCGCCGCTCGCGGAATTGCTGCTCGACAACGTGTTCTTCGACACCTGCGTGTACCACCGCCCGGGCATCGAGCTGCTGCTGAAAGTGATCCCTGCCGACAACATCCTGTTCGCTTCCGAGATGGTCGGCGCGGTGCGCGGCATCGACCCCGAGACCGGGCACCACTACGACGACACACGGCGCTACATCGACGCGATCGACTGGCTGAGGGCCGCGGACCGCGACAAGATCTACCGGCGCAACGTATCCCGGGTGTTCCCGCGCTTCACTGCATGAACCAGCCGTGGCTCACCACCACCGACTGCCCGGTGAGGGCATTGGTGGGGTGCGCCGCGAGGAACACCGCGAGCTCGGCGACGTCGGCGGTGGTGGTGAATTCGCCGTCCACCGTGTCGCGCAGCATCACGTCGCGCACCACCGCGGCCTCGCTGATGCCGAGCGCCTTGGCCTGCTGCGGGATCTGCTTCTCCACCAGCGGCGTGCGCACGAAGCCCGGGCAGATGACGTTGGCGCGCACGCCGCGCTTGGCGCCTTCCTTGGCGAGCACCTTGCACAGCCCCAGCAGCCCGTGCTTGGCGGTGACGTAGGGCGCCTTGAGCGGCGAGGCTTCGTGCGAATGCACCGAGCCCATGTAGATTACGCTGCCGGCCCTGCCCTGGGGCAGGCGGCGCAGGAAGGCGCGCGTGGTGAGGAACGCGCCGTCGAGGTGGATCGCGAGCAGCCGGCGCCAGTCGGCGAGCGCGAGCGCGTCGATCGGGGCGATGTGCTGGATGCCGGCGTTGCTCACCAGCACGTCGGGCGGGCCCCAGGCCTTCGTCACCTGGTCGAAGCCGCGCTCCACGGCCGGCTCGTCGGCGACGTCCATGGCGACCGCCATGGCGGCTCCGCCCGCGCGCCCGATGCCGGCCGCGGCGGCGCTGCCGGCGTCGGCCGACAGGTCGGCGATGCACACGCGCGCGCCTTCGCGCGCGTACGCGCGCGCGATCTCCAGGCCGATGCCGCTCGCCGCGCCCGTGACGAGCGCGATCCGGTCCTTCATATTCATGTTCGATCTCCTTGCAGGTAGTCGTGCGCCACGGTCCCGAGCGGCAGGGTGAGATCGCTCATGATGTGCGTGGCGGACAGCACTTCGCGCACGGGCAGGGCGGCGACCGGAGCGAGCGCGTGCGCGTGCAGCTCGATCGCGCCGGGGCCCTCCCAGGCGCCCTTGATCTCGATGTCCTCGAGCGCGTAGCGCACCAGCTCCAGGATGCGCGGCTTGCCGTCGACGTGCGGAATGATCTTGAGCAGGTAGCTCGGGGCGCCGAGCGCCGTGCGCACTGTGCTGGCGTCGAGCGCGCGGTGCTTGTAGCCCATGGTCGCGGTCGCCACGCGCACGCCGCCGTAGTCGAGAGTGCCCATCAGGGTGTCCTTGTGCGCCTTGAGCGTCGGCTCGCCGAGCTTTTTCGGAAAGCCCCACAGCTCCCGCCCGCCGGCGATCGGCGCGTGGTCGTTCAGGTACATCGCGTGCACGTAGCCGCCGCGCTCGCCGCGGTACGAGACCGGGATCACCTGGCCCGACTCGCAGTAGTGGCCGAAGCCGGTCGAGTCGGGCATGCGGATGAACTCGAACTTCACCACCGGCTCGGCGAGCTCGAGCGGCTCGGGCACGACGCGCCGCAGGGCGTCCGGGTCGCTGCGGTAGGTCACGATCAGGAACTCGCGATCGACGAAGCGGTAGGGCCCGCGCGGGAAGGCGGGGCTGGTGAGCGGCATGGCGAAGGCGCCGCCGCGAATCTCGTCATGAGTCATTCGGTCCTCGGGATTGCTCCGCGGTGGGCTCGTGCACGACGACGCCGGCGTCCGGCGCGACCGGCGCCAGCCACGGCGCCTGGGCGAGCACGCGCTCGGCGTCGCGCAGGCCCTGCTGCCAGCGCCACTCCAGCGAGCCGCGCGAGAAATTGACGTCCTTGGAAGCCATCTTCCAGTCGTGCCCGGGGTAGATGAGGCGCACGATGTGCATGGTCGTGCCGCAGCCGACCGCACCGAACTTGCGCAGCGCCGGCGCGTCGCGCCGCTCCGCGGGCAGCGCCGCGTACAGGGCGCGCACCGCGTGGCGCAGGTCGTGCAGGCGGCGATAGGCCTCGATGTGCCGCGTCGAGCGCGACGCGAACACGATGTCCTTCTGGCGTGTCTGCACCTCTCCCAAACTGCGCGGCTCGGGGCCGTCGCCGCGCCACAGCTCGACCATGAAGCACAGCGTGTCGCACCGGGGTTCGTCCTCGAGCACCAGCTCGAGCGGCGTGTTGGAGTACAGGCCGCCGTCCCAATAGAGCTCGGCGTCGATGCGCACCGGCGGGAAGCCCGGCGGCAGCGCACCGCTCGCCATGACGTGCTGGGCCGAGAGGCTCTGGTGCGCGCTGTCGAAGCTCACCAGCTTGCCGGTAGTGACTTGTACCGCGGCCACCGTGAGGCGCATCGCCTCGGGGCTCGCCAGGTGCTTGAAGTCCACCAGGCGCTCGAGCGTGGCGGCGAGCGCGTCCGTGTCGTAGAAGCTCGCTGCCTGCGGCGGCACGGAGAGGCCCGCGGCGAAGGCGCCAGGCACGCGCGGCGCGAAGAATCCCGGCACGCCCTGCGCCACGGTTCCGAGCGTCGTGAGCCAGGTGCTGTAGCGGCGCAGCGCGTCGGGCGCGTTGCGCAGGTCGAGCGCGTCGTCGCAGGCGACGCCGCGCCAGAATTCGCGCAACCGACCGACGCGCGCCTGCGGTGGATTGCCGGCGATGAGCGCCGCATTGATCGCGCCGATCGACGTGCCGACCACCCAGTCTGGGACCACATGGTGCCTGTGCAGGGCTTCGTACACGCCCGCCTGATAAGCGCCGAGCGCGCCGCCGCCCTGAAGCACCAGCGCCACGCGGCGCTTGCGCGTTTTGTCGCGACCTGACATGTCCGCCCCGAACGATGGGACGCCGGCCTTAACGCAGGCTTAAGTCAGGCTACTCGGTATCCGTTGCGGCCGGCTTCCTTCGCCGCGTAAAGTGCCGCGTCGGCGCGCGCGCTCAGCGCCGAGGCGTCTCCCGCGGCCTTGCAGGTGGCGACGCCGACGCTCGCCGTGGCGGTCACGAGCGCGCCGTTCACGTCGAATTTTTCGCGCATCTCGTCGACGATCTTGCGCGCGATGCGCGCGGCATCGTCGGCGCGCGTGAGGTTCTCGAGCAGCACGACGAACTCGTCGCCGCCCATGCGGCCCACCGTGTCGATCGCGCGCACCGATTTCCTGACCCGCGCGGCGAACGAGCGCAGGATGACGTCGCCCACCTGGTGACCGAGCGCATCGTTTATGCTCTTGAAGCGGTCGATGTCGACGTACAGCAGGCCGACGAGCCCCGCCGCAGCCGGGGACACGGTTTCGAGCACCTGCCGCAGCCGCTCCTCGAATGCGCCGCGGTTGAGCAGGCCGGTGAGCGGATCATGCTGCGCGCGGCGCACCAGCTCCTGCTCGAGTGCCTTGCGGTCGGAAATGTCGACCGCGAGGATGAACATGCCGAGCACCGAGCCGTCCGGGGCGATATGCGGCACGTACACGTTGTGCAGGTAGCGGCTGCGCTCGTTGGCAATTACCAGGCGGTCGTGCATGGTGCGCCGGCCGGCGAGCGTCGCCTCGATGTGGGGCTTCGCCTCGGAATACTTCTCGCCGAGCACGTCGCGCATGGTCTGGCCGATCATGCGCGCGGGATCGAGGCCGAACAGGCTCTCGTAGGCGTGGTTGGCGAAGCGGTAGGTCTCGCTCACGTCGACGTAGGCGATGAGCGCCGGCACCGCGTCCAGGATCTGGCGCAGCTGCACTTCGTCGGCACGCAGGTTGTCGGGCGCGCGGGTCATGACAAACGTCATTGTGCTGCGCCGCGCGCGCCGCGGCGCGCGTGTGACAGCTTTTGACACGCGCGCGGCGAGCCCTTAGCGTGCGCGCATGCACGATTTCGCGATTTGCGGCGCGACGGTGTACGACGGCGGCGGCGGGGAGCCCCGGCGCGCGGATGTTGCGCTGCAGGACGGACGCATTGCAAGAATCGGCAAGATCGGCGCCGGCGACGCGGCGCGCGCGCTCGACGCGGAGGGTCTCGCGCTTATGCCGGGCATCGTCGACGTGCACACGCACTACGACGCGCAGGCGACCTGGGACCCGACGCTCTCGCCGTCGCCCTCGCTCGGCGTCACCACCGCGGTGCTCGGCAACTGCGGCTTCGGCATCGCGCCGTGCCCTGCGCGGCTGCGCGAAACGATGGTGAAGAACTTGTCGGTGGTCGAGGGCATGGACCTCGGCGCGCTCGGCGCCGGCACGCGCTGGGAATTCGAGTCCTTCGCCGACTACCTGGCGCAGTTGCGGCGCGCAAGGCCGTACGCCAACGTCGCGGTGCTGGCGCAGCACTCTACCATCCGCACTGCGGTGATGGGCGAGGATGCGTCGACGCGCGCCGAGCCGACGCGCGCGGAGCTGGGCGCGATGCGCGCCGAGGTGCGCGCGGCGCTCGCCGCGGGCGCGATCGGCTTCGCCTCGTCCTTCTCGCCCAACCACAGCGGCTGGGGCGGGCGGCCGATGCCCTCGACGATCTCGACGGACGCCGAGCTCGACGCGCTCGCCGGCGAGCTCGGCGCCGCGGGGCGCGGCGTGTTCGTCATGGCCACCGGCCCGCGCGCCTCGCCGGAGTACATGGAGCGCATCGCGGCCGCCACCGGGCGCCCGGCGTTCATCGTCACCGTGCTCACGATGCACAACCGCGCCGACCCGGGGCGTGCGCTCACGTACTACGAGCGCTGCGCGGCCGCGCTCGCGCGCGGCCGCGAACTCTACATCCACACCGCCTGCCAGCCGCTCTCGTTCGACTTCACGCTCGCCGAGCCGTACCTGCTGTACTCGCACGACGCCTTCGAGCGCGTGAAGCGTGCGCCGCGCGAGGCGCGGGCCGCGATCTACGCGGATCCCGCGTTCCGCGCGCGCTTCCGCGAGAACCTGGCGCGTCCCGGCCAGGGCATCCTCTTCTACGGCGACTGGTCGCAGGTCGAGATCGATGGCGTGCCGCTCACGCGCCTCGCGGCCGAGGCGGGCAGGGATCCGCTCGACTACTTCTTCGACCAGCCGCTCGAGCGCCAGCTGGTCGCCAAGCTGTACCAGAACGACGACGCGGGCGTCGCGCCGCTGCTCAGGCATCCGGCGGGCGTGGTCGCGCTGTCGGACGCGGGCGCGCACCTGGTCTATTTCTGCGACGCGGGCTTCGGCCTGCACTTCCTCGCGCACTGGGTGCGCGAAACGGGCGCGTTCACGCTTGCGGAGGGCGTGCGCAGGCTGACGAGCGATCCGGCGGCGAAGTACCGCATCGCCGGCCGCGGGCGCATCGCGCCGGGCTGGGCGGCCGACCTGCTGCTGTTCGATCCGGCGCGCGTCGGCGTGTCGCCGCTGGAGCGGCGCGCCGACCTGCCGGGGGGCGGCGCGCGCATGATCCGGCGGCCGCTCGGGGTGCACGGCGTCTGGGTGAACGGCGTGCAGGTGCACGACGGGCGCGACTACGCGCCGCTCGCGGCCGGGCCGGGAGAGGTGCTCGACCGGTTCAGCGCGGCGCCGGACCCACGCTGACTTGGGCGAGCGCGTCGACGCGCAGCCACTTCGCCCAGGCGGCACGCACCTGCGCGGCGTCGAGCGCGGCGTAGCGCTCGGCGGCCTGGCGCGGCTCGTCGAGCGGCAGGCCGAGCGCCACGCGCTCGAGCAGGCCCCCGGCGATGCCGTCGACGCTCGCCTCGGCGAGCGGGATGCGCTTGAGCAGCAGCGCTTTCGCCTGGCGCAGCGCGCGCGCGTCGACCTGCGTCGTCTGCATGTCGCGCAGGTCGCGCTCGATGATGGCGTGGGCCCGGGACACCTTGGGCGGATCGCAGGCGTAGCTCGCCACGTACAGCGCGCGCGTGCGGCCGACGTCGAAGCTCGAGCCGACGTAGTAGGCGAGGCCCGCGCGCTCGCGCAGGTCGTGGTACAGGCGGCTCGCCAGGAACCCGCCGCCGAGCACCGCGTTGCCGAGCTGGAGCGCCTCGTAGTCGGGGTCGCTGCGCGCGATCGCGAGCGTCTCGGCGAGCATGACCTTCACTTGCACGCGGCTCGCGTCGGGCACGGCCGTGCTGCTCCCGCGGCTCAACGGGACCGGTGGCAGCTCGACCTGCGGGGGGGCGCCCGCGGCGCGCCAGGCGCCGAAGCTGCGCTGCACGATCTCCCGCGCGCGCTGCGGGCTGATGTTGCCGACCACGACGATCGTGGTCATGTCGGGGCGGAACGCACGCCGGTAATAGTCGCGCACGTCCGCCAGCGTCAGCGCGCGCAGGCTCGCAGGCGTGGCGTGGCGCAGCTCGGGGTCGCCCGCAGGAAAGAGCGCCGCCTTGAGCGCCTGCGAGCTGAGGAAGCCGGGGCTTTGCAGCGCGCCCGGCAGCGCCGCTTCCGCCTGGCCGCGCAAGACGCGGAAGGCGCTCTCCGGCAGCGCGGGATCGAGTTCGTTCTGCGCCAGCAGCTCCATGCCGCGCGCGAAGTGCGCGGTCAGGACCTGCAGCGAGAAGTCCGTGCCGGCCGACTCGCTGGCGCCGATGTCGTCGAGCGCCTTCTGGAAGGCGGCCTGGTCGAGCGTCGTCGTGCCGTAGGAAAACAGATCCTCGAGCACGCCGCTCAGCCCTTCCTTGCCGGGCGGCACCTCGAGGGAAGGGCGGCTGCGCACGTGCCCGTAGACGCTCACCGTGTCGCTGATCGTCTCGGGCTGCACGATCAGGCGGATGCCGTTGGGCAGCTGCGTGCTCACCGGGTCGAGCGTCCAGCGCGGCGGCGCAATGCGCTCGACCGCGGCGCGCGCCCAGGCGGGCAGCGGCGCCGGGGCGGGGCGCGAGGGCGCGAACGACTCCTTGCCGCCGAAGCGGCTCGCCGACACCGGCTTGCCCGAGGACTGCGGGGTGAGGATCGCCGCCAGCGCGTGCTCGGGGGCGAGCGCGGTCTGCGCCAGCCGCGCGACGTCCCCGGGCGTGACGCGCTCGATGGCCTGCAGGTCCTCGTCGGGCGAGCCGCGGCCCTCGACCGCGAGCGCTTCGGACCACACCGCGGCGAGGCCGGGGATCGAGTTCTTCGCCAGCTCGGCCTGCGCGCGCTCGCCGCGCTTGGCGGCCGTCACCAGGTCCTCCGGCACGCCGTGCGCCGCGATGTC
>DASPRX010000088.1:0-19945 GCA_035624235.1 Burkholderiales bacterium | reverse complement strand
CACATGGAGAAGAAGCTGCGCATGAGCCCCGAGCAGGTGCTCGAGCAGGCACGCCTGTCGGTGCGCTACGCGAAGAACGCCTGCCCGGACGTCGAGTTCTCGCCCGAGGACGCCAGCCGCTCGGAGCCCGATTTCCTGTGCCGCGTGCTCGAAGTGGCGATCAAGGAGGGCGCCACCACGATCAACGTTCCGGACACGGTCGGCTACGCGGTGCCGCAGCAGTTCGGCGAGTTCATCAAGCGGCTGCGCGAAAGAATCCCGAACTCGGACAAGGCGGTGTGGAGCGTGCACTGCCACAACGACCTTGGCATGGCGGTAGCCAACTCGCTCGCCGCAGTGATGATCGGGGGCGCGCGCCAGATCGAGTGCACCATTAACGGCCTTGGCGAGCGCGCCGGCAACACCTCGCTCGAGGAGGTGGTGATGGCGGTGCGCACGCGCAACGACTTCTTCCATCTCGAG
Organism: Burkholderiales bacterium; assembly: GCA_035624235.1. Classification (GTDB taxonomy): domain Bacteria; phylum Pseudomonadota; class Gammaproteobacteria; order Burkholderiales; family SG8-39; genus DAHVFK01. The sequence goes on along the minus strand of DASPRX010000088.1, from coordinate 19,483 downwards.
TCGCAGATCGACACCACGCAGATCGTGCCGACCTCGCGCCTGGTGAGCCAGATCACCGGCTTCGTGGTGCAGCCGAACAAGGCGGTGGTAGGGGCGAACGCGTTCGCGCACGCCTCGGGCATCCACCAGGACGGCGTGCTCAAGGCGCGCCAGACCTACGAGATCATGACCGCCGAGGACGTCGGCTGGAGCACCAACAAGATCGTGCTCGGCAAGCTCTCAGGCCGCAGCGCCTTCAAGCAGCGCCTGAAGGAGATCGGCATCGAGCTCGACTCCGAGGACGGCTACAACAGGGCCTTCCAGCGTTTCAAGGACCTCGCCGACAAGAAGGCCGACATCTTCGACGAGGACCTGCAGGCGCTGGTGTCGCAGGAAGCCGGCATGGCGAGCGACGAACACTGGCAGCTGGTCACCATGAGCCAGGCGAGCGGCATGGGCGAGCGCCCGCACGCGAGCGTGGTGCTCGCCGAAGGCGGCGCCGAGCGCCGGGCGGAGGCGCAGGGCGACGGGCCGGTCGACGCCACATTCAAGGCGATCGAGTCGATCGCGAAGAGCGGGGCGGAGCTGCTGCTTTACTCGGTGAACGCGGTCACGCAGGGCACCGAGTCGCAGGGCGAGGTGACGGTGCGCCTCGCCAAGGGCGGCCGGGTGGTGAACGGCGTGGGCGCCGACACCGACGTGATCGTCGCCTCGGCGAAGGCCTACGTGAGCGCGCTCAACCGCCTGCAGAGCAAAATGCACAAGCTCAACCCGCAGCACCAGCTGTAGCATTTGCAGCATGAGCATGACGACCGGCCCGCAGCCTTAGGCACGCGATGCACGTCGTCTTCGGCGCCGGCCAGGTCGGCACACCCCTCGCGGCGAAGCTGATCGAGGAAGGCAAGCGCGTGCGCGTCGTGCGCCGCTCGCACGGCGAGGTGGCGCCCGGCGCCGAGCTACTGCCGGGCGACGCGCTGGATGCCGGCTTCTGCGCGCGCGCCTGCGAGGGGGCGCAGGCCGTGTACCACTGCATGAACCCGGCGTACGACACGGCTGCTTGGGCCGAGGTTGTGCCGCGCGTGCTGGACAACCTGATCGCGGCGGCGGGCGGCGTGGGCGCGCGCCTGGTGGTGCTCGACAACCTGTACATGCTGGGACGCCCCAAGGGACGGCAGCTGAACGAGGACACGCCGGTCACTCCGTGCAGCAGGAAGGGCGAGATCCGCGCGCGCGCCGCGGAGAGGCTGTTCGACGCGCACAGGAAGGGCCAGGTGGTCGCGGTCGCGGGCCGTGCCTCCGATTTCTACGGCCCGCGCGGCACGCTCACCTACCTGGGCGATTTCTTCTGGAAGCGCGCGCTCGCCGGCAAGGAGGTCTGGTCGCCGGTCGACCCGGACGCGGTGCACACCTACCACTACATCCCGGACGTCGCCGCGGCCCTGGCGCAGCTCGGGCGCGCGCATGCCGACGCGCTCGGGCGCGCCTGGATGCTGCCCTGCCAGCCGGCCGGCACCCTGCGCGACCTGGCCGCGCGCTGCGCGCAGGCGCTCGGGCGCCCGATCCACGTGAGCAAGATCCCCAGGGCGGCGCTGCGCGCGCTCGGCCTGTTCGTGCCGCTGGTGCGCGAGCTGAACGAGATGATGTATCAGTGGGACGAGCCGTTCGTGGTCGACGACCGCCGCTACCGCGAGCGCTTCTCGGCCAAGCCCATCGCTGCAGAGACCGCCGCGCGCGCCACGGTGGTTTGGGCGCAGCAGCATTACGGCAGGCCGCGAGCCTAGGGAGACGTCGCACATGGGGAAGGTCTACGCAGAAATCACGCCCGAGCTGTCCACCTGGCTCGCGGCACAGAAAATGTTCTTCGTCGGCAGCGCCCCGCTCTCGACCAAGGGGCACGTGAACGTTTCGCCCAAGGGGCTCGACACGCTGCGCGTCCTCGGACCGCGCCGCGTGGCGTACCTCGACCTGACCGGCAGCGGCGCCGAGACGATCGCGCACCTGCGCGAGAACGGCCGTATCGTGCTCATGTTCTGCGCGTTCTCCGGCCCGCCGAAGATCGTGCGCCTGCACGGCGCGGGAAATGTGGTCACGCCGGCGTCCGGCGAGTGGCCCGAGCTGCACGCGCGCTTTCCCGGACAACTCGGCGCACGCGCGATCGTCGACGTCGAAGTGAGCCGGATAAGCGACTCGTGCGGTTACGGGGTGCCGATTTTTGCCGGAGTGGAGGAGCGCGTGGCGCTGCCGCGCTGGGCGGAAACGCGGGGCCCGCAGGGGCTGCAAGCGTACCGCCGCGAGAAGAACGTGCGCAGCATCGACGGGCTGCCCTCGCTCGCGGCCTCCGACGAAGAGGCCTCCTGAAGGCTCGCCCGCAGGACCACCATGCTGATCAGCGGGCGCTGCCACTGCGGAAACATCAGGTTCTCCCTGCGCTGGGAGCCCGAGCCTGCGCAGATCCCCGCGCGCGCCTGCACGTGCTCGTTCTGCACGAAGCACGGCGGGGTGTGGACCTCCTGCCCGACTGGGTCGCTCAAGATCACGGTGGCGGATCCCTCTCTGGTCAGCACCTACGCGTTCGGCACGAAGACGGCCGACTTCCACGTCTGCTCCAGATGCGGCGTGGTGCCGGTCGTCACGAGCCGGATCGGCGGGCGCGTCTACGCGGTGGTCAGCGTGAACGCGTTCGAGGACGTCGACGCGGCGCTGCTAAACCGGGCCTCCGCGAGCTTCGACGGCGAAGGCCGGGACGACCGCCTTTCCCGTCGGCAGCGAAACTGGATTCCCGATGTCGAGTTCGTCTCGAGCGGTGCCTGAGCTCCGTACCGACTCGAACCGCTGCCGCTATCTGCCGGACGATCCGGCCGGGCACTACGAGAGCTACTTCCTGCGCGCCAACCACCCTGGCCGCCCGCTCGCCTTCTGGATCCGCTACACCGTGTTTTCGCCCAAAGGGCGCCCGCGCGACGCGGTCGGCGAGCTGTGGGCGATCTACTTCGACGGCGAGCGCGCGCGCATCGCAGTCGCCAAGGAGGTCTTTCCCATCGGCGCGTGCGAATTCTCGCCGAGCGGGCTCGAGATACGCATTGGCGAGGCGGTGTTGCGGGAAGATCGCCTGACGGGACTGGCGCGGTCGCGCACGCAGGCGCTGCAGTGGGATCTGCGCTACGCGGGAACCCAGCCGCCGCTACTGCTCCTGCCCGCCGCGTTCTACAAGCGCGGATTCCCCAAGGCCAAGGCGCTGGTCGGGACGCCCAACGCGGTGTTCGAAGGCGTGCTGACGGTCAACGGCGAGTCGATCGGCGTGGAGCGCTGGGTGGGGAGCCAGAACCACAACTGGGGCAGCAGGCACACCGATTCCTACGCCTGGGGACAGGTGTGCGGCTTCGACGGCGCGCCGGATACGTTCCTCGAGTGCGCGACGGCGCGGCTCAAGCTCGGCCCGTTCTGGAGTCCTGCACTGACCATGCTCGTCCTGCGCACGGAGGATGGCGAGGTTCGCCTCAACGGCCCCGCGCAGGCGCTCCGCGCACGCGGGCAATTCGATTTCCGCTCATGGCGCATCGAGTCCGCGACCTCGAGGCTGCGCGTCTCGGCATTCATCGAGGCTCCGAAGGCTGCTTTCGTCGGGCTTGTCTACGATAATCCTCCAGGGGGCCGGAAAATTTGTCTCAACACCAAGCTCGCAGCGTGCGAGCTGGTACTCGAGCAGGCGGGACGGCCGACGCGCAGGTTGACGACGAAGCACCGGGCCGCATTCGAGATCCTCACCGAACGGGAGGACCATGGCATTGCGATCGTCGCCTGAAAGAGGGCGCTCCGGCAAGATGAAAGTGCGCAAGCACGTCGGCGTGGCGCTGTTGGTCCTTGCTGCCGTCGCGCCGCGCGCCTTCGGCGCGGACGCGGGCGGCGGATGCGGGGTCGCGCCGGACCCGGGCCGGCCGCAGTACATCGCCGGCTACGGCAGCCTCATGCAGGACGAATCGCGCGAGCACACCTCGCCGCACGCGGGGCCGGCCCATCCGGTGGAGATCAAGGGCTTCAGGCGCGGCTGGTACGCCCGGGGCGCGCCGATCGGGTTCAGCACCACCTTCCTCGGCGTCTTACCCGACCCGCAAAGCCGCCTGAACGCGGTGATCTACCGGGTCGATGCGGCCGAGCTCGTCGCGACCGACCGGCGCGAGCGGTCTTACTGCCGCACGCGTGTGCCGTCCGAGGACGTCAAGGCGCTCGAACCCGCCGCGCAATCCGTGCCGGACGGGCAGATCTGGATCTATGTCAACAAACCGGCGAGCGTCGCGCTGCCGGACGAGAAGTACCCGATCGTGCAGTCCTACGTGGACGTGTTCCTCTCGGGATGCCTGGAGCAGGAAGAGCGCTACGGCCTGACCGGGTTCGCCGAGCAATGCGTCGCCACCACCGCCGACTGGTCCGAGCATTGGGTGAACGACCGCATCTATCCGCGCCGGCCGTTCGTGTTCCAGGCCAGGGCCGGGCAGATCGACAGGCTGCTGTCCACGCAGCTTCCGCAGTTCTTCGCCCGCATCAGGATTGAAGGCGGAGGGTGAGTGGGTCGCCGTAGATGTGGCATTCAGCAGCTAATCTGACCATGTAGTAGATATAGAGTTGGCTATCAGCACTCATGATCAAGTCCCAACGCTTTCGTGTACGCGGTGTCCCGTACCCTCACATGAAGGCCACAGGCAATGTCGAGGGGAGAAAGGTTTGGAGCGAGGCCATCGTTAAAGGCACAAGCGGACTTAAAAAGGTCTCCGGGCCCTGCTTGGTAAGAGTTACCTTCAGGCTCTCAAGAGACAAGTTCCATGATTCAAATCCGTACGGCACCGATCTCGACAATTTGCTGAAGCGGTTCTTTGACGCGTTGGGGCGGACAGTCTTCTCCGATGCGCCAGGCAAAGACGCCTGCGTTGTCGCGATCGAGGCCGCAAAGGTGCTAGTTCACAATCCGTCGGAATCAGGCGTAGACGGCGAAATAATTGAAATGGCTACGGTTGCGGCAAAGGAGTGATGTGCGGAGTGCGCTCCACCGGCGGTTCACTGCGTGTTGGTCCGAACGACCGCACAAGGGGGTTAACGAATGTTCGATCCTCCGAGCGTCAAATGTGAGCTGGCCGCGTTCTTCTGCCGAGCGGCTGCCGGTTAACGCGGGCGTCAAGACGCAGCAATATGGAAATAGGGGCTTATAGGCCGAGCGATGAACGTGCAGTCGTATCCTTGTGGGAGGAGTGTGGTCTTACGCGGCCTTGGAACGATCCTCGAAAAGACATCGCGCGCAAGCTCTCGGTCCAGCCAGAGCTGTTCTTGGTGGGCACGCTTGATGGCCAGGTGATCGCGACAGCCATGGCGGGCTACGATGGTCACCGGGGTTGGGTGAACTACCTCGCGGTCGCGCCGGGCTCACGCGGTCGAGGGTACGGGCGTGCGATGATGGAACGGGTTGAGCATCTTTTGTTGAGCCTCGGCTGCCCGAAGGTGAATATCCAGGTGCGCTCACCCAACGCCGAGGCGCTCGCGTTCTATCGCGCGATTGGCTATGCGCAGGAGGAAATTGTCAGTCTCGGAAAGAGGCTTATCCGCGATGATGGGACTGCGGCCTAGCAAGCGACTCGCCAGGACGGGCGCGTGCCTCTGGTACTTGGAACTTTAAATGCTTCGGCGCTTATCCCCCTTCGAGCTTCTGATTCTCGACTGCGATGGAGTCGTGGTCGACAGCGAGCCAATCACGATGCGCGTGCTTACCGAGATGCTGAACGAGCTGGGCGTAGTCGTCGAGGCGGAGGAGGCCAATGAACGGTTCATCGGCACCACGTTCAACCGCACGCTCGAGCTCATCGCCGAATTGCTCGGCAGGGCGTTGCCCGAGGACTTCGTGCCGAACTACCGCGATCGCACGTTCGCTGCACTCGAGGCTAAGCTCCGGCCGGTGCCGGGAATCGAAGCGGCCTTGGACCAGATCGCCATTCCGTACTGCATCGCCTCGAACGGACCGCACGCAAAGATGCGCAAGACCCTGGGCATCACGTCGCTGCTCCCGCGGTTCGAGGGGCGCATGTTCAGCTTGGCCGATGTGGCGCGCGGGAAGCCCTATCCGGATCTCTTTCTGCATGCGGCCAGGCATTTCGCCGTTTCGCCGGCGGTGTGCCTGGTGATCGAGGACAGCGTGAGCGGAATAGCGGCGGCGCTGGCGGCAGGCATGTCGGTCTACGGTTTCTCGGGAAGTGCGCCCGACGGCAGGCTCAGGGCGGCCGGAGCGCACAGGGTATTTCACAGCATGTCCGAGCTGCCCGCGCTCGTCGCGGGTCGGGACGCGAGGTGACCATGGTCTTGGAGATTGCGATCCTGAACGTGATTCCGGGCCAGGTCGCAGCCTTCGAGAGCGCCTTTGCCGAGGCAAAACACATCATTTCGTCGATGCCGGGGTTTGAGTCGCTGGAGCTGCAGCGCTGCGTCGAGGCGCCGAACCGCTACGCTCTGCTCGTCCGCTGGCAGACGCTCGAGGACCACGTCGTGGGTTTCCGGCAATCGCCGCAGTATCAGAAATGGAAGGCCCTGCTGCACCATTTCTACGACCCGTTTCCCGCGGTGGAGCACTTTGAACCGGTCGCCGAGGCATGATCCGCCTGACGCAGCCGCAGTCCGAGGGCGAGTGGCGCCTGGCGCGCGAGCTCATCGAAGAGTACGCGGCGGCGCTGAAGGTCGATCTGTGCTTCCAGGATCTTGAGCACGAGCTCGCGCATCTGCCGCAAGAGTACGGTCCGCCAGCCGGAGCGTTCCTGCTCGCCGAGGAGAACGGCGTCCTTCTCGGCTGCATCGGGCTGCGGCGCATCGCCGAGGGCGTCGGCGAGGTCAAGCGCCTGTATGTCAGGCCCGCCGCGCGCGGGCGCGGCGCGGGGCGGCTGCTGGCCGAAGGCATCGTTGCGGCCGCGCGGCGGCTCGGCTACGCTCGCCTGCGTCTGGATACGCTGCCCGACATGAAAGAGGCCCAGGCCCTGTACGCGACTCTGGGCTTCGAGGCGATTCCGGCGTACCGCTTCAACCCCGTGCCGGGCACCGTCTTCCTGGAGCTGAGCCTGGCGGAGAGAAAGGCGCTTTGAGAATCTCGATGCAGATGACCGTGGTGATCGCGACGGTGTTCGCGGCGATATGCTTCGCGGTTGCAATCAACGGCTTCGTTTCGCTCGGCGACGTCGCCGACCCGGCGCAGAGGGCCGACGGCAGGGGCTTCGCGTTGTTCTGGGCGTTCCTCGGCGGCGTGGCCCTGGCGTTCGCCCTGCTGGGCAGGTGGCTCCTGAAGACGGACAAGCCGGACGCAGGCCGGTGAGCGCGACGTGAGCCGCAAACTCATTTCCTCCGGCTCGAGCTTCGAGCGCGAAATCGGCTACTCGCGCGCGGTGGCCGACGGCGACTGGGTGTTCGTGTCCGGCACCACAGGCTTCGACTACGCCAGCATGACCATCGCCGACGACGTGGCCGCGCAGGCCGAGCAGTGCCTGAAGAACATCGCGCAGGCGCTCGCGCAGGCCGACGCGTCGCTCGCCGACGTGGTGCGCGTCACGTATATCCTGCGCGAGGCGTCCGAGTTCGAGCGCTGCTGGCCCGTGCTGCGCCGCTGGCTGGGCGAGGTGCGCCCGGCGGCGACCATGATCGAGGCGCGCTTGCTCGATCCCCGCATCCGCATCGAGATCGAGGTCACCGCAAAGCGCGCGCCGCGCGGCTGAGCGGCGCCCGTCAGTTCGCGGCGAAGCAGTAGAGCAGTCCCGCGCCGCCGGTCGAGCGAAGCGCCTCGTCGCTGCAGCCGCGCGAAGGATGCGACGAATTCCAGGAGTGAGAAGCCGCGTCGTCGCGCAGGCCGAGGCGGTCGTGATGCCCCAGCTGCGCGCTGCCGTCCGTGCTGCTCGTCCAGTTGCGGCAAGTGTGGTCCGAGGCGTCGGCATAGGCCGTACCGTCGGACTGCGAGCCGGTGAGGATGTCGTGCCGGTTCGGCTGGTCGCCGCGGCCGTTCACGAGCTGGCCCTTCTCGTCTAGCGCCGTCTGCTTGCTCAGGTTGTTCTCGCCGTGCAGCTCTTCCACGCTGCGCGCGACGACGACGCCCTTCGCGTTCTGCCAGGGGCCGCGGCCGATGCGGCTGCGCGCGTCGACGGCGCCCGGACCCTGCGTGCTCAGGTACGCACGCCAGGCGCGCTGCCCGGCGCCTGCGGCGGCGGCCAGGGCCTGGCAATGCCGGTCGGCGCCTGCCAGGCCGCCGAAATCGGCGCCTTTGCCGGAGCCGGTGCTGGTGACGAAGAAGCTCATGTCGCCGGGGCCGGCCTGGGCGGCGCCGGCGAGGCCGAGGGCGAGCGAGGCGAGGGCGGTGCGCAGAGGGGATGCGGGGGTGGTCATGGCGGTTCTCCTTTCGATGGGGCCACGATGCCCAACACCGCAGCACGATACGCTATCCCGGCGGCTCGACGCTGGCCGGCCGGCGCGCTATGGTCGGGCGCATGAGCAAGCGCAACCCGGCTTCGGGCCATCCCCGGCGCAGCTGGCTGTTCGTACCGGGCGCGGACGAGCGCGCGCAGGAGGCGGCGGCGCGCTGCGGCGCCGACGTGCTGATCCAGGAGCTGGAGGACTTCACGCCGCCCGAGCTGCGCGCGCGGGCGCGCGCGCTTGCGCCATCGCTCTACGCACGCTGGCGCGCCGCCGGAGCGCTCGCCGCGGTGCGCGTCAATCCGCTCGAGACCTGCGGGCGCGAGGACCTGGCGGCGGTGCTGGCCGGCGAGCCCGACATCGTGCTCATGTCGAAGGTCGCGCGCCCGGAGCAGGTGCAGGCGCTCGCCGCGCTCGCGCACGGCGTCGAGCTGGTGCCGAACGTCGAGTCGGCGGTCGGGCTGGTGCGCGCCGGCGAGATCGCGCGCGCCAGCCCGCGCGTCACGGCGCTGCTCATGGCGAGCGAGGACATGGTGGCCGACCTGGGCGCCGAGCGCACGCGCGGCGCGGCGGAGCTCGCCTACGCGCGCGCGCGGTTCCTCGTCGAGTGCCGCGCCGCCGGCGTCGAGGCGATCGACTGTCCCTACACCTTCTCGGATGTGCAAGGCGCGGCGGCCGAGGCGCGCGCCGCGCGCTCGCTCGGCTACCGCATGAAGAGCCTCGTTCATCCCGCGCACGCCGCGGCGGTGAACCGTGCGTTCACGATCGGGGCGGCGGAGCTCGCGCGCGCGCGGCGCATCGTCGAGGCCTTCGAGCGGGCGCGCGCAAGAGGCGCGGGGCGCGCGCGCGTCGGCGGCCGGCTGGTCGAGGTGCCGGTGTACGCCGCGGCTAGGCGGCTGCTCGAGAGAGCCGCGAGTAGGCCAGCGCCGCGGCGAAAAACGCGAGGCTGAGCGCGATCTCCGCGCCGGCGAGCAGCTGCGACAGGCCGCGCTCGGCGAAGGCGCGCGTCACGCCCTCGGTGAAGTAGCCCAGGATCAGCATGCCGGACCACTGGTAGGTGTAGCGCCGGCCGGCAAGAATCCCGGGGAGCGGCAGCGCGAGCGGCAGCGCCTTGAGCGCTACCAGCGAGCCGCCGGGGCGCAGCGGCGCGAGCCACAGCTCCCAGGCGAGGCACAGCGCGACGAGCGCGACGAGCGAGCCGCTCGCGACCATGCGCGCGAGCTTCATCGCGACAGCTTGAGCGCGGCCTCGGCCAGGCGCCGCCCCTGCGCGATGCACAGCGCGCGCTCGGCCTCGGTGATCGGCCGGTCGTCGGCGGTGCCGGCGAAGTGGCTCGCGCCGTAGGGCGTGCCGCCGTCGCGCGTCGCGTTCAGCTCGGCCTGCGTATAGGGCAGGCCGACGATCAGCATGCCGTGATGCAGCAGCGGCAGCATCATCGATACGAGCGTCGTCTCGTGCCCGCCGTGCAGGCTGCCGGCCGAGGTGAACACGCAGGCCGGCTTGCCGGCGAGCGCGCCCGAGTGCCACAGCGTCGTCGTGCCCTCGAGGAAATGCTTGAGCGGCGCGGCAATGTTGCCGAAGCGCGCCGGACTGCCGAGCGCGAGCCCCGTGCAGCGCTCGAGGTCGCCGAGCTCGGCGTAGGGTGCGCCTGCGGGCGGCACCGGTGGGGCCGCCACTTCGGTCGCCGGCGCGACGCGCGGCACGGTGCGCAGCCGCGCCTGCACGCCCGGCACGCGCTCGACGCCGTCGGCGATCAGCTCGGCCATGCGCCGCACGGAACCGCCGACGCTGTAGTAGAGCACCAGGATCTCGGCCACGGGCAGGTATCATACCGGCATACCATGGCAGAGCCCTCGACCGACCCCGCGCGCGCGCGCGCGCCGCGGCTGAACGTCCTGCACGAGGCGCACGAGTTCCTCGCCGCCACCGCGCGCCACTTCGTCGACAGCCGCAGCCTGCAGACGGCGGGCAGCCTGACCTTCACGACGCTGCTCGCGCTGGTGCCTTTGATTACCGTGGCGCTCGCATTGAGCACCGCCTTTCCCGCGTTCAACGAGGCGATCGGCGCGCTGCAGGGCTACGTGGTCAAGCACTTCCTGCCCGATGCGCGCGGCGTCGACATGATCGCAAAGCAGATCAACGCGTTCACCCAGAAGGCCGGGCGGCTGACGGCCATCGGGCTCGCCTTTCTCGCCATCACCGCCGTCATGCTGATGCTCACCATCGACGAGGTGCTGAACCGCGTGTTCCGCGTGCAGCGCCGCCGGCCGCTCGCGCAGCGGCTGCTCATGTACTGGAGCGTGCTCACGCTCGGCCCGCTCTTCGTCGGCGCCAGCATCTCGATGACCTCGTTCCTGGTCGGCGCCTCGCTCGGGGTGCTGGCCCTCGGGGAGTTCACCGAGGCGGCGCTGCGCCTGCTGCCGTTCCTGTTCACGCTGGTGGCGTTCACCTGGCTGTACCTGGTCGTGCCCTACCGCAGGATCGAGCTCGCGCACGCGCTGAGCGGCGGGCTGGTGGCGAGCGTCATGTTCGAGCTCGCCAAGCGCGGCTTCGGGCTGTATGTCGCAAGGTTCCCGACCTATTCGATGATCTACGGCGCCTTCGCCACGCTGCCGATCTTCCTGCTGTGGCTGTACATCTCCTGGCTGGTGGTGCTGCTCGGCGCCACCATCACCGCGATGCTGCCCGGCTACCGTGCGGCGCGCGGCGAACGCGAGCGGGGGCCCGGCCAGGACCTGCGCGACGCGGTGGCGGTGCTCGGGGCGCTGGCGCGCGCACAGCGCGACGGCGAGGTGCCGGGCATCGGCCGGCTCGGCGCGCGGCTCTGCCTGCTGCCCTACCGCTGCGAACGCGTGCTCGAGCGTGCCGCGGCGCTCGGCTGGACCGCGCGCACCGAGAAGGACGGCTGGCTGCTCGCGCGCGAGGCGGACGCGATCAAGCTCGCCGACCTGTACCGCGCCTTCGTGCTCGATCCGCAGGTCGTGGACGGCGCCGCGCCCTACGACCAGCACTGGAAGCACGTCGACGCCGATCTCGGCCTGACGTTGCGCCAGCTGGCGCTCGAGGAGAGGGCCGCATGAGCGCGGTGCCCCCGCGCGAGGAGCGCCTCATCGTGGCGCTCGACGTGCCGACCGCGGCCGAGGCGCGCGCACTCGTCGAGTGGCTCGGCGGCGCGGTGCGCTTCTACAAGATCGGCCTCGAGCTGTTCACCTCGGGCGGCTACTTCGAGCTGCTCGAGTGGCTGGTGGCGCGCGGCAACAAGGTGTTCGCCGACCTCAAGCTGTACGACATCCCCGAGACCGTGCGCCGTGCGACCGCGAACCTGAGCGCGAGCGGCGCTACGTTCCTGACCGTGCACGGGCACCGCTCGATCATGCGGGCGGCGGCGCGCGCGAAGGGGCGGATGAAGATCCTCGCCGTGACGGTGCTCACCAGCTTCGACGCGAGCGACCTGGCGGAGATGGGCGGGACCGGAGACGTGGCCTCGCTAGTGCTGTCGCGCGCGCGCCTCGCCGCCGAGGCGGACTGCGACGGCGTCATCGCCTCGGGGCTCGAGGCGCCGCGCATCAAGGCCGAGCTGGGGGGGCGCCTGCTGGTGGTCACCCCCGGCATCCGCCCGGCGGGCGAGAAGCCCGGGGACGACCAGAAGCGCACGGTGGACGTGGCACAGGCCTTCGCCAACGGCGCCGACTACATCGTCGTCGGCCGCCCGGTGCGCGACGCTCCCGACCCGCGCGCCGCCGCCGAGTCGATCCAGGCGACGATCGGGTCGCTGTTCGCACGCTAGCGCGGCGCTCCGCCTCGGCCGGGGACGGAGGGTCCAGAACGAAATATTTCCTCGGCGCAGCCACGCCGCCGCAAACCTGCGCCGTACGGCCTGCGGGGAAGGGGCAAGTTCGGCTATCCTTCGCGGCATCGCAATCTGCAGGAGGAGGCACGTCGATGTTCTTCAACCCCATACTCGCCGACGACATCGGCAAACTGCTGCTGCGCCTGGCGCTCGGCGTCGTGGTGCTGTTCCACGGGGTGTACAAGGTGTTTCACCCGGCCGCGCTCGACTGGATCGGTGGCAAGCTCACGGCGCTTGGCCTGCCGATGGAGCTTTCCTTCGCCGTGTACCTGGGCGAAGTGCTCGGGCCGCTGCTGGTCATCGTCGGCATGTTCTCGCGCATCGGCGGCCTGCTGATCGTGATCAACATGATTTTCGCGATCGTGCTCGTGGATCGCACGGGGCTGCTGCAGATCAACAAGTTTGGCGGCTGGCAGGTCGAGACCCAGGTGCTGCTGCTCGTTTGCGGCCTGGCGGTACTGTTCGGCGGCAGCGGCAAGTTCGCGGCGCGCCCGGACTGACCCCCCGGGTCCCGGCGCGATGGCGTCGCAGTGGGCGCGCGAGCACCGCAAGGCGGCCGCGCGCGCCGGGCTGCGCTACGTCACCGATGGGGTCGCGGGCATCCGCCGCAAGCGTTCCGGCAAGGGCTGGGCCTATTACGCGCCCGATGGCGCGCGCATCGCCGACGCGAAGCTCAGGCGGCGACTGAACGCGCTCGCCATCCCGCCCGCGTGGACCGACGTGTGGATCTGTCCCGATCCCGACGGCCACATTCAGGCCACGGCGCGCGACGCGCGCGGGCGCAAGCAGTACCGCTATCATCCGTTCTACCGCGAGGCGCGCGACCGCTCCAAGTTCCGCCGCATGCTCGAGTTCAGCGAGGTGCTGCCGCTCGTGCGCGAGCGCGTCGAGCGCGACCTGCGCCATGAAGATCTGTCGCGCCGCCAGCTGCTCGCGACGGTGGTGCGCCTGCTGGACAGGACGCTGATCCGCGTCGGCAACGACGAGTACGCGCGCGAGAACCGCTCCTTCGGCCTGACTACGCTGCGTCGCAAGCACGTGCGCGTCGAAGGCACGCTGCTGCGCTTCGGCTTCCGCGGCAAGAGCGGCGTCGAGCACTCGATTTCGCTCTCAGATCCCCGCTTGGCGCGCATCATCCAGCGCTGCCAGGACCTGCCCGGCCAGGAGCTGTTCCAGTATCTGGACGAGGCGGGCAAGCGCCAGACGGTGTCCTCCGACGACGTGAATGCGTACCTGCGCGAGATCACCGGGCGCGAGGTAACCGCCAAGGACTTCCGCACCTGGGGCGGAACGATGCTCGCGGCGATCGAGCTGCGCGGGGCAGGCCCGGCGGCGAGCCGCCGCGAGGCCGACCGCAACATCGTGCGTGCGATCGACGTGGTCGCCGAGCGCCTGGGGAACACGCGCGCGGTGTGCCGCAAGTATTACGTGCACCCGGTGCTGGTGCGCGCCTACCTGCTCGGCCTGACGGTGCCGCAACCGCCCGCGCAAAGTGCGCGCCGCGCGCGCCGCGCCGGCCCGGCGCTGCGCCGCGACGAGGTGGCGGTGCTGCAGTTCCTGCAGCAGAAGCTGCCCGACGAGGTCTAGGGGACGGGTACCGCGGCGAGCAATTGCGCGCCGACGTCGACGCGGCGCGCCTCGTCGTGCGCCGGCCGCAGCCGATGCGCGGCTACCCCCGCCAGCACCGCCTGCACGTCCTCCGGGATCACGCTGTCGCGCCCCTCGAGCAACGCCCAGGCGCGCGCCGCGTGCAGCAGCGCGAGCGCAGCGCGCGGAGACAGGCCGGCGGCGTAGTCCGGTGAGCGGCGCGTATGCGCGACGATCGCCTGCACGTAATCGAGCAGCGCGGGGGCGACGTGCACCGCACGCGCCTTCGCCTGCAGGGCGGCCAGCTCGGTCGGGGTCATGCACGGCTCGAGCGCGGCGAGCATGTTGCGGCGGTCGGTTCCCGCGAGCAGCGCGCGCTCGGCGTCGCGCCCCGGGTAGCCGAGCTCGATGCGCATCAGGAAGCGGTCGAGCTGCGACTCGGGCAGCGGGAAGGTGCCGACCTGCTCGGAAGGATTCTGCGTGGCGACGACGAAGAACGGCTCGGGCAGCTTCCTCGTCTCGCCCTCGGCGGTCACCTGGTGCTCCTCCATCGCCTCGAGCAGCGCGCTCTGCGTCTTCGGCGTCGCGCGGTTCACCTCGTCGGCGAGAATGAGCTGCGCGAAGATCGGTCCGGGATGGAACTTGAAGCTGCCCGACTCGCGCTCGTAGACTGACACGCCGATGATGTCGGCCGGCAGCATGTCGCTGGTGAACTGGATGCGCTGGAAGTGCAGGCCGAGGAGCTTCGCCAGCACCTGTGCGAGCGTGGTCTTGCCCACGCCAGGCAGGTCCTCGATCAGCAGGTGGCCGCGCGCGAGCAGGCAGGCGAGCGCGAGGCGCAGCTGTACGGTCTTGCCGAGGATCACGCGGCCCGCGGCCTCCAGCACGCGCTCGGCCGGCGCGTGCGCCGCGGGCTTGAGCTGGCGCTGGAGCAGCATGCAAGGATTGTACTCGAAAGACCTCGCGATCCCGCGCAGCGGCGCCGCGCTTTCGGCTAAGATTCCGTGACGGATTGCACGCGCATGACGACCGCATTCATTACGCATCCCGATTGCCTCAAGCACGACATGGGCGCGCATCATCCGGAGTGCCCCGAGCGGCTCGGCGCGATCGAGGATCAGCTAATCGCATCCGGCGTCGCGCAGTTCCTGGCGCGCTACGAGGCGCCCCTCGCGAGCGACGAGGCGCTCGCGCGCGTGCACCCGCTCGAGTACGTGCGCGCGATCCGCGAAGTGGCGCCGGCGCACGGCACCGTGCACCTCGACCCGGACACCGCGATGAATCCCCACAGCCTCGCGGCGGCGCTGCGCGCCGCGGGCGCCGCGGTGCTCGCCACCGACCTGGTGATCTCGGGCGAGGCGGAGAACGCCTTCTGCGCGGTGCGCCCGCCCGGGCATCATGCCTGCCGCGCGCGGCCGATGGGCTTCTGCATCTTCAACAACGTCGCGGTCGCGGCGCGCCACGCGGTGCGCATGCACGGCCTCGAGCGCGTGGCGATCGTCGACTTCGACGTGCATCATGGCAACGGCACCGAGGACATCTTCGCGCACGACGAGAGCGTGCTCATGGCCTCGACCTTCCAGCACCCGTTTTATCCGTACTCGGGCACCGAGGACCCGGCGCCGAACATGGTGAACGTGCCGCTCGCCGCGGGCGCGGGATCGAAGGAGTTCCGCGAAGCGGTGAGCGAGGCCTGGATCCCGGCGCTCGAGGCCTTCCAGCCGCAGCTTGTCATATTCTCGGCGGGCTTCGACGGGCATGCCGAGGACGACATGGCGATGCTCAGGCTCTCCGACGCGGACTACGGCTGGGCCACGGCGCAGGTGAAGGCGGTCGCCGACCGCTCGGCCGGCGGGCGCATCGTCTCGGTGCTGGAGGGCGGCTATGCGCTGTCGGCGCTCGGGCGCAGCGTCGTGCAACACCTGCGCGTGCTCGCCGGGATGAACGCCTGACTGCACTTGGGACGAACCATGAATACCGAACTGATCGCCCGGACCTGGGAGAGCATCCATGACCATGTGGCGTTCGTCGAGGCCTTCTACGCACGCTTCTTCGAGCGCTTCCCCGGGTATCGGCGGCTGTTTCCGCACCGGCTCGACGCCAAGCACCTCGACAAGATGGTGCACACGATGGCGCTTCTGGCGCGCCTGTCCGAGGACAGGCGCGCGATCGCACCGCACATGCACAACATCGGCGCCGCGCACAAGCCGTACGCGCTCGCGGAGAAGGATCTGGACAACTTCAAGGTCGTCTTCATCGAGACGCTGAGCGAGCGCCTCGGCGCGGCCTGGCCGCCCGGTGCCGATGCGGCGTGGGACGCTGCCTTCCGGCAGGTCATCATCCCGCTGATGCGAGAGGGTGGCCGCTGAGTGGCAGGCAACCGTCAGATCGTGGTAAGGACGCTCCCCGAGGGCGCGCTGAGCGAAGCCCACTTCGCGCTTCGCGAGGCCGCGCGGCCGAGCGCGGCGGAAGGAGAAGTCCTGATCCGCACGATCCTGATGTCGATCGACGCGGCGAATCGCGCCTGGATGCAGGGCGCGACCTACCGCGACGCAGTGAAGGCGGGCGACGTCATGCCGACCTACGCGATCGGCGAGGTGGTGGCGTCGCGCGACGCCTCGCTCGCGCTGGGCGACGTCGTCGCGACGGAATCGGTCTGGGCCGAGCTCGCGGCGGTCAAGGCGCGGCGCGCGCGCAAGCTGCCGCGCGTGCGGCCGCTGTCGCATCTGCTGTCGGTTTACGGCATTGCCGGCAAGACCGCGTACCACGGCCTGCTCGGCGTCGGGCGCGCGCAGGCGGGTGAAACGGTCGCGGTGTCGGCGGCGGCCGGCTCGGTCGGCATGTACGTCGGCCAGATCGCCAAGGCGCTCGGTTGCCGCGCGGTGGGCATCGCCGGCGGCGCCGACAAGTGCGCGTGGGTCAAGGAGACACTCGGTTTCGACGCCTGCGTCGACTATCGGGCGGGAAATCTGTTCAAGGACCTCAAGGCGGCATGCCCGGGCGGCATCGACGTGTACTTCGACAACGTGGGTGGAGGCATCCTCGAGACTGCGCTCTTCCAGATGAACCAGAAGGGTCGCGTCGTGTGCTGCGGGGCGGTCAGCCAGTACGACAGCGCTGCGCCCGCCGGCCCGCGCAATGTGCCGGGCATGATCGTGGTGAAGCGCCTGCGCATGGAAGGGTTCATCGTGATGGACTTCGCCGCCCAGGACGCGCAGGCCGACGCCGACCTGCGGCGCTGGGTCGGCGAGGGCGCGATCAAGGTTATCGACGACATCGTCGAAGGCCTCGAGAACGCGCCGGCCGCGCTCATCGGGCTGCTTGCCGGCAAAAACCGCGGCAAGCGAATGGTGCGCGTGGCACCGGATCCGGCGTAAAGGCGAGCCCCCAGCCGCTCAGTCGTCGTCCCGGCGATCGCGGTCGCGGTAGTGGTGCCAGTCACGTCCTTCGCGATACTGGCGGTACGACGGCCCGTAGTAGACCGAGAAGCCCGGGGCGGAGCCGTAGTACACCGGGGCCGGCGTGCTGTAGTAAGCCGGCGGCGGCGGAACGTAGCGCGCCGGCGGGGCCGCGTAATAGCGTGGAGGCGGGTAGTAGGACGGCGCCGGGGCGACATAGACCGGAGCGGGGATGCCGAGCGACAGGCCGAGCTGGATGTCGCTGTGCGCGAGCGCGGTTCCGCTCATCAGCGCGAGCAGCGCGCCGCCGGCGATCAGTTTGCTTTGGATTCGCATGTGTCGTCTCCTTTCACGGCACATCGTGCCCGCCCGAGCCGCAGGGAGCTGTGGCAATCGGTAACAGATCGTTTCCGCGGCGACAGGCCGCGGTCAGGTCTTCAGCCGGTAGCCGGTACGGAAGATCCAGGCCACGATGGCGAGCGAGGCGGCGAGAAAGGCGAGCGTCATGCCGAGGCTCACCGCGAGGCTCACGTCGGCGAGGCCGTAGAAGCTCCAGCGAAAGCCGCTCACCAGGTACACCACCGGATTGAACAGCGTCACCGTTTGCCAGAACGGCGGCAGCATGTGGATCGAGTAGAAGCTTCCGCCGAGGAAGGTGAGCGGCGTGACGATGAGCAGCGGCACGAGCTGCAGCTTTTCGAAGCCGTCGGCCCAGATGCCGATGATGAAGCCGAACAGGCTGAAGGTCACCGCCGTGAGCACAAGGAACAAAACCATCCAGACCGGATGCTCGATGCGCAGCGGCACGAACAGCGCCGCGGTGGCGAGGATGATGAGGCCCAGGATGATCGACTTGGTGGCCGCCGCGCCGACGTAGCTGAGCACGATTTCGAGCGTGGACACGGGCGCCGACAGCAGCTCGTAGATCGTGCCCGTGAAGCGCGGAAAGTAGATGCCGAACGAGGCGTTCGAGATGCTCTGCGTGAGCAGCGAGAGCATGATCAGGCCGGGCACGAGAAAGGCGCCGTAGCTCACGCCCTCGACGTGCTGGATGCGCGAGCCGATCGCCGCGCCGAACACGACGAAGTACAGAGAGGTCGAGATCACCGGCGAGACGATGCTCTGCATGATCGTCCTGCGGGTGCGCGACATCTCGAACCGGTAGATCGCGCGAATGGCGTGCAGGTTCACGGCCGATCGCTCACCAGGCCGACGAAGATGTCCTCGAGCGAGCTCTGCGTGGTGTGCAGGTCGCGGAACGCGATGCCCGAGCCGGCGAGCGCCGCGAGCAGCGCGGCGATGCCCTCTCGTCCGGCGTTCGCGTCGTAGGTGTAGATCAGCTCGCTGCCGCCGGCGGCGAGCTCCAGGCCGTAGCCGGCGAGCGACGGCGGCACGCGCGCGAGCGGCGCGGCGAGCTGCAGCGTGAGCTGCTTCCTGCCGAGCTTGCGCATCAGCTCGGCCTTGTCCTCGACCAGGATGAGCTCGCCCTTGTGGATCACGCCGATGCGGTCGGCCATCTCCTCGGCCTCGTCGATGTAGTGCGTGGTGAGGATGATCGTCACGCCGCCGTCGCGCAGCCGGCGCACGAGCTGCCACATGTCGCGCCGCAGCTCGACGTCGACGCCCGCGGTCGGCTCGTCCAGGAACAGGATCCGGGGCTCGTGCGACAGCGCCTTGGCGATCAGCAGCCGCCGTTTCATGCCGCCCGAGAGGGTGATGATCTTGCTGTCCTTCTTGTCCCACAGCGAGAGATCCTTCAGCACCTTCTCGATGTGCGCGGGATCGGGCGGCTTGCCGAATAGCCCGCGGCTGAACGAAACCGCGTTCCACACCGACTCGAAGGCGTCGGTGGTGAGCTCCTGAGGGACCAGGCCGATGAGCGAGCGCGCGGCGCGGTACTCACGCAGGATGTCGTGGCCGTCGACCAGGATCCTGCCCGTGCCCGGCGTGACGATGCCGCAGATGATGCCGATCAGGGTGGTCTTGCCCGCGCCGTTCGGCCCGAGCAGCGAGAAGATCTCGCCGCGGCGGATCTCGAGGTTGACGCGCTTGAGCGCGCGGAAGCCGCCCGCGTAAGTCTTCGACAGGTCGCTGACGGAGATGACCGTGGACATCGGCGCAAAGATACCCGATGAGGCGAGCTCAGGCGGGCGGCTCCTGCCCGAAGGCGATGCCGTCCTTGCCGCGCGACTTGACCTGGTACATCAGCGCGTCGGCCGCCGACACGGCGTGCTCGGCGTCGGGGGTC
>DASPRX010000152.1:0-8187 GCA_035624235.1 Burkholderiales bacterium | reverse complement strand
GACGCCGAGCTCTGCGTGCCGGTGCATCGCCTCGGTGCGGATCTGCACTTCCAGCGTCTTGCCCTCCGGCCCGATCACCGCGGTGTGCAGCGACTGGTACATGTTGCCCTTGGGCCGCGAGATGTAGTCGTCGAACTCCTTCGGGATCGGCTGCCACAGGTCGTGCACCACGCCGAGCGCGGTGTAGCAGTCCTTGGTCGAGTCGACGATCACGCGCAGCGCGCGCACGTCGTACAGCTCGGAGAAGTCGAGCCCTTTGCTGCGCATCTTGTTCCAGATCGAGTAGATGTGCTTGGGCCGGCCCGCGATCTCGGCTTTGACGCCGGCGCCGCGCAAGGCGTCCGCGAGCAGCGCCATCGCGCTCTCGATGTAGTGCTCGCGCTCGACGCGCTTCTCGTCGAGCATCCCCGCGATCTTCTTGTACAGCTCCGGCTCGAGGTAGCGGAACGAGAGGTCCTCGAGCTCCCACTTGAGCTGCCAGACGCCCAGGCGGTTGGCGAGCGGCGCGTAGATGTCGAGCGTCTCGCGCGCGTAGGCCGCGCGCTCGGCCACCGGGTTCTTCGCGAACCAGCGCAGCGTCTGGGTGCGGCTCGCCAGGCGGATCAGCACCACGCGCACGTCCTCGACCATGCCGAGCACCATCTTGCGCAGCACCTCGTGGTGCTGCTCCGGCGAGCCGCGCGTCAGCACGCGCAGCTGGTAGAGCTTCTCCACCCCGGTCGCGAGCGCGGCGATGTCCTCGCCGAAGCCCTCGCGCAGCGCCTCCACGTCGCCGAGGTATTTCGGCGCGGCGAACAGCACGCCCGCCGCGCGCCCCGCGGGATCGAGCCCGATCGCCGCCAGGCTCGCGCCGAGGCCGAGGGCGTGCGACCAGACCGGCTCGCCGGTGGAAAGCGCCTGCCCGGCGTACAGCGGCTCGGCGAACTCCAGGGCGCGCGCGACGAGCGCGCGCTCCTCGACGGCAAGACCCTCGGCCACCGCACCGAGTGCCGCCGCGGCGGTGTTTTGCGGGTGCAGCTGGACGACCGAGACCATGCTGTTATTGTACTGGCGCCGATGTCTGACCGTGATGCCGCACGCAAAGTTTCGCCGCACCTGCTGCTCGCCCTGACCGCGCTGTTCTGGGCCGGGCACTGGATCGTCGCGCGCGCGGTGCACCTGGAGGTCACGCCGGCGGCGCTCTCGTTCTGGCGCTGGACGACCGCGATCGCGGTGCTGGTCCCGCTCGCCGGCCGCGAGCTCGCGCGCGACTGGCCGGTCGTGCGCGCGCACTGGAAGGCGATCGCGTTCTTCAGCCTCACGGGCAACGCGATCTACAACATGGTCGGCTACTACGGCATCCGGGAGACCACCGCGACCAACGCGCTACTCATCCAGTCGGTGACCCCCGCGCTCATCCCGCTGTTCGCATTGCTGCTGTTCGGCGAGCGCGTCGGCCTGCAGGCGCTGCTCGGCGTCGCGGTGTCCTTCTGCGGGGTGCTGGCGATCGTCGCACGCCTCGATGCGCACGTGCTCGCGACGCTGCAGATCAACCGCGGCGACCTGTACCTGCTCGCCAACGTCGCGCTGTGGGCGCTGTACACGGTCGGCCTGCGCTGGAAGCCGCCCGCGCTCTCGCACATGAGCTTCCTGCTGGCCTGCTCGCTCGCCGGCATGGTGCCGATGCTGCCGATCTACATCGCCGACCTGGCCGCCGGGGGGCGCATGGCCCTCGCCTGGGGCCCGGTGCTCACGGTGCTCTACCTCGGCATCTTTCCGTCGGTGGCCTGCTTCCTGATGTGGGGCCGCGGGGTGCAGGCGATCGGACCGGGGCGCGCGGGCGCCTACCTCTACCTGATCCCGCCCTTCGGCATCCTGATGGCGGTCGTGTTCCTCGGCGAGCGCCTGCACGCCTATCACGTGGTCGGCATGCTGCTCATCTTCGCCGGCGTCTGGCTGGCCGCGCACGGCAGGCGGCGTTGACATGGGCTGGCTCAAGGCGTGGCGCAGGCGGCGGGTGCTCGCGCGCCACCGCATCGACGACGCGCTTTGGCGCCGCACGCTCGCGAGGCTGCCTTTCCTGCGCGGTTTCGACGCCGAAAAATCGCGACGGCTGCAGGAGCTGGCGCTCGTCTTCCTCGCCGAGAAGGAGTTCTCGGGCGTGCGCGGGCAGGCAATCGACGATGCGATGCGCCTCGCGATCGCGGCGCAGGCCTGCTTGCTGGTGCTCGAGGTGGGGATGGACTGGTACGACGGCTGGACCGGAATCGTCGTCTACCCCTCCGACTTCCGCGTGCGGCGCAGCGAGCTCGACGAGAGCGGCGTGCTGCACGAGTGGGACGACGAGCTGGCGGGCGAGTCCTGGCCCGGGGGGCCCGTCGTGCTCTCCTGGGACGCCGCCCAGCACGACGAATACGCCAACGTGGTGATCCACGAGTTCGCCCACAAGCTGGACATGCGCGACGGCGAGGCGGACGGCGTGCCGCCGCTCCATAAGGACATGGATCGCGCCGCCTGGCGCGCCGTCTTCGACGAGGCCTACGCCGGCTTCTGCGACGCGGTGGACCGCAACAAGGATACCTGGCTCGATCCCTACGCGGCCGAGGCCCCGGCGGAATTCTTCGCCGTCCTGAGCGAAGCGTTCTTCGAGTCGCCGAACGAGACGCGCCGCCGCTACCCGCAGGCCTACGCGCAGCTCGCGCTCTTCTACCGCCAGGATCCGGCCGCGCGCCTCAAATCTTGAAGACGCTGCTCATCGTCTACCACACGCACGGCGTGAAGACCGCGCACATGGCCGAGGCGGCCGAGCGCGGCGCCCGCGCGGCCCTCGCCGAGGCCGAGGCCGCTGACGCGGTGCGCGTGGTGGTGAAGCGCGCCGCCGAGGCGGGGCCGGCAGACCTGCTCGCCGCCGACGCGCTGCTGCTCGGCACGCCGGAGAACTTCGGCTACATGTCGGGCATGATGAAGGACTTCCTCGAGCGCGTGTTCTATCCCTGCGAAGGCAAGCTCGAGGGGCGACCCTACGGGCTGTTCATCAGCGCCGGCCAGGACGGCGTCGGCGCGCGAACCTCGGTCGAGCGCATCGTCACCGGGCTGCGCCTGCGCAAGGCGCACGAGGCGATCATCGCGCTGCGCGAGGTGACGCCGGAGGTGCTGCGCGCCTGCGAAGAGCTCGGCGCGACGTTCGCCGCCGGGCTCGCCATCGGCGTGCTCTAGCGCGCCCGGCCGAGCCCGATGTGCGACAGATCGAGCAGGTTGCGCGGCCTCGAGCAGCCAGCCGCGAGCCGTCCGTCATCGGCCGGCGCGCGGGCCACCTGGCGCACCGGGACGAGCCCCGCCCAGATGGGCAGCGCGTAGTCGTCCTCGTCGTCGTGCGGCGGGCCGCTGCGGATCTTGGCGGAAGCCTCGCCGATCGGCATGCCGAGCACCGTCGTCGCATTGAGCTCGCGCTTGGTCACCGGGCGCAGGCCCGGCCAGCGCCCCGGGAACATGCGCTCGACGAACGCCTCGAGCTTCGCGAGCTTTTCCGCGGGGTCCTCCACCTTGCACGCGCGCCCGAAGAGCATCGCCGAGCGGTAGTTGATCGAGTGGTTGAAGCCCGAGCGCGCGAGAACGAGCGCATCAACGTGCGTCACAGTGAGGCAGCATTCGACGCCTTTTTCCAGGTGGCGCAGCATGCGCGAGGCGGCCGAGCCGTGCCAGTACACCGCGTCGCCTTCGCGCCAGTAACAGGTCGGCGTGACGTAGGGCTGGCCGCCAATCGCGTAGCCGACGTGGCACACGAAGCCGGCATCAAGCACGGCGTACACCGTCGCGCGGTCATAGTGCCCGCGCTTGGGCCGGCGCCGCACCCGCGAGCGGGCGGTGGGTGCAAACGATCTCATGTGCATCTCCTGAAGACGCGGGGATTCTAATGCTCAGTGCGCGCCCGGGTCGGTGGAGGCGCGCTGGGCGACGCTCGCCGGCCTGGCGATCCACACCAGCGCCATGAGCGAGATGAACAGCACTCCGGAAAGCCAGAACAGGTCGATGGTGCCCAGCATGCGCGCCTGCTGGTCGATCAGGCGGTCCACCAGCCCGAGCGCCTGGCCGTGGCCGAGCCCCTGGGCGCGCAGGGCGCCGAGCGCCGCGCGCGCGTCGAAGTCGTACGAGGTGACCTGCTCGACCAGGTGCGCGCGGTGCAGCGCGGCCCGGTGGTCCCACAGCGTCACCGACATCGAGGCGCCGAAGGCGCCCGCGGTAAAGCGCGCGAAGTTGCTCAGCCCGGTGGCTGCCGGAATGCGCTCGGGCGGCAGCCCCGCGAGCAGGAGCGCGGTAAGCGGCAGGAAGAACGACACGGTCGCCGCGCCCTGCAGCACGGTCGGTAGCACGATCGTCCAGAAGTCGGCCTGCAGGTCGAAATGCGCGCGCATGAAAGACACCGCCGCGAACACCAGGAAGGCGGCACTCGCGACCTTGCGCGGGTCCACGCGCCCGAGATTACGGCCCAGGATCGGAGCGATGACCAGCGACAGGATGCCGATCGGCGCCACCGTGAGCCCCGACCAGGTGGCGGTATAACCCATGATCGTCTGCAGCCACAGCGGCAGGATCACCGTGGTGCCGAAGAACACGCCGTAGCCCACCGCGAGCGCCGCGGTGCCGGCCGAGAAGTTGCGCAGCTTGAACAACGACAAGTCGACGATCGGGTGCTCGTTCTCGACCAGCTCCCAGACCAGGAACAGCGCGAAGCCGACCGCCGCGACGCAGGCGAGCGCCACGATCAGCCCCGAGCTGAACCAGTCCAGCTCGTTGCCCTTGTCCAGCATGATCTGCAGCGCCGCCACCCAGGTGACGAGCAGCCCGAGGCCGACGTAGTCCACCGGCACCTTGCGCGTAGCGGACTCGCGCGCGCGATAGATCTGCCAGGTGACCGCCGCGGCGAGCAGGCCCACCGGCACGTTTATGTAGAAGATCCACGGCCAGGTGGCGTTGTCGGAAATCCAGCCGCCGAGCAGCGGACCCGAGATCGGAGCGAGCAGCGCGGTCATCGACCACAGCGCGAGCGCGAGGCCCGCCTTCTCGCGCGGGAAGGTGGCGAGCAGCATCGCCTGCGACAGCGGCACCATCGGCCCCGCGACCGCGCCCTGCAGCACGCGGAACACGATCAGCGTTTCGAGGTTGGGCGCGAGCCCGCACAGCCACGACGCGGTGCTGAACAGCAGCACCGAGGTGACGAACAGCCGCACCTGGCCGAAGCGCACCACCAGCCAACCGGTAAGCGGCACGGCGATCGCAGTCGACACCGCGAACGAGGTGATGACCCAGGTGCCCTGGCTCGGGCTGACGCCGAGGTCGCCGGCGATGGTCGGGATCGAGACGTTGGCGATCGTCGTGTCGAGCACGGTCATGAACACGGCGAGCGACAGCACTAACGCGCCGACGACGCGCTCCACGCCCTCGAGCGGCGGAACCGCCGCTGCCGGCGCCGCGCTCACCCGCCGCGTCCCAGGTTGGCGGTGATGATCTCGCGCACACGCGCCTCGGCCGCGGCGGCCTGCTCGTCGAACGCCCGGGTCGCGTACACCGGGCCGGATACGGGATTGCGCGCGAGCTCCGGCCCGCTCGTGTCGCGCACGTCGACGTCGACCTCCATCGACAGGCCGACGCGCAGCGGATGCGACGCGAGCTGCTTCCTGTCGAGCGCGATGCGCACCGGCAGGCGCTGCACCACCTTTATCCAGTTGCCGGTGGCGTTCTGCGGCGGCAGCAGCGCGAACGCGCCGCCGGTGCCGGCCGAGAGTCCGGCGACGCTGCCGCGGTACTCGACCTCGGAGCCATAGAGGTCCGCGGTGAGTCGCGCGGCCTGCCCGATCCGCATGCCGCGCAGCTGCGCTTCCTTGAAATTCGCGTCCACCCACAAGTCCGCGAGCGGCACGACCGACATCAGCCGCGTGCCCGGTGCCACGCGCTGGCCGACCTGCACCGCGCGCCGCGCCACGGTGCCCGCGACCGGCGCCGGGACCTCGGTGCGCGCGAGCGCGAGCCACGCCTCGCGCAGCTTTGCCGCCGCCAGCTTCACCGCCGGCTGCTCCTCGAGCGTGACCTTGTCGGTGAGCACGCGGTGCGCGGCGAGCTGCTCGCGCGCGGCCGCGAGCGAGGCGCGCGCGGCGTCGGCCGCGGTGCGCGCGGTCTCGATCTCCTCGCGCGAGACCACGCCCTGCTGCGCGAGCGGCGTGCGGCGCGCGAGGTATTCCTCCGCGCGCTGAAGCTCCGCCGCGCGCACGCGCACCGCGGCCGCGAGCGCCTCGTTGTCGGCGTAGAGCTGGCGCGCTTCGAGCACCGCGCGCGCGAGGTCGGCCTCGGCCTGCGCCAGCCCGACCTGCGCGTCGGCGGGGTCGAGCCGGACCAGCATCTGGCCCGCCTCGACGCGCTGGGTGTCGTCGGCGCCGATCGCGATCACGGTGCCGGCGACCTGCGGCGTCACCTCGACCAGGTTGCCGGCGACGTAGGCGTTGTCGGTCGTCTCGCGGAAGCGGCCGGCGAGCTGCCACCACGCGGCCCAGGAGCCGCCCGCGACCGCGAATGCCGCGAGCAGCAGCACGATCGCGACGCGTCGCCTAGCCACGGTTGTCGAGCATGCGCTGCAGCAGGCCCTTCAATTGCTCGAGCTCGGCGCGCGAGAAGCCGCGCAGGTGCTGGTTGAGAACCTTCACCGCCACCGCCGGCACCTCGCCCGCGAGCCGCCGGCCCGCGGCCGTGAGCTCGAGGCGCACCACGCGACGGTCGTTCTCGTCGCGCACGCGCCGCAGCAGCCGCTTGGCCGCCAGGCGCGCCACCATGCGCGTCATCGAGCCGGTGTCGTAGTCGTAGTCGCGCGCGATGTCGGCGGCGCGGTCGCCGCGGCCGTGCGCGATGTAGATCAGGATCGAGCACTGCGCGGCCGACACGCCCCAGGCCGCGACCTCGCGGCCGACGGCGGAGAAGATCGACGCGCGCACGCGCGTCACCAGGTAGCCGACGCTGTCCTCGACCCGGTAGGCCTCGGCCCGGTAGAGCCCCATCGCACCCCCGCAAAAGCTGCCGAGGCAGCAAACTACCTGCCGAGGCAGCCAATGTCCAGCGGCGGCCGGCTTCGCGGTAGACTCGCCTCCGCCATGTCGCGCGACGCGCTCGCCGCCTACGAGGCCCTGACCGGAGGCCTCGCCCGCCCGCTGCGGGTGGACGCGCTGTGCCGCCTCGCCGCCGAGCGCCACCCGGGCCTCGTGCCCGGCGAGGCCGAGCTCGCGGCCGAGGCGCCGCGCCCGCAGCGCGACAAGCTGGGCCTGGAGCAGGCGCAGGGGCGGTTCCTTGCCGCCGTGCTCGCCGACCCGCGCGCGGGCACGCACCTGTGCCGCTCGATGCTGCTGCCGCGAGAAGATTCGCACGCGCATCTCGAGACGTTCCGCAGGACGGGCCGGCTCGAGCTGCCGGGCGCGAAGCTGCTACGCCAGGGCAAGGCGGTCGTGCTGACGATGGGCAACCCGCGCTACCTCAACGCCGAGGACGAGACGACGATCGACGGCATGGAGATCGCCGTCGACGTCGCGCTGCTCGACGATCGGAGCGAGCTCTGCGTGCTGCGCGGCGATGTCGTCACGCACACCAAGCACGCGGGAAGGCGCGTCTTCGGCGCCGGCATCAACCTGACGCACCTGTACCAGGGCAGGATCCGCTACCTCTGGTACATCCTTCGCGACCTCGGCTTCGTCAACAAGCTCTACCGCGGCCTCGCGCTGCCGGGCGTGCACCCGGAAGAGGGCGGCATCGAGAAGCCCTGGGTCGCGGCCGTCGAGCGCTTCGCGATCGGCGGGCACTGCCAGATCGTGCTGACGATGGACTACGTGATCGCCGCGCGCGACGCCTACCTGACGCTGCCGGCGCGGAAGGAGGGCATCATCCCGGGCGCGGCGAACCTGCGGCTGCCGCGCTTCGTGGGCCCGCGCGTGGCGCGGCAGGCGATCCTCGCCGGGCGGCGCGTCGACTGCGACTCGCCCGAGGGACGCCAGCTGTGCGACGAGATCGTCGCCGAGGCGGAGATGGACGCCGCGATCGAGCGCATGATCGCGCTGCTCACGGACTCCGGTGTCGTGAGCGCGGCGGGCAACCGCAGGGCGCTGCGCTCGGGCGAGGAGCCGCTCGATCAGTTCAGGAGATACATGGCGGTCTACGCGCGCGAGCAGGCGGTCT
>DASPRX010000044.1:0-3216 GCA_035624235.1 Burkholderiales bacterium | reverse complement strand
CCATGCCGCCGCCGCTCGCGATCCTGAGCGCCGAGAAGTCGAGCTTGGCGAAGTCGGGGTTGTTCAGCAGCGCGTTGAACAGCGTGTTCACGCCGGTGATCATGTTGTAGCGGTGCTTGCCGAGCTCCTTCACGAAGCCCGCGATGTCGCGCGGGTTGGTGATCAGGATGCTCTCGCCGCCGAGCCTGAGCATCACCAGGCAGTTCACCGTGAGCGAGTAGATGTGGTAGAGCGGCAGCGCGGTGATGATGCTCGGGGTCTCCCCCTTGAGCGCCAGCGTGAGCCAGCCGCCCACCTGTTCGACATTGGCGAGGATGTTGCGATGGAGCAGCATCGCGCCCTTGGAGATTCCGGTCGTGCCGCCGGTGTACTGTAGGAAGGCGATGTCGTCGTGCCCGGTCGCGACCGGCCGGAACTCGCGCGCCGCGCCCTCGGCGAGCGCGGCCTTGAGGCGCTGCGCGCCCGGCAGCTCGTAGGCCGGCACCATTTTCTTCACCTTGCGCACCACGAAATCGACGAGCAGGCCCTTCGCGCCGAGCAGCTCGCCGAGCGAGGTGACCAGCACGTGCTTCACCGGCGTGCGCGCGCGCACCGCCTGCAGCACGTGCGCGAAGTTCTCCAGGATCACGATCGCCTCGGCGCCCGAGTCCTTCAGCTGGTGCTCGAGCTCGCGCGCGGTATAGAGCGGATTGACGTTCACCACCGTGCAGCCCGCGCGCAGCGTGCCGTACAGGGCGACCGGGTACTGCAGGACGTTGGGCAGCATGATCGCGACGCGCGCGCCCTTGGCGAGGCCCTTCGCCTGCAGCCAGGCGCCGAAGGCGCGCGACAGGCGCTCGAGCTCGCCGAAGCCCATCGTCCTGCCCATGCACGCGTAGGCCGGGCGCGCGGCGAACTGCGCGACGCTCTTGTCGAACAGGTCGCCCACCGAGCGGTACTGGTCGTAGCGGACCTCCGCGGCGACGCCGGGCGGATAGCTCTTCAGCCAGATGCGCTCCATCGTGTTCCCCCCTTCTGTTGTTTTGCTTGCGTGACTAGTCTAACCCGCTGCGCGACGCCAGGCGACGAGCGACGAGACGAGCGCGCCGGCGCCGATCGAGGCGTAGGCGGCGAGCCACGCGCCGTGGCGCACCGCCCCGCCCGCGGCGTCGAGCGCGGCGCCGAACACCATCGGCCCGATCATGCCGCCGGCGAAGCCCAGGAGCGAATAAAGCCCCATCGCCGTGCCGCGCATCTCCTCGGGCGCCGCCGCCACCATGCCCGCGGTCAGCGTCGCGGACTCGGCCATCACCAGCATCGAGTAGACGAGCAGGATCGCGAGCACCGCCGTCCAGTGCCAAGGCGCCGATGCCGCGAGCGCGAGGCCGCCCGCGCCCGAGCCGAACATCGCGAACGCGATCCAGCGCCGCCGGCCGATGCGGATCGCGATCTCGTTGCCGAGGATCGACGCGGGCACGGCGCAGACGTTGACGATGGCCGCGATCACCGCCAGGTTCCAGGGAAACGTCGCGCCGCCCGCGTGCAGGCCGGCGACGAAGGCGAGGAACGCGACCATCCAGCTGCGCGAGCCGAACAGCTCCAGGCAATGCATCGCGTAGCCGAGCGCGAAGCCGGCCACCGGGCGGTTGGCGAGCAGCTTGCGCCAGGCGGCGAGCGGAAAGAGCGCGCCGAGCGAAAAGCGCTGCGCCGCGCGCGCGGCGGGCGCGCGCGCGTCGATGCCCGCGACCACCAGCGCCCCGGCGGCGAGCGGCCCGGCGCCCGCGGCGATGAACGCCCACTGCCAGCCGGCCGCGGCGCTAAGCGCGCCGGCGGCGGCGAGCGAGAGCGCGGTGCCGATGCCGAAGAACGAGGTGTAGAACGCGATGTAGCGGCTCTGCGCGGGCCCCGCGGCGCGGTCCGAGAGCAGCCGCAGGCCCGGCATGTAGGTCGCGGCGACGCCCGCGCCGAGCAGCACCTGGAACGCGACCGCGCTCGCGAAGCCCTGCGCAAAGAGCCCGAAGCCCGCGCTGCCCGCCGCCGCGAGCAGGCTGCCGATGGCGTACACCCTGCGCGCGTCGATGCGGTCGGTGAGCGCGGTCCAGTACGACACGCTGCCCGCGTAGCCGACGAAGAACATGCCGCTCACCACGCCTGCTTCCGCGTTCGTCAGGCGCCACAGCGTACGCAGCTCGGGCAGGAGCGCCGCGAAGGTGGAGAAGCCCGCCATCGACAGGATGTGGGCGGCCAACATGACGGCCGCCGCCCGCCGAGCGGAAATCACTTGTTCTTGAACCCGGGTTTTCGCTTCTCGACGAACGCCGCCATGCCTTCCTTCTGGTCGGCGAGCGCGAACGCGGCGTGGAACAGGCGCCGCTCGAAGCGCACGCCCTCGGCGAGCGGCATCTCGTAGGCGGCGTTGATCGATTCCTTGACCATCATCACCACCGGCAGCGAGTACGCGGCGATTCTCTCCGCCACCGCGAGCGCCTCGGCGAGCACCTTGTCGGCCGGCACGACGCGCGACACGAGGCCCGCGCGCTCGGCTTCGGCGGCATCCATCATGCGCGCGGTGAGGCACATGTCCATCGCCTTGGCCTTGCCGACCGCGCGCGGCAGGCGCTGCGTGCCGCCGGCGCCGGGCAGCACGCCGAGGTTGATCTCGGGCTGGCCGAACTTCGCGTTCTCGGCGGCGATCACGATGTCGCACATCATGGCGAGCTCGTTGCCGCCGCCGAGCGCGTAGCCGGCGACCGCGGCGATCACCGGCTTCCTCACCCTGCGGATGTGCTCCCAGTCGCGCGTGATGTAGTCGGCGCGGTACACGTCGACGAAGTTCCAGTCCTTCATCGCGCCGATGTCGGCGCCCGCGGCGAACGCCTTTTCGTTGCCGGTGACGACGATCGCGCCGATCGCGTCGTCGGCGTCGAACGCGTAGAGTGCCTCGCCGAGCTCCTGCATGAGCCTGGGATTCAGCGCATTCATCTGCTTGGGGCGGTTCAGCGTGAGCAGGCCGACCCGGCCGCGCAGCTCGCTGGTGATGAACTCGTAGGCCATGCTCACGCTCCCTTCAGGTATTCGTCGGCCGTCTGCACTTTCGCGAACAGGCCGTTAAGCGCCGCGAGGAACGCGCGCTGCACCTGCGCCGCGGGCACCGTCTCGCCGCCGAAGCTCTGCGCGCGCGTCGCGCAGGCGTCGGCGAGCAGCGTCACCTTGAAGCCGAGGTCGGCGGCCGCTCGC
>DASPRX010000047.1:0-45647 GCA_035624235.1 Burkholderiales bacterium | reverse complement strand
AATGTCGCTCAGGTCGCGCGGCATCTTGTCGTCGACCACGATCTTCATGCCGTGCTTCTTCGCCTCATCCACGACGCCCTCGCGCACGTCGAGCGAGAACGGGTCGTTCTCGAAGGCCATGCCGATCTTGAGGTCGGCGGGCTTCTTGCCGCCCTTCTGCGCCAGCTCGGCGGCGAGATCGATCACCGGCGCGAGATACTGGTCCGAAGTGGACAGGGCGGCGAACATGTAGCGATAGCCCTGCGTGAATAGCGAGCGCGACGCGCCTTCGGCTTCGACCATCGGAATCTTGTACTTCTCGGTGACGGGCGCGGCCGCCTTGGTCGGACCGGAGCCGTATGGCCCGAGAATGAACTTGATGCCGTCCTGGTTGATGATGCGCTCCAGGAGTTGGGCCGTGCGGGCAGGTGTCGACTCGTCGTCGTAATACTTTATTTCGAGCTTGTAGGTCTTGCCGGCGACCTTGACGCCGCCCATATCGTTGATGCGCTTGACGGCGAAGTTGTAGCCGTCGCTCGCATTCTTGCCCTCCTGCGAGTATTTCCCCGTGATCGAGATCGCCGAGCCGAGCGTGATGACGTCGTCGGCCGCCGACGCGGGCGCCCCGAACGCGAGCGCGACGGCAACTGCGGCGCCCAAGCGCGCCGAATGAGTGACAAGCCTTTTCATGCATCCCTCCGTGAATATCGTGAAACCCTGTCTAGGGCAGGTTTTTGAGCGGAAAAACCCCGCGACCATAAACGAAGCGTCAACTGCCTGCAAGCTTTGCGATCGCGGGAGCGTATGGCGGCCGCAGCACGCCGCGCTCGGTGATCAGGGCGCTGACGAGCTCCGCGGGCGTAATGTCGAAGGCCGGATTGCGCACGTTCACGCCATGCGGCGCCCAGCGCGTCGCACCGTACCCGGTAACCTCGCTCGCGGGGCGCTCCTCGACCGGAATCGCGCGGCCGTCGGCGAGGCTCGTGTCGAACGTGGAAAGGGGCGCCGCGACGTAGAAGGGCAGCGCGTGGCGTCGAGCCAGAACGGCGAGCGTGTAGGTGCCGATCTTGTTCGCGACGTCGCCGTTCGCCGCGATGCGGTCCGCGCCGACGAGCACCAAATCGACCTCGCCCCGGCTCATGAGGAAGCCCGCCATGCTGTCGGTGATCACGGTGACCGGAATCGATTCCTGGATCATTTCCCACGCCGTGAGGCGCGCGCCCTGGAGGTACGGCCGGGTCTCGTTGGCGATCACAGAGAGGCGCCTGCCCGCGTCGCGCGCCGAGCGCAGCACCCCGAGCGCGGTGCCGTGGCCGGCTGTGGCCAGCGCCCCCGCGTTGCAATGCGTCATTACGCGCGCGCCCTCGGGGATGAGCGGCGCGCCCTGCGCGCCGATGGCGCGGTTGGCTGCCAGGTCCTCCTCGAAGATCGCCAGCGCCTCGCCCTCCAGCGCGCCGGCGCCGCGCGCGGCGAGCGTTTTGCGCATGCGCTCGAGCGCCCAGAACAGGTTCACCGCCGTCGGCCGGCTGCGCGCGAGGACCTCGAAGCCCGTTTCGAGCGCCTGTCCGGCGCGTGCCTCGAGCGCGACGCCGAACGCCGCCGCGCAGCCGATCGCCGGGGCACCACGCACCACCATCTCACGGATCGCCTGCGCCACCTCGGCCGCGCTGCGGCACGGCAGGTATTGAATGCGCTCGGGCAGCAGCCGCTGATCGAGCAGCTCGAGCGCCGCGCCCGTCCAGCGCATCGTCGCGACGGCCATCACACCACGCGTTCGTTGCCGCCGTCCACCGGGACCTGCGCGGCGGTGGTCTTGGCGAACAGCGGTCCGCACATCTCCGCCGCGAGCTCGGCGACGTCGTGCGAGGCCACCTCGGTACCGAGCAGGTTGTTGCGCCGATACTGCTCGACGCTCAGCTTGTAGGCCGCGGCGCGCGAAGCGAGCACTTCGTCCGTCCACAACGCAGTGTCGTACACCGCGTTCGGATGCAGCGAGTTGATGCGAATGCCGTCCTTGCCCCATTCGAGCGCCGCCACGCGCGCCAGCTGATTAAGCGCGGCCTTGGAGGCGGAGTAGGCCGCGGCGCCGGGTCCTGGCGCGGGGACGTTCTTAGAGCCGATGACGACGATCCGCCCGCCGCGCGGCGCGAGCTTGAGCAGAGGATGGCAGTCCTGCATCAGGCGCAGGTTCGCATCGACGTTCACCGACATGGTCGCCTGCCACACCGACGGTGCGATGTCCTGGATCGGCTGGGAAGCGGGGAAGATGCCGGCGTTCAACACCAGCATGTCGACCCCGCCGAAACGCTTGACCGCCCGATCGAGCGCGACGCGCACGGCAGCAGGATCGGTGACGTCGCAGGCCAGGCCAAGGCAATCCGCGCGACGCCACATGTCGGCGATCGCCGGATTGCGGTCGAGACCGATCACGGCCGCCCCCCGCCCGAGAAACGCCTCGATGCAGGCCTTGCCGATGCCCGAGGCGGCGCCCGTCACGAGGGCCACCTCGCCGCCGAACATGGGCGAGACCCCCGCCTTGCGCAGCTTGGCCTGCTCCAGGTCCCAGTACTCGATGTCGAACAGATCGCGCTCGTCCACGGCGCGCCAGCCGCCGAGCGCCTCCGCGCGCAGGATGACGTCGATCGTATGGTCGTACAGCTCCTCGACGATCGCGGCATCTTTCGCGCTGCGGCCCGCGGCGGCGAAGCCGAGAGCCGCATCCAGCACCATACGCGGCGCGGGGTCGAGCATGGTCTTCGGCTCCTTCGCGCCGGGCGCATGGCGCTCGAAGTACGCGCGGTAGGCCTGCGCGAAGGCCGCCACGTCGCGGCCGAGCATCGGCAGCGGCTTGGTGCGGATGACGTGATCCGGCGTGGCGGGACCGCTCTGCGAGATGCGCGTGACGTCGCGGCGCTGCGCGAAGCCGAGGAACTTCGGCGAGTCGTTTACCTTCAGGAGCATTGGCACGCCGGCGCAACGCGAGATGTCGCGCCTCAGGCGCGCGAGCTCCTTCCGGCCGGCCGTGGCGGGCGCGGGCGCCGGGGGCTTCTGCTGCCACGCCTTGTGCGCGGCGAGATAATCCTCCGCCATGGAGACGAGCCGGATCATGCGCTCGTACGACTCGCGCGCGTCCGCGCCGAACGAGAACACCCCGTGTGAGAGCAGCACCATGCCGATCGTGCTGGCGCCTGCGCGGGCCGCGAACTCGCGTGCGCAGCGCGCGGCGAGATCGAAGCCGGCCATCACGTAGGGGACGACCACGACGAGATCGCCGTAGATCTCACGGATGCGCTTGTCGCCCGCAGGGGCATTGGAGATCGACAGCACCGGGTCCGCGTGCGTGTGATCGACGTAGCGGTGGGGCAGGACGGCGTGCAGGATCGTTTCCACCGACGGCGACGGCGCCCCCGCGCGCAGCACCTGCGTGTTCAGCTCGTTGACCATCTGCGGATCGGGGAGCGAAGCGAGCTGCGCCAGGCGCCGCACGTAGTCGAGGCCCACCGGTGTGAAGCCCGCGGGCTCGATGGTCTCAAGGTCCCAGCCGCTGCCCTTCACGTAGAGGACTTCGCGCTCCTCGCCGAACACGTTCTGCTCGCGCAGCTTCACCGAAGTGTTGCCACCGCCGTGCAGAACAAGCGACTTGTCGCGTCCGAGCAGCCGGGAAGTGTAGACGCGCGGTCCGAGCGAACCGGTGAATCCGGCCGCTTCGGCGTCGTTCCAGAGGCTGCGCATGAATGGTCCGCGGAAAAGGCTGGAATTATACTTTCCGCGATGCTGAGGATCGAGCTGAGCGACTGGGGCACGGCGCGCGCGGAGGCGAGCGAGATCCGCAAGACGGTCTTCGTACAGGAGCAGGGCGTCCCCGAGGAGCTCGAGCTCGACGAGCGCGACGCGCTCTGCGTGCACGCGCTGGCGCGCGACGCGAGCGGGCGCGCGATCGGCACCGCACGGCTGTTGCCGCCGGAGCGGCACGGCGGGCACGTGGTGTCGCATGTCGGCCGCATGGCGGTGCTGCGGCCCTGGCGCGGCCGCGGCGTCGGCGGCGCGCTGCTCGAGCGGCTCGCCGAAGCCGCAGTCGCGCGCGGCGACGACGAACTCGCCTTAGCCGCGCAGACGCACGCGCTGGAATTCTACCGCGCGCACGGGTTCTCGGAGGAGGGGGACGAATTTCTGGACGCAGGCATCCGCCATCGGCGAATGCGCCGCAGGCTTCAGCGTTCCAGGGCGAACTCGTAGCGCAGCGTATCGCGTTCTTCGCCCTGCGCGCCGTACGAACGTTCGGCGAACTGCACTCGGCGCTGCGGCCCGAAGATGACTGCGCTCGAGCAGCGCGTGCCGTAGGCGTCGGACACTACGCGCAGCGGGGAGAGCAGCCGCTCGCGCTCCAGCCCGACGCCCGTGTCCGGAAGCTCGTCGTCGGAGCTGACCGTGGTATCCGCGAGCAGCTCGAGCAGCGGTTCGATCGCGGGCGCCGGCAGGAGCGCAGCCTGCAGCGCGCGCTTGCCGCGCACGACCTTGGCCCAGGGCGTGTCGAGCAGGTGGTTGGAAACGCCGTAGATACCGGGCTCGAGGCGCCGTGGCTCGGCGCCCCTGTTCGACACCCACCACAGTTCGTCTGAATCGCTGGCCAGGAAGTTGAATCCGCCGTAGCCAGAGCCGTTGGACGCGGTCCTGGTGACGAAATCCCCGGCCGCATCACCGTTCGCGAGAAAAGCGCTCGCAAGCAGGCCGCGCGAAGGGGCTGCCGGCTCGCGGCGGCTGCCGTCCCGGAAATTGGACACCGCAGCGAACTTGCCGGCGCGCGTCACGCCGAGCCAGGTACCCATGCATTCGAGGTCGCGTCCAGCAAGGATCGCGGGCCGGTCCTCCCAGAACGCGGCCGGCGCGGTGGGGCGGGCGTGGAATTCGTCGCGGTTGGCGGCGACGACCAGGCGATAGGAGGGGTGCGCCTTCCAGGCGATGAGGATCAGGCACATCGCTCAGTCCGCCGCGACGAAGATCTCGGCGCGCCGCACCGACCCCACGGCGAGGCAATCGCTCACGCCATGGCGCTCGCTTGCCTGGGCTAGCAGGCGCTCGAATGCGGCGGCATCCGAGACGTCCTCGTAAATCTCCATATAGGTCGCCAGATCATCGCGCCTGCGCAGCCAGCGACCGCGCACGCCGCACTCCCGTTGCAGCGCCAGAAACATCGCCCGCACGGCCGAACGCAGCTCCGCGAGGCGCGCGGGCTCGACCTTGTAGTACACGTAGAAGCTCGCAGTGCTCAAGGCGAGTAGGGTAGGTCGAGGACCTCGAGCGGCGGCCCGTCCGGCGTCGCGCGCAGCCTGCGCACTTCGGCGCTGGCAATGGGCACCACCGCGAGCAGCTCGCTCCCGCCGTCGGCGGGCGCGGCGCTGACTACCGTGCCGCTAGCCTGCCCAGGGAACTCGTCGCTGTATAGGTCCTGCGCCGGCGAGAGCTTTACCCCGGCTGGGGCACGCGCCCGCACCATGCGGCGTTTGAGCTGTCCACGGTACTGCGTGCGCGCCACGATTTCCTGTCCCGGATAGCAGCCTTTCTTGAAGTCGATGCCATCGATCGCTTCGAGGTTCACCATCTGCGGCACGAACAGGTCCTGCGTCGCCTGCACGATCAGCGGACGACCCGCCCGAATCTCGGCGAGAGTCCAGCTGCTTTCTTCGCCCGCCGGCAGGTCGAGGCGCCTTTGCAACTCCGTCGTCTGCGCGGTCGGTCCGAGCACGAGGAAGCGCTCGTCGCCCATGCGCACCGCTGCCACCTCGCCGGCGCGCACGAGCGCGAGATCGCCCGCGGGCACGGCCAGCCCGCAGGCCGCAAGGCGCTCCTGCATGCCGGCTCCCCACACGCCGAGCTGGCGAACCTCGCCCGAGACGTCGGCAACCGCAACCTTGGAGCGCAACACGAACATCGCGAGGCGCTTCGCCACCGCCGGCGCGAGGTCGCGCGCGAGGTGCAGCAGATAGCCGTCGGCGCCAGGAATGACGACGAAGCTGGCGAGCAACCGTCCCTTGGCCGAGCACCAGCCGGCGCGCCGCGCGCGGTCCGCGGGCAGGTGCTCGACGTCATTCGTCAGTTGTGCATGCAGGAACGCGCGCGCGTCGGGTCCGCGCACCGCCAGCGCGCCGAAACCCGTCAGCGGCGCACACGCGGGGCGAGTGGTAGCTTGAACCATCGTAGAATTCGCATTTTACCCGCGGCGTCGGCCTGCAACCGGTTGCGATCCTTCCTGAGAGGCCTGTCGATCCTGGTGTTCGTGGCGGCTTGCGCCGCCGCGGGATACGCTGCCTGGTACGTGACGACGCCGATCGCAATGAAAACCCTCCCGGCGGAGTTCGAGCTGCCCCCTGGGACGCGCTTTCGCCAAGCTGTCGCCGTCATGGAGAATTCCGGCGTCGCGGTCGGCAGCTGGCAATTCGAGCTGCTGGCGCGGGGCCTGGGTCGCGCACCCAATATCAAGGCAGGCAGCTACGAGTTGGCGCACCCCCTGACGCCGCTCGAGCTGCTCGACAAGCTGACGCGAGGCGATGTCACGCAGGCGGAACTCACGCTGATCGAAGGCTGGACGTTTCGCCAGGTGCGCGCGGCGCTCGACGAAGATCCCTATCTGCGGCATGACAGCGCGGGGCTCGACGAGCAGCAGCTGCTGGCGCGCATCGGCGCGCGCGAGACGCATGCCGAGGGCTTGTTCTTTCCGGACACCTACATGTTCGCGAAGGGCTCCAGCGACCTCGCCGTGCTGCGCCGCGCCTACCGTGCCATGCACCGCCATCTCGAGGCCGAGTGGAGCGCGCGCGACGCGACGACGCCCTACGGGTCGCCGTACGATGCGCTCATCATGGCGTCGATCGTGGAGAAGGAGACCGGCGTCGCGTCGGAGCGGGGAATGATCGCCGGCGTACTGGTGAACCGCCTGCGTGTCGGCATGCGACTGCAGGTCGATCCCACTGTGATCTACGGGCTGGGCGCGCAGTTCGACGGCAACCTGACGAAGGCGCATCTGCTCGCGGACGGGCCCTACAACACCTACACGCGCGCCGGGCTGCCGCCGACCCCGATCGCGATGCCCGGACTCGATTCGCTGCGCGCCGCGCTTCGGCCGGCCAAGACCGACGCGCTCTATTACGTCGCGCGCGGGGACGGGTCGAGCGAGTTTTCG
Source organism: Burkholderiales bacterium (assembly GCA_035624235.1). Classification (GTDB taxonomy): domain Bacteria; phylum Pseudomonadota; class Gammaproteobacteria; order Burkholderiales; family SG8-39; genus DAHVFK01. The sequence goes on along the minus strand of DASPRX010000047.1, from coordinate 38,491 downwards.
CGCACGCTGGACGCTCATAACCGCGCGGTCGACAAATACCAGCGCGCGCACGAACGATGAGCGCGCGCGGCGGGTTCATCACGCTCGAGGGTGTGGACGGCGCGGGCAAGTCCACGCACATCGACTTCATCGCTCAGCGGTTGCAGGCCCGCGGACGGCAACCCATCGTCACCCGGGAGCCAGGCGGCACGCCCCTGGCCGAGAAACTGCGCGCGTTGGTGCTCGCCGAGCCCATGACGCCGCTCACCGAGACGCTGCTGATGTTCGCTGCCCGCGCGGATCACGTCGAGCGCGTCATTCGGCCGGCGCTCGAGTCGGGCAGGTGGGTGCTTTGCGACCGTTTCACCGACGCAACCGCCGCCTATCAGGGCGCCGGCAAAGGCATACCGCAGGAATTGATCCGGCGTCTGGCGGAAGCATCCCACCCGGGGCTGCTGCCTGACCGCACGTTGGTGTTCGACTGTCCCTACGAGGTCGCTCGGCAGCGTCTGGCGGCAAGCGGAAGGAGCTTGGACAGGTTCGAGAACGAGGGAGCCGAATTCTTCGAGCGAGTACGTCGCGCGTACCTGGCGCGCGCTGCGGCGGAGCCGGGCCGCATCCGGGTCGTCGACGCAACCCGGCCTATCGAAAGCATACGGAAGCAACTCGAAGAAGTTCTCTTAGCCGATTGAATACATGAATTTCTCGTGGCACCAGCAGTCCTGGGATTCGCTACTTCGCCTGGTCGAGCGGCTTCCGCATGCGCTGTTGATTCATGGCGTGTCCGGAATCGGCAAGCTCGCCTTCGCCGAGCGCTTCGCGCAATTCCTGCTGTGCGAAGCGCGCACGTCTGCCGGCGAGCCGTGCGGCAGGTGCGAGGGATGCCGCTGGTTCGTGGCCGGCAGCCATCCGGACATCCGGCGCGTGGAGCCTGAGACCTTCGCCCGGCGCGCGCCGGACGAGGAAGACGCGCCGAGCCAGCGGCCGGCCAAGCCGAGCAGCGAGATCAAGATCGAGCAGGTACGAGAGCTGGCCGATTTCCTCGCGCTCGGCTCGCATCGCGGCAGGTTGCGCGTGGCCCTCGTGCACCCGGCGGAGGGCATGAATCTGCACGCCGCCAATGCGCTGCTGAAGAGTCTCGAGGAGCCGCCTCCCGGGGCGGTGTTCATCTTGGTTTCGCATCGCCCGTCCAGGTTGCTTCCGACCGTGCGCAGCCGCTGCGTAGCGCTGCCCATGCAGACTCCTCCGAGCGAGCCGGCGCTCGCGTGGCTCGGCGCGCAAGGCTTGCCCGATGCCGCGCGCTGGCTGGCCTATGCCGGCGGGGCGCCGCTACGGGCATTGGAGGATGGGCGAGGGCCGCGGGGCGAGGCGATCGAAAGGATGCTGGCAGCTCTAGCGTCCGGCCGCGCCGGCGAGCTAACCGGTCTGGTCGATTCCCGCGAAGACTTGGCGATAGTGGCCGAAGTGCTGCAGAAATTTGCCCTGGACAAGGCGTTCGCGAGCGCCGGTGCGAGCCCTCGATATGGCACGATCGATTCCGGAACCGGGGCCTCGACAGGTACCCGCGAATGGCTTTCCTTCGCCCGGCGCTTGGGCGCCGACCGGGCTTTGACCGCTCATCCGCTCAATCCAAAGCTGTTCGCCGCAGAGATGCTGGCCGCCATGCCGAACTCGTAGGACCGGGCGAAAGACATGCACATGGACTTCAAGTGTGTCTTGTACGTCTCTATTTTAACGTTAATAAGTGTGCCTACGTTCGCGGCGGCTCAGTCGGACGAGCGACTGCTCGGGGCGGTACGCACGGGCGATGAAACCACCGTTGCGCGCATGCTGGATCGTGGGGCCGGCATCGAAACGTCGGACAAGGAAGGCAACACGCTATTGATGCTCGCGGCGCGCTCGGGGAATGACAGCATGGTTCGGCTGCTCCTCGACAGAAAGGCAAATCCGGCCCAGCGGAATCAATACGGGGATACGGCGCTCATGGCGGCCTGCCTGGAAGGCCATCTTGGCGCTGCCAAGCTGTTACTGGCCGCACGCTCTCCGCTCAATGGTCCGGGTTGGACGCCACTGCATTACGCGGCCTTCGAGGGGCATGCGGACGTGGTCGAGTACCTGCTTTCGGCCGGTGCCGACGAGAACGCTCGAGCGCCGAACGGCTATACGCCGTTGATGCTCGCGGTACGCAATGGGAACGAGGCCGCGGCGCGCAGACTACTCGAGCACGACGCGGATACGGACGTCGCAGGACCGCGAGGCGAGACGGCGCTCGCGATCGCCAAGGAACGGGGGGAGAGCAAGTTCATAGATCTGCTGCGGCGGGCTGGAGCCACGCGCTGAAGCGGCACGTGCGACCTCTGCGGCGTACCGGGCCTATTTGACATAATACACATATGCGCACATCCGTCCCGTGCGCAAGGTGGCGGCCGCGCTTCAGTTCGGCCGCCCGGGCGGCAGCGGTAGGCGCGCGACTGGGATTCCCTCGTCAACCAGAGCGTCGTGCTCCTCTTGGCTCGCCTGGCCACGGATCGGCCGGGCGCGCGCCTCATCGTAGTGGATGCGACGCGCTTCGGCCGGGAAGGCCGTGCCCACGTCTTCAGTCTTGGTGAGGATTTCGTCGACCAGCCGCGAGTAGAGCATCTGCGCGATCGCGAACGGATCCTTGCCCGCAAGCTGGGGACTGCATGCCTCGCCTTGCCCTGCCGGCAAGGCAGTCGGCTCGGCCGCACCCGTATTGATGCGCGTGGCCGAAGGCACTCGCTCGACGCTCAGCGAGCCGCACTTCGGACAGCCGATCAGCCCGCCCTCGCGCTGCGCGCCGAAGTCCTCCGCCGAGGCGAACCAGCCTTCGAACCGGTGTCCGCCCCCGCACTGCAAGTCGAATACGATCATGGCGGGAATCTTATCAGGTAGTGCGGGTACTATCGGCCTGACATCGCCCCGGAGCCGCACGCAGCCGCAATGATCGCCGACCGCATCGAAGGCAAGTGGATCGACCTGTTCGCGGGGGTCTTCGCACTCTGCAAGATCGCACCCGGCGACCAGTGCACGGTGCTGTCGGAGTCGCAGTCGCGCGAGCTGAACGTGCACCTCGCCGAACTCGCGCTTCTGAGGCTTGGCGCGCGGCCCTTTCACGTGCGGGTGCCGACGCCACGGCAGGTCGCCCCGGTGCCGATCCGCTCGACCGGCGCCTCCAACGTGCTCGCAGGGCACGACGCGGCCATCCAGGCGCTTGCCGCAAGCGCATTCGTCGCCGATTGCACGCTCGAGGGCCTGTTGCACGCTGCCGAGTTGCCACGCATTCTGGAGCGGGGCGCGCGCGTGCTGTACATCTCGAACGAACACCCCGAGGCGCTCGAGCGGCTCACCCCCTCCCCCGCCGATGAGCAGAAGGTGAGGGCGGCCATGCGCCGCCTGCGCGCAGCGAAGGCCATGGAGGTGACCTCGGCCGCCGGCACCCGGCTCTCGATCCGCGTCGAAGGCGCGCGCGTCGGGGGCGTATGGGGCTACACCGAGAAGCCAGGGACGCTGTCGCACTGGCCAGGAGGCCTGTGCCTGTGTTTCCCCCGCGCCGGCACCGTCAACGGCACCCTCGTCATGGCGCCGGGCGACCTCAACCTGACTTTCAAACGTTACGTCGAGTCCCCGGTGCGTCTGACGATCGAGAACGACTACGTGGTCGCGATCGATGGTGCCTCGCTCGATGCCGAGCTGATGCGGGAGTATTTCGCCGCGTGGGGAGAGCGCGACGCGTACGCCGTATCGCATGTAGGGTGGGGCATGAATCCGCGCGCCCGCTGGGATTCGCTCGTGATGTACGATCGCCGCGACGTGAACGGCACCGAGCAGCGCGCCTTCGCCGGCAATTTTCTCTATTCCACCGGAGCGAACGAGGTCGCCGGCCGGCACACGCTCGGCCATTTCGATCTCCCGGTTCGCCGCTGCACGATTCGCCTGGATGGTCAGGCGATCGTCGAGGAAGGCAAGCTGCTAGGCGAGCTTGCATGACGGTGCCGGCGCACGTGGCGCAGGGCGCCGGCGATCGCATCCTCGTGTTCCTGCATGGTGTCGGCGGCGGGCACGCCGCCTGGCGGGACCAGCTGGCGTACTTCTCGGCCCGGGGCCTGCGCGCCGTGGCCTGGGACCAGCCGGGCTACGGAGGCAGCCCGCTGGTCGAGCCCTACGACTTCGAGCACATCGCCGATGCGCTGCGCGACCTGATCGAGCACCTCGGTGGGGCTCCGGTCGTGCTGGTCGGCCACAGCATGGGCGGTTTCGTCGCCCAGGAGGCCTACGCGCGCTTCCCTGAGCTGGTCAGGGCTTTGGTGCTCGCTTTCACCAGCCCGGCGTTCGGCGGCGTCGGCGGCGAGTTCCAGCGAGCGTTCATCGCCGAGCGCATCGGCCCGCTCGACGCCGGTCAGACAATGGCAGACGTCGCGGCCCGGCTGATGCCGGGCATGCGCGGTGCCGCGTCCAAGCCGGGAGGCCTGCAGCATGCGGAGCGCGTGATGGCCGGGGTACCTCCCGCGACTTACCGCAAGGCGGTGGCGCTGGTCACCACGTTCGACCGGCGGGCCTTGCTGCCGGCGATAGCCGTGCCCACCCTACTGGTCGCGGGCGCCGAAGACCGGACCGCGCCGGCTGCGGTCATGCAGCGCATGGCGCTGAAGATCCCCGGCGCAGAGTTTGCCCTGCTCGCCCGTTGCGGCCATCTCGGTCCGATGGACCAGCCCGACGAGTTCAACCCCGTGCTCGAGGACTTCCTCGAGCGCCGAATCCTGCAAGGTAAGTGATGAGCATTGACCCGCGCTACTCGGTGACCGGAACGAACTATTCTCTCGATGCGAGGCAGCGCGAGCTGGTAGCGATCGCCGAGTCGCTCGGGCCGAAATTCGCCGCGCGCGCCGAGCGCTACGACCGGGAGGCAAGCTTTCCGTTCGACAATTACGACGATCTGCGCGCAGCCGGCCTGCTCGCGCTGTGCGTGCCGCAGCGCTTTGGCGGCAGGGGCGCCGATCTGCGCAGCTACGCCATAGTCTCCGCGACCATCGGCAAGTACTGCGGCGCGACGGCCCTCACCTTCAACATGCACGCCTGCTCCACGCTGTGGCCCGGGATCCTCGCCGATGATCTCGACATGACGGCTGAGCAGAGAAGGGAGCACGAGGCGCACCGGACGCTGCACTTCGGGCGCGTGGTGAGGGACGGAGCGATCTACGCCCAACCCTTCTCCGAAGGCAGCGCCGCGGCCGCCGGCAAAGCGCCCTTCGGCACGCTCGCCACCAAGGTCACCGGCGGCTGGTCGATCAACGGCAAGAAGATCTTTGCCTCGCTCGCCGGCGCAGCCCACTATTACGGCTTGCTGTGCACCGAGGACAAGCCCGATCGCAGCATGCGCGACACCCTGTACCTCGCGGTGCCCGGCGATGCGCCCGGTCTCACCGTAACGGGCGACTGGGATCCGCTCGGCATGCGCGGCACGGTGTCGCGCACCCTGCTCTTCAAGGACGTGTTCGTGCCGGACCAAGCGCAGATGATGCCGCGCGGCGTCTATTACCAGGCCGCGAGCCGCTGGCCGCACATGTTCACCACGCTTTCGCCCACCTACTTCGGCATCGCTATCGCCGCGTACGAGTTCACCGTCAAGTACCTGCGCGGAGAGATCGAGGGCATGCCGCCCGTCAAGCGCCGCATGTACCCGACCAAGCAGATCGCGGTCGCGGAAATGCACGTCAAGCTGGAGCAGACGCGGGCGCTGTTCCTGCGCATGCTGGACGATGCGCGCGTCGATCCGCCCAAGGACGCGCGGCTGCGCGCCTACGCGACGCAGTACACGATCATGGAGAATGCGAACGACCTGTGCCGGCTCGCGATCCGCACCTGCGGCGGCCAGTCGATGCTGAAGTCGCTGCCGCTCGAGCGGCTGTACCGCGACTCGCGCTGCGGGGCGCTCATGCTGCCTTGGACGGCTGAGCTGTGCCTAGACCGCATCGGACGCGAGGCGCTGTACGAGCCCGGCGAGACGGACGACTGACGGGCCCTGGGCGTGCATCGTTCCTTGGGGCGCATGACGGCTCATAATAGAATACGCGGGGACACATGACGACGAACGTCTCCCTCACGCAGCGCAGCTACGCCTCGTCGACGGTCCTGGCGCCGGCGGGCAGGCTGGACCACGACAATTGCGAAGCCTTCCGCGAGGCCCTGCAACCGCTCCTGCAGGAGGGCGCGAAGGCCGGCGGCGGGATCGTTTTCGACCTGTCGGCGCTCGATTACGTGTCGAGCGCAGGCCTGCGCTGCTTCATGATCGCGGCCAAGGAAGCGAAGACCCTCGGCAGCAAGATCGTCATCGCGGCCATGCAACCCGTTGTGGCCGAGATCTTCCAGATCAGCCGTTTCAACCTGGTATTCGATACCTTTCCAACGGTGCGGGAGGCACTTGTCACGCTCTCGCCCGATTCCGCCGCCGCCTACGGGCGGGAGTGACGTGCGCGTCCGATTCTGGGGCACGCGCGGCTCGATACCGGTGTCCCTCACTTGGCGCGACGTGCGCGACCGCCTGGCGCAGGCGCTGGTCGCGGCGAACGGACAGTCGCTGGATACGCTCGAGAAGGCCTGCGACTTCGCCGACCGGCATCTGGGCTTCTCGCTCGCCCGCACCTTCGGTGGCCACTCGGCATGCGTCGAATTCGAGCCCGGCAGCGACGAGTACTTCGTATGCGACATGGGCAGCGGCGCGCGCGCGTTCGGCGCGCACGTGCTGGCACGCCAGGCCGGCAAGGAGTCGACCATCAACGTGTTCATGTCGCACATGCACTGGGACCACATCATGGGGTTCCCGTTCCTCGGCCCCGCCTACGTTCCGGGAACGAGGATCAGGGTCTACGGCTGCCACGCGGTCCTGGAGCACGCCTTCCGGCTGCAGCAGGATCCCCCCTGCTTTCCGGTGACCTTCGACCAGCTCGCCGCGGATATCGAATTCATACTGCTCACGCCTGGCGAGACCACGACCGTATCGGGCGTACGCGTGACGCCGAAGCTGCAGCAGCACTCGGGCGCCTCGTATGGCTTCCGCTTCGAGGCGAACGGGAAGTCGTTCGTGTACACGACCGATTCAGAGCACAAACTCGAAGAGCGCTCGCAGACAGAGGAATTTGTGCAATTCTTCCGCGACGCCGATCTGGTCGTGTTCGACGCGATGTACTCTCTCGCCGATGCCGTCTCGGTCAAGGCGGATTGGGGGCATTCGAGCAACGTGATCGGCGTCGAACTGTGCCAGATGGCCCGCGCGAAGCGGCTGGCCTTGTTTCATCACGAGCCCGCGTACGACGACGCGGCGGTCGAGCGAATTTTCGCGGAAACCCGGCGCTTCGAAGAGCTAACGCGGGCAGAGCACAGGCTTGAGGTCGTCGCAGCGTACGACGGCCTGGAGATCGATCTCTGAAGCTGCGCGGCGCGCGGCGTTACGTGGGCGCCGGGCTGCTGCTCGCGCTGGCGGCTCTGTTCGTTCTCGAGCCGCCCCAGGTCGGAACTCTGCGCAACACCCTCTTCGATAGCTACCAGCGTCTGCTGCCACGCGAGCGCAAGTCGATGCCGGCGGAGGTGGTCGCGGTGGACGAGGCAGCGCTCGCCGAGTACGGCCAGTGGCCATGGCCGCGCGCGCTGACGGCCCGGCTGCTACGGCGCATCGAGTCGTTTCAGCCGGCGGCGATCGGGGTCGACGTGCTTTTCGCCGAGCCCGACCGCTACAGCCCGGGCGGCTCGAGCGACGCGGCCCTTGCGCAAGCAGTGGCGGGTCACAAGGTCGTTCTCGGGATCGCCGGCCTGCCGCGGCCACGGCGTGACGCGAGCGCGCGGCCGGCTGCACCGCCGTTCATCTGGAAGACACCACCGCCACAGGAGCTGCAGGACTTCCTCGGCCACGTACAGAGTCTGCCGCTGATTGACTCCGCGGCTGCCGGGCGCGGCCTGCTGAACGCAGATGAGGAAGACCGCGTGGTGCGGCGCGTTCCACTCGTCGCGCGCGTCAGCGATACCTATGTCGCAACGCTCGGCGTGGAAATGTTGCGCGTTGCCGCCGGCATTCCGGCCTTGAGCGTAGCGCCGCGCGACGACGGCTTGCTCGCGTTGCGGCTTGGCGATCTCTCGATACCGATGCAGCGCGACGGCAGCGCGTGGCTGTACTTCGGCCCGCACGAAGAGACCCGCCGTGTCTCGGCTGCGGAAGTTCTCGGCGGCCGTGTCGATCCCGAGCTTCTGCGCGGCAAGCTCGTGCTGGTCGGAGTGACCGGAGTCGGCCTGCTGGACACGCTGGACACAAAAGCGACACCGCTCGGCGCCACGGTGCCCGGAGTCGAGCTGCATCAGCAGCTGCTCGAGCAAATCTATGACGGGAACTTCCTGATCAGGCCGCCCAGGGCGCGCGCGATCGAGCTCGCGCTCCTCGTTGTGGCCGGCGCCCTAATGGTGGTTTTCGTTCCAACGCTGCGCGCATGGGCCTCCGCGGCGTTGTTCCTCACCGTGCTCGCGAGCCTCGCAGTCGTTGGCCTGGTGTCGTTCCATCTCGGATCCTTGATCGACGTCGCATCGCCGGCGCTGAGCACGACGTTGCTCTATGGCGCAGTGCTGGCCGTGACGCTTGCGGAGGCCGACCGGCAGCGTCGAGCGTTGCGCGATGCTGCGGAGCGCATGGAAGGCGAATTGCTGGCGGCGCGCCGCATCCAGATGGGCCTGCTGCCAACGCCCGGCGAGCTGTTCGCGATCGAGGATCGCTTTTCGCTCGCGGCTTCGCTGGAGCCCGCCCGCATCGTGGGCGGGGATTTCTACGACTGCTTCATGCTGGACGCGGACCGGCTGTTCTTCGTTATCGCGGACGTCTCGGGCAAGGGGCTGCCTGCCAGCCTGTTCATGGCTCTGTCCAAGACCCTGCTCAAGAGCGCCGCCCTGCGCATGCCCGGAGATATCGGCGACATATTCAGCCGCGCAAGCGCGGAGATCAGCCGGGAGAATCCGGAGTCGCTGTTCGTTTCGGTCTTTGCCGGCATATTCGATGCGCGCTCCGGCGGCCTCGAGTACTGCAACGCCGGCCACCAGCCGCCGTACGCCAAGCGCCGCGACGGCTCGCTGCAGCGCTTCGAGCTCGCCGACGGTCCGCCGCTATGCGTCATTGCGGGCTACCCTTACCGCTCGCGCCACCGGCTGCTCGCGCCGGATGAGTGGGTATGCGTCGTGACCGACGGCGTCACGGAGGCGATGGATCCGCGCGGTGCGCTGTTCGGTGCCCAACGGCTCGAGGCGGCACTCGCTGGCGTTCCTGCGGGCACGCCGACTGCACAGATCGTAACGCAGGTACGCGAATCGGTCGCGCGATTCGTCGGCGAGGCGGTCCCGTCCGACGACATAACCCTGCTGTGCCTGAAACGCGCGGCGCGCGCGCTCAACGAACGTTGATTTCCACGCGCCGGTTGCGCGGCTCGTCGACGTCGGGCCCAGTCGGTATCAGCAGGTCGCGATCGCCGCGCCCGGCGACCGTGATCCGCTCGGGGGGGATGCCTATGCCGACCAGGAAGGTCTTGACCCGCTCGGCCCGCTGCAGCGAAAGCGCATCGTTCGAATCGAGCCCACCTTGCGTATCGGTGTGCCCGATCACGAGCACGTCGGGAGATGGGCGTTTCTTCATTTCGGCCAACACCCCCTGCAACTCGATTTCGGATTGAGGAGTCAAGACATCCTTCCCCGTGATGAAATAGAGCATGAACGTCGCCGGCCGCGGTGGCAGCGCCGCGATGACGTCGGAGAAGGACGCGTGCACCTCGGTCGGGTTCGACTGTACGACTTGCACGTCGCCAGTCCCGCTGATGCGGCTCGAGGCGTACGCCGCGTTCAGGAGATGCTCTTCTGTTCCCCGCTTTACGACGACGCCGCCGATGGATTTGCCGGGCGGCGGCGGGAGAATGATGACGGTTTCGTCGTAGGTTCGCGGCGACTCTCTGCCAAAGAAGACGAAGGCAGCGAAGATCGCCGCGAGGATCGCCGCACCCATCAGCGGCCGGCGTCGTTCACCCGCACCACGAACTCGGTTCCCCGAACGCCCATGATCGAGGCCGGAGTATGGATGCGCATGGCTCCCGGCGTCTGCTTGACGATGTTGCCCGAGACCACCGCGAGCGTGCCTTGGCGCACCGACGCGTCGAACATGCCGTCGTGAGTCGTGCTGTCGAATGCATAGCGATCGATCGCCAGAACGGTATTCGGCCCCGCGGACAGCAGGCTGTTGTCGCTGAACGTCACGCCTACCGCGCCGTCGGCGCCCGTGACGATGGTGTCGGACTGCTGCACGTTCATGCCGGGCGTCACGGCGAGCTTCTGGCCGCCGCGCTCGATGTGCACGGCGCCGTGCGCAGTTTTCACCTGTCCGACATCGGCCGCGAAGGCCGGGATTGCGAGCGCCAGGCCCGCTAGGAGTGCAAGGATTCGCATGTGGATCTCCTGCATAGCAAGACTTGAGGGCATTCTATAATCTGCAGCCAATGACCAAGCGCTCCGCAATGTTCCTGGCCCGGCTGGACTCTTTGCAAAGAGTACGCGAATTCCTCGGGACTTTCTGCAAAGAAACCGGCCTGGACCGGGACAATTGCCTGCGGCTGAACCTGATTCTCGAGGAATTGTTCACGAACTGTGTGCGCCACGGGCACCTCGGCGACAGCGATGCCCCGGTCTGGGTGACGCTCGCCGGAAATAACGCGGAGGTCTCGATCGCGTTCGAGGATACGGCGCCGCCCTTCAATCCGTTCGCCAGGGCCGACGCGCCGCTGGCAACGACGCTGGAGACCCGGTCCGTGGGCGGACTCGGGCTGCTGCTTGCCAAGGGCATGGCTGCGTCCCGGGATTACGCATACATATTCGGACGAAACTGCGTCAGGCTGCAGCTCACGAACGCCTGAAGCAGCAAGCGGGACCCGCGCCGTTTTGGTGCCCGGGGGCGGAGTCGAACCGCCACGGCCTTTCGGCCAGGGGATTTTAAGTCCCCTGTGTCTACCAGTTTCACCACCCGGGCCGAACAGGATTGTCGCGGAAAAAGCTGGAGGCGGGAGTCGGAATCGAACCGGCGTCCACGGCTTTGCAGGCCGCTGCATGACCACTCTGCCATCCCGCCCGGGGGGACAAGCCCGCTGTCTACGCGGGCCTGCAACTAAAAAAGGGAAGGTGCAGCGACACCTTCCCTCGGAATCTGGAGCGGGAAACGAGTCTCGAACTCGCGACCTCAACCTTGGCAAGGTTGCGCTCTACCAACTGAGCTATTCCCGCATCAATCGAGCGGCGATTATACGGCCTTCCGGCGGCTGTTCTCAACCCGCCGCCGACGCATGCGGAAGCGCCTTGCGCAGGTAATAGAGCATCGAAATCGCCGTAAGCACCGCCGCCACGTATATCAGGATCGTGCCCAGCCGTTGGCAGTCAATGCCAAGCAGGCTGTCGTGATACAGCAGCAGCGGCAGCGCGATCATCTGGCTGACGGTCTTGACCTTGCCCACAAACGCAACTGCCACGCTCTTAGACTTGCCGATGCTGGCCATCCATTCGCGCAGCGCCGAGATGGCGATCTCGCGACCGATGATGATGAGCGCGACCGCGGACTCGACCCGGCCGAGCTGCAGCAGGATGATCAGTGCACCCGCGACCATAAGCTTGTCTGCCACCGGATCGAGAAACGCGCCGAAGGCGGACATCTGGTTAAGCGTGCGCGCGAGGTAGCCGTCGAGCCAATCGGTGATCGCAGCGAAGACGAAGATCGCCGTGGCGACGATGTTCTTTGCGCTGATCGAGAGCCAGGGGTCCGGCAGGTAATACACCCCGACGATCAAGGGGATCAGCAGGATCCTCGACCACGTGATGAGATTCGGCAGATTGAGCGGCATCAGCTTGCGGGACGCTCGTGCAGGTGACGGTAAATCTGCTCGGCCAGGGTTCGGCTGATTCCCTGGACGTTGCATAGGTCGTCTACGGCAGCGGCCTGGACTTCGCGCAGGCCGCCGAAGTGCGCGAGCAGCCGCTGCCGGCGCCGCGAGCCGATGCCCGGAATGTCGCTTAGCGCAGAAGTCGTGCGCGCCTTCGCGCGGCGCGCGCGATGCCCGACGATCGCGAAGCGATGCGCCTCGTCCCGGATGCTCTGAATCAGGTGCAGGCCCGGGTGCTGCGCGGGCAGCGAAAGGGCGCGCCCTTCGGATTCGATGATCAGCTCTTCCTGTCCTGGCCTGCGTTCCGGACCCTTGGCAACGCCGACCACGGCGACGTCGTTCAGACCAAGCTCGATCAGCGCGGCGCGTGCGACGCCGGTCTGCCCCGTGCCACCGTCGATCAAAACGAGGTCCGGGATCTTTCCGCCGTCTCCTGTCACGCGCTCGTAACGCCGCGTGAGCACCTGGCGCATCGCTGCGTAATCGTCGCCCGGCGTGATGCCACGGATGTTGTAGCGCCGGTATTCCCCGCGCTGCATGGCGTTGTGGTCGTAGACCACGCAGGACGCCACGGCTGCCTCTCCCATGGTATGGCTCACGTCGAAGCATTCTACGCGCTGGACCGATTCGGGCAGGCCGAGTGCGTCGCGCAGCGCCTCCAGCCGCCTCTCCTGCGTACTCCGCTCGCGCTCGCGGTGCGCCAGAGCGAGCTGGGCATTCTTGCGTGCCATCTCCAGCCACATGCGGCGCTCGCCTTGCATCGGTGTCACGATGTGGGTGTTGCCCGCGCCGCACTCGGCGAGGGACTCCTCGAGCGTTTCGCGATCGACTTCCGCGCTCGTCAGCACCAGCGGCGGCAAAGGCTGCTCCAGATAGTGCTGCCCGAGGAATGCGCCCAGCACCTCGCCCTCGGTCGCGCCGTCGGCGTTCTGCGGGAAGAAACTGCGATCGCCGACATGCCGCCCGGCGCGGATCATCACGAGGTTGACGCAGGCGATGCCGCCCTCGACCGCGCAGGCGAGCACGTCGGCGTCGACCCCCTTCTCGCTCTCGACGTACTGCCGTGCCTGCACGCGCGACAGCGCCCGAATCTGGTCGCGATAGAGCGCCGCTTCCTCGTAGCGCCGCTCGTCTGCCGCTGCCTCCATCTTGCGCGTCAGGGAGCGGATGACGTCATCTTCGCGGCCTTCGAGGAAGAGTTCCGCGTTGCGCACGTCCTGCGCGTACGCGTCGGCGCCGATCAGTCCCGTGCAGGGCGCCGTGCAGCGTCGGATCTGGTACAGCAGGCATGGCCGCGACCGGTTTTCGAACACGCTGTCTTCGCAGGTGCGCAGCCGGAACACGCGCTGCAGCAGTTGAATCGCCTCGCGCACCGCGTGCGCGTGCGGGAACGGGCCGAAATAGCGGTTGTCGCGATCCTTGGCGCCCCGATGGAAGCCGATGCGCGGCATGCGATGGCCCGTGATCATGAGGTACGGGTAGGACTTGTCGTCGCGGAACAGGATGTTGTAGCGCGGCGCGTGGCTCTTGATGAGGTTGTTCTCGAGCAGCAGCGCCTCGGCCTCGGAGCGCGTCACGGTCGTCTCGATCAAGGCCACCTGCGAAAGCATCATCTGGATGCGCGGACTCGCGACCTGCTTGTGGAAATACGAACCGACGCGCTTGTGAAGATCGCGCGCCTTGCCCACATAGAGCGCTTCGCCGCCCGGTCCGAGCATGCGATAGACGCCGGGCAGGTTGGGAAGACCCGCCACGAAGGCCTTGGGATCGAAACGGTCGCTCGGCATTCGCGATCTCTGCTGAGGGCAAAATTCTAGCTCCATCTCCATGATTTCGTGTAAAATTCTTGCCCTTTCAATCCTGGCTGCAAGTCATGGCGAAAGTTTCGGCAGTCGAGATCCGCGTCGGCAATCTGATCGAATGGGACAAGCGCGTCTGGCGCGTCCTCAAGTGCTACCACGTGCACGTCGGCGGTCGTGGCGGTGCCTTCATGCAGGTCGAGATGAAAGACATCGAGTCGGGCACCAAGACCAACCAGCGCTTTCGAACCGAGGACAAGGTCGAGCGCGCGTTCGTCGAGCCGCACGATATGGAGTACCTCTACAAGGACGGTGACAGCTACGTGTTCATGGACAAGCAGACCTACGAGCAGCTATCGCTTTCGGCTGACTTCCTCGAAGGCCAGTCGGGGTATCTGCTGCCTAACACCGACGTGCAGATCAACTTCTACAGCGGCCGCGCGATCGGCATCGAACTACCGCCCTCCGTCGTTCTCACCGTCCTGCAGACGGAGCCCAGCATCAAGAATGCGACCGCGACCACCACGTTCAAGCCTGCCGTCATGGAGACGGGCATCACCGTGCAGGTCCCGCCATTCGTGAGCCAGGGCGAGCGCATCAAGGTCAACACGAACGACGGCAGCTATGTCGAGCGCGCCTGAAGCACGCCCCGGCGCGCTAGGCCAGCCCCTGCACGAGGGCGCGGGCGTCCGCATATGCGGTCCGCAGCCCTGGTTGGGCGCCCTTTGCGCGCATGCGCCCGACGCGCGCGGCCGGAGCGCTCGGCGCGTCGCGCAACGATTCGAGCAGTGCATCCTGACCGAGCGGATCGTTGCATAGCAGCACCATGTCGCAACCCGCCTGCAGTGCGAGCCGCGCGCGTTCGGCGATGCCGCCGACGCCCGTCGCGCCCTGCATCGACAAGTCGTCGCTGAAGATCAGCCCCTCGAAGCCCAACTGTCCGCGCAGGATCTCGCGCAGCCAATAGGCGGAGTACCCTGCCGGCCGTGTGTCCGCGCGCGTGAATACCACGTGTGCAGGCATCACCGCAGCGAGCCCCGCGGCGATCGCCGCGCGATAAGGCGACACGTCGCGTGCCAGGATGTCCGCCAGGGGGCGGTTGTCGTGCGGCAGGTCGACGTGCGAGTCGGCGCGGACGTAGCCATGGCCGGGAAAATGCTTTCCCACGGCCGCCACGCCGGCTTCCGCGAGCCCGCGGATGAATGCCGCGGCCAATTGACCGACCGCTTCCGGATCCGCGTGGAACGCCCGGTCGCCGATCACCGTGCTGGCGCCGTAGTCCAGGTCGAGCACCGGCGCGAAGCTGAAATCCACTCCCTGCCCAACGAGCTCGGCGGCGATCACTAGGCCGGCGGCGCGCGCCGCCGCGCGCGCAGCCCCTGCGTCCCGGTCCCACAATTCCCCCAGGCGGCGCATCGGGGGCAGCACCGTGAATCCCTCCCTAAAGCGCTGCACCCTGCCCCCTTCCTGGTCGACGCACAGCAGGAGATCCGGCCGCAGCGCGCGAATCTCCCCCACCAGGTCCCGCAGCTGTGCGGGATCGCGGTAGTTTCGGCTGAACAGGATCACGCCCCCGGCAGCCGGATGCAGGAGGCGAACCCGCTCGGCCGCCGTGAGCGCCATTCCCTCCAGGTCGACGACCGCCGGGCCGACGCCGGCGCTCAAGCCTGGCGCTCCAGGATCACCGTTGCGCTCGCGAACTCGCGCTCGTCCGAAAGTGACAGGTGCGCGCGGCCCACGCCGCGCTGCTGCAGCAGCGTCGCAAGCGCCGCCGTGAACTCGAGCGCCGGCTGGCCCGAGCGCAGGTTTACGACCCAGACGCCGTGCCAGTTCGCCGGCGCGTGGATTCCGGTACCGAGGGCTTTCGTGAACGCTTCCTTGGCTGCGAACCGCTTCGCGAGATAGGCCACCGGCTTGCGGTGAGCGCGGAACCGGGCGAGCTCCGGTGGGCAAAGGATTCGCTCCGCGAAACGCTCGCCGTAGCGGGTCAGTACGCGCGCGACGCGGGCGATCTCGACGATGTCGGTGCCAACGCCGTAGATCATCGCGTCGCCGCCCGCGACGCCTCGACGATTAGCCGCTTCATCTCGCGCACCGCTTCGCGCATGCCTACGAACAGCGCGCGGCTGACGATCGCGTGGCCAATATGCAACTCGCGCAGCCCTTTGAGCCTCGCTACCGGCTCGACATTGAAGTAGTTGAGCGCATGGCCCGCGTTGAAGCGCATGCCCAGCGCACGGATCGCTTCCCCCGCGTCCCTGAGCTTCGCGAGTTCGGACAGGACTGCGGGGCTTTCCGGGTCGCGGCCCCTCGAGTGAAATGCGTGTGCGTAGGGCCCCGTATGGACCTCGCACACTGCCGCGCCGATTCTCGCCGCGGACTCGATCTGCCGCCGGTCCGCGTCGATGAACACCGAAACCACGATGCCCGCATCGCTCAGCCGCGCCACTGCCCGCTTCAGCCGCGACTCGTCCGAGGCGATATCGAGACCGCCTTCCGTGGTGATCTCGTGGCGTCCTTCCGGAACCAGCATCGCCATTTCCGGCCTGATCGCACAGGCGATACCGACCATTTCGTCGGTCGCCGCCATTTCCAGGTTCAGCTTGATGTGCGTGAGCTCGCGCAGCCGGCGCACGTCCTCGTCCTGGATGTGGCGACGATCCTCGCGCAAATGCACGGTGATGCCGTCCGCGCCACCGAGATGCGCATCGACCGCGGCCCACACCGGGTCGGGCTCGTAGGTGCGCCTCGCCTGGCGCACGGTGGCGACGTGGTCGATGTTTACGCCCAGTTCGATCACAGGTCCTGCAGCTCCCTAAGCACCGTGCGCGTGTGCAACGACTGTCCGCCGAGCCGCTGAGCGATCAGGGTGCGCAACAGCGCGCGCGCTTCCTCGCGCGTCTGCTGCCGGTCGTATTCGTCTCGCGCTAGGTCGAGAAGCGTGCGTCCGCTGACGATCAGATTGTCGCCCGCCGCGTCGCGCGCCGCGGTTCCATTCGCCGGCACCGGCCCGCGATCGAGCTCGTACACGTAGCGCCGCTCGGGATCGACCGGAGCGCCGCTCGCCGCGTCACGCTCGAGCAGGGGCGCATAGCCGAGCTCGGCGAGCAGGCGGTGTTCGAAGCCGCGCAGAACGGACGCTTGTTGCCGGCCTGCGCCGAGCTGCGTGAGGCTCTCGGCATACGCGTCGAACAGCTGCTCGTGCGCATCTTCGCGGGGCAGCAGTTTGAGCAGCAGCTCGTTCAGGTAGAACCCGCACATGAGCGCGAGCCCGCCCAAGGCCGTCATGCCGCCCGACCATTCCACCGAGACAAGGGTGCCGAGCTCGGCCGAGCCGCTCCAGCTCAGTCGCAAGGGGTGGAACGCGAGCAGCAGACCGCGCATGGCGGAGCGGGGACGCCGCGCGCCGCGTGCCAGCAGCGCGACCCTGCCCAGGCGCCGAGTGAACGCCTCGACGATAAGGCTCGTCTCCTTGTACGCGTACGCGTGCAGCACGTAGCCCGGTTCGTGGTCCGCGCGACGCCTGCTCATTTCTCAGCTCCCATAGCCCAATTGACGCAGTACGCGCTCATTGTCGCTCCAGCCGCGCCTGACCTTGACCCAGACGCCGAGGTACACCTTGCCGCCGAACAGCCGCTCCATGTCCTTGCGCGCGGCCTCGGCGATGCGTTTCAGGCGCGCCCCTCCCGCGCCTACCACTATGCCCTTCTGGCTCTCCTTGTCCACCAGGATCGCCGCCTCGACGCGGCGCAACCTGCCGTCCTCGCGAAAGCTCTCAACCAGCACCTCGCAACGATACGGCAACTCTTCGCCGAGCTGCTGGAACAGCTTCTCGCGCAGCAGCTCGGCGGCGAAGAATCGCTCGTCGCGGTCGGTGAGCTGCTCGGGAGGGAACAAGCGCGGCGCCTCCGGCAGCGCCGCGCGCAGCACGCGCAGCAGCTCCGGGATATTTTTCCCGGTCTTGGCACTCACCGGGACGATGGCGTGGAAATCGCGTTCACGCGCAAGCCGTTCGACGAACGGGAGCAGCTGGCTCGCCTGGCGCATGCGGTCCACCTTGTTCACGACCACGATGGGTTTCGCTTCCCGCGGAATGTGCGCCAGCACCTGGCGGTCTTCGATGCCCAGGCGTCCTGCTTCGACGACGAACACGACGATATCCGAGCCGCGCATGATCTCCAGCGCCCGGCGGTTGAGCATACGATGCAAGGTCTCGCGCTCGCGCTCCTGCAAGCCCGGCGCGTCGAGAAACACGAACTGGCATTCCGGCTCGTTCAGGATCCCGGTGACGACATGCCGGGTCGTCTGCGCCTTCGGGGAGACGATCGACAGCTTCTCTCCAACCAGCCTGTTGAGCAGCGTCGATTTTCCCGTATTCGGGCGACCGACGATCGCTATCGTCCCGCAACGGAACACGCTCACCTGACCATGTCCGCCAACAGTGCCTCGGCGGCGCGCTGCTCCGCGCGCTGCCGGCTCGTGCCGCTGCCGACGGCCCGCAGGCCACGATCGGCGAGCACGCATTCCACGTCGAACGTCTGCGCGTGCGCAGCTCCGCGGACGGCGAGCAGGTGGTATTCCGGCAGCGGACGATGCTGGCCCTGCATCAACTCCTGCAGCCGGGTTTTCGCGTCCTTGCCTGCCGCCCGGTGATCAAGTTCGCTTAACGCCGCGCCGTAGGTGCGCAGAATCGCCGCACGCGCCGCCTCGTAGCCGCCATCCAGAAATACCGCGCCGAAGACCGCTTCAAGCGCATCCGCCAGGATGGAGGGCGGACGGTCGCGGCCCGCGCTGAGCTCGGCGTCCCCCAGGCGCAGGGCCTCGGGCACGCCGAGCGTCCGGGCAAGACCCGCGAGCGCTTCCTCGCGCACCAGGCTGGCGCGCAGGCGCGTCAAGTCACCTTCGGCCAGGTCGGCGAACCGGCTATGCAGATGCTCGGCGATGACGCAGCCGAGTACTCCGTCGCCCACGAACTCCAGGCGCTCGTTGTGCGGCGCTCCGTAGCTGCGATGCGTCAGCGCCTGCTGCAGGAGCGCTGCGTGGCGAAAGCGGTAGCCGAGCCGGCTCTCGAGCGACGCGTTCCGGGTCAAGGGAGGCTATCGTCCTCTGGTCGAGGCCTTGAAGTCGAAATACAGCCCGACGTTCGTAAACAGCGGCACTTCCTTGCGGTACGCGAACGAGATCACGTTCTGGCCGCCTTCCTTGGTGATGTCCAGGTCGCTGGGCTTGAGCGACGGGATGTCATCGACCGCCTCGCGCAACTCGAACGCCCGGCGGACCTCCGCCGGCGTCGAGTCCGGGTTGTCCTTGGCGACGGCGTTGATGGTCTTTACCGCCGTGAAATACTCGACGTATGCCGGTATAACGTTGAACGCGAGCAACGCGAGCAGAACGAGCACGACGGACCCGAAGATCAGGCCGGTCAAGGTAATGCCGTATTGTCTGTTGCGCATCGATCCTCCCAGCACGAGCGTTAGCGAAAGGTGCCGAACCGACTCAGGTCACTTAAGTTCAGCCAGATGAAGAATGCCTTGCCGACGATGTTCGCTTCGGGCACGAAACCCCAGACCCGGCTGTCGCTCGAATTGTCCCGGTTGTCGCCCATCACGAAGTAATGGCCCGCCGGAACCTTGCACACCAGGCTGTCGGCATTGTATTTGCAATCCTGCGAGTAGGGGAACGCCTTGACCTGCGGCACGAAGGACGGCGCGTTAGCGTCGATCAGGATCTGATGCTCGACGCCGTCCAGCTTCTCGAGATAGTGGCTGTAGTACTGCATCGTATCCTTGGAAAGATAGTCGCTGATCTGGCGCTCCGCTATCGGATGGCCGTTGATGATGAGTCGCTTGTCGCGGTATTCGACCCGGTCGCCAGGCAGCCCGACGACGCGCTTGATGTAGTCGAGCGAAGGGTCGTCCGGGTAACGGAACACCATGACATCGCCGCGCCGCGGTTCCCCGATCGGAATGACCTTCTCGTTGACGATGGGGAGCCTGATACCGTAGGCGAACTTGTTGACCAGGATGAAGTCGCCGACCTGCAGCGTCGGGATCATGGATCCGGACGGTATCTTGAACGGCTCCACGACGAACGAGCGCAGCAGGAAGACGACCAGGATGACCGGAAAGAAGCTGACGGAGTACTCGATCCACCACGGCTGGCGCGCCTTCTCCGCACGCTTCTTTCCCAGCCACGCGATCTCGAGCACCCACACCGCGCCCGTCACCACGAGCAGTAGGAACAGGAACAGGGCGAAGTTCACTTGTCGCCCATCTGCAGTACGGCGAGGAACGCTTCCTGCGGTATCTCCACGGACCCGACCTGTTTCATGCGTTTCTTCCCTTCCTTCTGCTTTTCAAGCAGCTTCTTCTTGCGCGTCACGTCGCCCCCGTAGCACTTCGACAGCACGTTCTTGCGCAGCGCCTTCACGTTCTCGCGCGCAACGATGTGGGAGCCGATTGCCGCCTGTATCGCCACGTCGAACATCTGTCTCGGTATCAGCGCGCGCAGACGCGAGACCAGATCGCGCCCGCGCGCCTGCGCGGCCGTGCGGTGCACCATGCTGGAGAGCGCGTCGACGCGCTCACCGTTCACCAGGACGTCGAGCCGGACCATGTCGGCGGCACGGTATTCCTTGAAATCATAGTCGAGCGAACCGTAGCCGCGCGTGATCGACTTCAGCCGATCGAAGAAGTCGAGCACCACCTCGTTCAACGGCAGGTCGTAGGACAGCACCACGTGGCGCGCCGAGTAGTGCATGTTGGTCTGCACGCCCCGCTTTTGCGTGCACAGGGTGATCACCGGACCGACGTACTCCTGCGGCACGAAGATCGTCGTCGCAATCATCGGCTCTCGGATTTCCACGATTCTGGACGGCTCCGGAAGCTTGGCGGGATTGGACACCTGCTCGACCGATCCGTCCCGCAGCTGAACCTCGTATACGACCGACGGAGCGGTCGTGATCAGGTTCATGCCGTACTCACGCTCCAGCCGTTCCTGCACGATGTCCATGTGCAGCAGCCCGAGAAACCCGCAGCGGAATCCGAAACCCAGGGCTTGCGACACCTCGGGTTCGTAGTGGAATGACGCGTCGTTCAGGTGCAGCTTTTCTAGCGCGTCGCGCAGCGCCTCGTACTGGTTTGCTTCGACTGGATAGAGTCCCGCGAAGACCTGCGGCTTCACTTCCTTGAACCCGGGCAGGGCCCCGGCCGCCGGCTTGTCCGCGTGCGTGAGCGTGTCGCCCACCTTGGCCGCGCGCAGCTCCTTGATCCCGGCGACCACGAATCCCACCTCGCCCGCCGAAAGCTGCTCGCAGTTGCGCGCCTTCGGCGTGAACACGCCGATCTGCTCGCAGAAATACGCTGCCTGCGTGCTCATCAACAGGATCTTGTCCTTCGGGCGCAAGGCGCCGTCGACGACGCGCACGAGCATCACCACGCCGACATAATTGTCGAACCAAGAGTCGATTACCAGGGCCTTGAGGCGTTGCCCGGGCTGCCCCCTAGGCGGCGGCACGCGCGCGATGACCGCCTCGAGAATGTCTTGCACGCGCTCGCCAGTCTTCGCGCTCGCCCGGATTGCCTCGTGCGCGTCTATCCCGATAACGTCCTCGATCTCCTGGATCGCCTTCTCGGGATCAGCAGACGGCAGATCGATCTTGTTGAGCACCGGGATCACTTCGACGCCCTGCTCGATGGCGGTGTAGCAGTTCGCCACCGTCTGCGCCTCGACCCCCTGCGAGGCATCGACGACCAGCAAAGCGCCTTCGCAGGCCGCCAGCGAGCGGCTCACCTCGTAGGAAAAGTCGACGTGCCCGGGCGTGTCGATCAGATTCAGGAGGTACGTTTCTCCGTTGCGCGCCCGGTACTCCAGCGCCGCCGTCTGCGCCTTGATGGTGATGCCGCGCTCGCGCTCGAGCTCCATCGTATCGAGCACCTGCTCGGCCATCTCCCTGTCCTCCAGGCCGCCGCAGGTCTGAATGAACCGGTCGGCGAGCGTCGACTTGCCGTGGTCGATATGCGCGATGATCGAAAAATTGCGGATGTGGCTCTGCGCGGTCATGAAAAAGGGTGCCTCGGGCACCCTTATGAAAAACTTGGGCTATTTTACCGCAAGCCGTTCGGCAAGCGCCCGGACGTCGAGGAAGTGGCGGCAGATCTCGCGGCCGTCCGGTCCCGCGAGCACGGGCACCAGCTCGCCGTACTCGCGTTCCAGCGCGGCGTCGCGGTCGACGTCGACGACCTCCAGCGTAAAGCCCAGCTCGTCCTGCAGCGGACCGAGCGCGCGCTCCATGTCCTCGCACAAATGGCAATACCGGCGCCCATAGAGCGTCAGACGCACGTCAGTCGCTCAGCCCCGATCGTCGAGTCCCGCCACCGTCACGAACGCTGTCGCGCCGCCACGCCTGACTTGAAGCGTGATGACCGCGTCCTTCGCCAGACCGTTGAGCAAGGTGTTCAGCTGCTTGACCGACTCGAGCTGGGTCTGCTTGCCTGCATGCGCGAGCATCAGCAAGACGTCGCCGCGCTGCACCTCCACACGCGCTTCAGGTCGCACCTCGGTGACCACCAGGCCGTGCTTGAGCCCGAGCTCCCTGCTCTGCTCCGCGGACAGCTCGCTCACGACGATTCCCAAGCGGTTCGCGGCGACCTCGGGTGGCTTTGCTGCCGGAGCCGCCTCCGCCCCCGCAACGGGCTGCTCCTTCAGTTCGCCGACGGAGATCGTCAGCCGCACGATGGCACCCTTGCGCCACACTTCGAGCGGCACTTTCGAGCCCGGCGGCGTAGCGCCGACGATGCGCGGTAGGTCTACCGAAGATTCGATCGGTTTGCCGTTGAAGCTGAGGATGATGTCCGTGCTCTCGATGCCCGCGCGCGACGCCGGGCTGCCCTTCTCGACCGAGTTCACCAGGGCCCCGCGCGGATCCTCCAGGCCAAACGATGTCGCCAGGTCCTTAGTGACCTCCTGAATCACGACCCCGATGCGGCCACGCGACACCCTGCCATTCGCGCGCAACTGCTTCTGCACGTCGAGCGCGACGTCGATCGGGATGGCGAACGAAAGTCCCATGAATCCGCCGGTGCGGCTGTAGATCTGCGAATTGATGCCGACCACTTCACCGCGCATATTGAACAGCGGGCCGCCCGAATTGCCGGGATTGATGGCCACGTCTGTCTGGATGAAGGGAACCAGGTTTTCCTCGGGCAGCGAGCGGCCCTTGGCCGAGACGATTCCCGCCGTCACGGTATTCTCGAATCCGAACGGCGCGCCGATCGCGACTACCCATTCGCCGACCTTGAGACGCGCAGGATCGCCGAATTTCACGATGGGCAGGCCTTTTGCATCCACCTTGATGAGCGCGACGTCAGTGCGTTTGTCGCTGCCGATTACGCGCGCCTTGAATTCGCGCTTGTCCGTGAAGTGCACGTCGATTTCGTCGGCCCCCTCGATGACGTGAGCGTTCGTGAGAATGTAGCCGTCGTCGCTGATGATGAAGCCAGAACCCAGAGAGCGGTTCTCGGAGCGTGGACCAGGCTCGACGGGAGGGCGGCGCGGCATGAAGCGTCGGAAGAATTCGCGCAGCTCTTCGTCGTCGACACCCGGGATCTGCGGCAGTGCGCTGCGCTGAACCGCCTGCTTAGTGCTGATGTTCACGACGGCCGGGCCCTGGTGCTCCACGAGTTGCGTGAAATCCGGCAGCTCGCGCGCCTGCGCCGCGACCTGGCCGGCCGCGACGAGCAGCAATAGCGCGACGACGCTTCTCATCCCTTGCATGCAATGTCTCCCTTCCGCTCCGGGATGGATCGGCAACAGGCTATGCTGTGCCGGATCCTTATTGCGGTTGGTGGTAGTTTACGGCGTCCGCGATGCGCTGGACACTCGCGGCGGGTGCCTCGCCCACCACTGTTACGAGGTGGTTAGCCACCTCGCGAGTATAGATATTCGTCGCGCCCAGGCTTGCGAGACCGGTCTGGACCGGTTTGTCCTCGGCTGTCAGCGGTTCGATGAACACCGACACCGCCGCCAAGCCATCGGAATAGACTACCTGCTCGACGGTGCGCGAACTGCGCAGGGTGCGTCTTACCTCGACCACCTTGCGAAAGCCGGGCAATACCGACTCGACGCGCCAGCCCTCCTGCTCGAGATCCACTGGCGCGACTTCGGCGTCCTCGACGTGCCAGCCCGCCGTCGTACGCTGCGGCTTGACTTCGGCTTGCGTCACCTTGCCGATCGTCAGCTGCGTGAAGGTGAACTGCTCGACCGTGTGTCCCTTGCCGTCGAACGTGAGCGCCTTGAGCAGCATGCCGGAATTAGCATCGGCCCACAGCCTGTAGCCGTAGCGCAGATCGTCCTTGGGAGTGAGCACCACGACCTCGCAGGAGTAGCCCGCTATGCGCTCGCTGTGTCCCAAGGCGACGGTGTAGTTCTGCGTCAGCCCGCCGATCTCTCCCTGCAGCAGGGTCGGAAAGCCGCGATGATCGAAGCGGCGGTCGATTTTCACCGTCCGGCTCTTCGGAAGATAGCAGCGCACCGCGTCATTGGTGCGCAGGATTTCGCGCGGCTCGCCGTCCAGAGCTTCGAGCTTCTCGATGTTTCCGTGCGCGCTCGTGAGCCGCGTGATGCGAGAGGTCTCGCTATGCTCGCCCTGCTGGTACACGAACGTGCCGACGTAGGAGAGGTTGTGCGTCGCCTGATAGATCCTGCTCAGCCACTCGACGGCGTCGGAGGAGTTCTGGGCGTGCGCCAGCGCCGCCGTCGCGGCGAGCACTGTAACGAACGAGTGCGTGAGCAGCGTCCGGGCGATACGCCGGTTCATCGGCCGCCCTTCTCCACCACGTCGTCCGAGACGGTGCGAATGTAGGGCGCCAATCCTTGCAGCGTAACCCGGGGAGAATAGATCTGATGCGCAAGCAGATAGTCGTTGGTCGCGCTGGGTAAGGCAACGCGCGCCGGGACCTTGGGTTTCGCCTCGGCGATCGGGGGAGGCACCGTCGCGACCGGAGGCGCCACGACGTTCGCCGTCGGCCCGTAAGCCAGCCAGCCGACCAGCGCCACGGCGGCCACGCTTGCCGCCGCAGAGAGCGCCACCCACCGGCTGCGCTCACGTCGGCTGCGCATCGCCCTGGGCGCCACGACAGTAGGTTCTCTGGACAGCCGATCACTGAGCTGCGCGCCAAATTCGCGGGACAGCAGGCCATGGCCGTGCATCGCATCCCCAATCAGGTGATAGATGCGCCAGCACTCGCAGGCCTGCGGGTCGCGCGCCAGCGCCGCCAGCGCCTCGTCGAGCTCGCGCTGCGAGCCTTCGCCGTCGATCAAGGCCGAAATCTCGATGTTCATCGCTCTACCACCTCTTGTCCTTGCTCGTATCGAGCAGCGGCCGCAGCCGCTCGGCAATCGCCTCGCGCGCGCGGAAGATGCGCGACCTCACGGTACCGATAGGGCAGTCCATGACGCGCGCGATGTCCTCATAGCTCATGCCTTCAATCTCGCGCAGCTGGATCGCAGTGCGCAACTCCTCCGGCAACTCGGCGATCGTCGCATT
Source organism: Burkholderiales bacterium (assembly GCA_035624235.1). Classification (GTDB taxonomy): domain Bacteria; phylum Pseudomonadota; class Gammaproteobacteria; order Burkholderiales; family SG8-39; genus DAHVFK01. Next base: position 13,211 of record DASPRX010000047.1, on the reverse strand, counting down.
CACCGTCGCACCGATCTCATTGGACAGCAACACGCTCTCGGGCGTATTGATGTCGCGCAATTGATCGGCCTCCTCGTATCCTTCCGCCTCCTCGGCTTCGATCTCAGTCGACGTCGGTGCCCGCCGTCCGAGCGCCATGAGGTAGTTCTTGGCGGTGTTGATCCCGATTCGGTAAAGCCAGGTGTAGAACGCGCTGTCGCCGCGGAATGCCGGCAGAGCCCGATACGCCTTGATAAAGGCCTCCTGCGTCACGTCCTCCACCTCCGACGGATCGCGAACGAACCGCGACAGCAGCCGCGCGAGCTTGCGTTGGTACTTCTCGACTAGCAGTTCAAACGCGCGCTTGTCGCCCTTCTGGGCCCTCGCCACCAGCTCCCGGTCGACGTCTTGACTGCTCACGTCCCGGCCCCGCCCGGCGAGGATCCCGCGCGGCGGGACGCCTGCCGGCCCGCCAACGAATCGCTACATCTATTTGCCACAGACACTCGCTCTTGCAAATAGTTCGCTGGTGCGCCATCCGGCCGGTCAGGCCGCCAGGCCCTCCAGCCCCGCGCCAGGCACCCTGCCCCAAAGCGCCCACAGTCTGAGTCTGCGGAACGACTCCGCGTCGAGCATGTCGCGGACAACCACAATTGTGCGCCGCATCGAGCCACGCACCGGAACAATTACCGCAAAGCGGCTTACGTGCTTGCGGCCAACCACGCGCACTTCGGTCTCGGTTCCGTCGCGCGCCTTGAGCCGCACGCTGGCCGGACCCTCGATCACGATTCCCGTGACCGATTTCCTGCTCCGCAGCAGCGCCCGGTCCCAGGCCGCGGCGAGGCCAAGCGCCGGCAGCAGCAATGCGACGGCGAATGCGCCCGGCCCCGGCACGGCAATCGCAGCGCAGGCGCCCGCCAGAGCGTGCACTGCGATGACGGCCGCGGCTAGGACGCCGGAAGGCGAAAGATCGATGTTAAGCCTGCGCTCGACGCTCAAGCGCGCGCGAACACCAGTGTTCCGTTGGTGCCGCCGAATCCGAACGAATTCGACAGCGCAATGCGGATTGGCAGCTTGCGCGACGCGTTTGGCACGTAGTCCAGGTCGCACTGCGGATCTGGGTTCTGCAGATTTATAGTCGGCGGCGAAACCTGATTGAGAGTGGCGAGCGCCGTGAATACCGCTTCGACGCCGCCCGCGGCGCCGAGCAGGTGTCCGGTCATGGACTTGGTGGAATTCACGGCCACCTTCGCCGCGCGTTCGCCGAGCAGGCGCTTGATCGCGACGGTTTCGGCGATGTCCCCCAACGGTGTGGAAGTGCCGTGCGCGTTGATGTAGTCGACCTCCGAGGCCTCGCGTCCTGCGTCGCGCAGCGCGTTGCGCATGCACCGGTACGCGCCATCACCGTCCTCACAGGGCGCCGTCATGTGATAGGCGTCGGCCGAAACGCCATAGCCGGCGAGCTCGCAGTAGATCTTCGCACCGCGCGCCTTCGCATGCTCATACTCCTCCAGCACCATCGCCCCGGCACCTTCGCCCAGGACGAACCCGTCCCGATCCTTGTCCCATGGGCGGCTCGCCCCCTGCGGATCGTCGTTGCGCGTGGACAATGCGCGCGCCGAGGCGAAGCCGCCGACAGCGAGCTCCGTGACCGTCGCTTCGGCGCCCCCCGCTATCATGATGTCGACCTCGCCATAGCGGATCGACTTGGCCGCCTCGCCGACGCAATGCGTGGATGTCGTGCACGCCGTGACGATGGCCAGATTCGGCCCCTTGAGACCCAGCATGATCGAGAGATTTCCGGCGATCATGTTGATGATCGTCCCGGGTATGAAGAAGGGAGAAATACGCCGCGGACCGTTCTTGACCAATTCATCGTGCGACGCTTCGATCATCGGCAGACCACCGATGCCGGAGCCGAAATTGACTCCGGCCCGCTCGGCCTGGTCCGTAGCCAGCGCAATCCCCGCGTCGCGCCACGCCTGCAATCCGGCCGCCATCCCGTAGTGGATGAAAGTGTCCATGCGCCGCGCTTCCTTCGGCGAAAGGTACTGCGCAACGTCGAATCCCTTGACTTCGCCTGCAATCTGGCTGGCAACCCGCGAAGGATCGAAGCGCGTGATGCGCCCAATGCCGGAACGCCCGGCGAGCACGCTGCCCCAGGCCTCGGCAACGCTGTTGCCTACCGGAGAAACGATCCCAAGCCCGGTAACGACGACTCTGCGACGGGACAACTTCTCTCCTAGCGAGACACGCGACCCGGGTTCGATGTGCGTGTCCCGGTGTCTCTGGTTACGCCTAGCTCTTCTGGTGAGCCTTGATGTAATCCACGGCCTGCTGAACGGTCGTGATCTTCTCCGCTTCTTCGTCCGGGATCTCGGTCTCGAATTCCTCCTCGAGCGCCATGACCAGTTCGACCGTATCCAGGGAATCGGCGCCCAGATCGTCGACGAACGACGACTCGTTCTTGATCTCGGCCTCGTTTACGCCGAGTTGCTCGGCGATGATCTTCTTGACGCGTTGTTCGATGTTTTCCATTTGCTGCTCCTTCCCTATGGGGCCAAGAGGGCCCGTATTCTACCAAAAGGATAGATCTCTCCGTCCGCGAGAAATCCGCATTCCTACATGTACATACCGCCGTTCACGTGCAGTACCGCGCCGGTGACGTAATCTCCCGCCGGAGAGGTGAGATAGCCGACTGCAGCGGCAACGTCCTCCGGCCGGCCCAGCCTGCCGAGAGGGATCTGCTGCAACAAGGCCCCCCGTTGCTCGTCGCTCAGCGCGCGCGTCATGTCCGTATCGATGAATCCGGGCGCTACACAATTGACCGTGATGTTGCGACTGCCGAGCTCGCGCGCGAGCGATTTGGTCATCCCGACCACGCCCGCCTTGGCGGCAGCGTAATTCGCCTGCCCCGGATTGCCGGCTACCCCGACGACGGATGTGATATTGACGATTCGGCCCCAGCGCGCCTTCATCATGCCTCGCATCACGGCACGGGACAGGCGGAACACCGCGCGCAGATCGGTCTCTATCACCTCGTCCCATTCGGCGTCCTTCATGCGCAGCGCCAGGTTGTCCCGCACCACCGCGGCATTGTTGACGAGCACCAGGACGTCGCCGTACTCCTTCTGCACCGATTCGACCAGCTGGTCGCATTGCGCGGTGTCGCGCACGTTAAGCACGCGCCCGCCGCCCTTGGCCCCTGCGGCCGCGAGCGCCGAACCGATCTGCGCAGCCCCCGCCTCGCTGGTCGCCGTCCCCAGCACCGTTGCGCCCAGTCGCGCCAGCTCGAGCAGGATGGCGCGCCCGATGCCGCGCGTGGCACCTGTGACGAGAGCGATTTTTCCTTGCAGCATTTCTAGGCCTGCCTGAGAGCAGCGAGCGCCTGCTCGAGCGAGGCGCGATCTGCCAGCGCAAGGCCCTGCATGACGCCATCTATGCGCCTGACCAACGCTGCGAGCACCTTGCCTGGTCCGCATTCGATTACGTGCGTGATACCCATGCCCGCCATGTAGCGGATGATCTCGGCCCAACGCACCGGCGAAGCCGCCTGCCGCACCAGCGCGTCTTTGATCTGGGCCGGATCGCGTGGCATCGCGACGTCCACATTGTTGATCAGCGGCACGGCCGGCGCCGCGACCCGGGTATTTCCGAGGTATTGGCGCAGCCGCTCCGCTGCAGGCTGCATTAAGCTGGAATGGAACGGCGCACTGACCGGCAGCGGTAGCGCCCGCTTGGCGCCCCGCGCCTTGCAGGCCTCCATGGCGCGCGTCACCGCCGCCCGGTGGCCAGCGATCACGACTTGCCCGGGCGCATTGAAATTGACCGCTTGTACCACCTCGCCATGCGCCGCTTCGCTACAGGCGGCGCGCACGGCTTCATCGTCGAGGTTCAAGATCGCAGCCATTGCGCCCTGCCCTTCGGGCACCGCTTCCTGCATTGCCTGAGCTCGAAAGCGCACCAGCGGCAGGCAGTCGCGGAACGCGATCGCGTGTGCCGCCACCAGCGCCGTATATTCGCCCAAGCTGTGTCCCGCGACGACCTCGGGCAGCGGCCCCCCAAGCGCACGCCAGGCGCGGTAGGCCGCGTAACCGGCGGTCACCATCGCCGGCTGGGTGTTGACCGTCAAGTTGAGCGATTCTGCGGGTCCCTGATCGAGCAGCGCGACGAACTCGGCGCCGAGTGTCGCGGCCGCCTCAGCGAGCACCGCGTCGACCTCGGGCAAACCCGCGTACGCCCGCAGCATTCCTACCGCCTGGGACCCCTGTCCGGGGAACACCATCGCCAGCTTCATGCGCCTCGCGTCCTCACATCGTCACCAGTGCCGAACCCCAGGTGAAACCGCCGCCGACGCCCTGCATCAGCACGCGCTGCCCTGCGCGGATCCGTCCCGCCCGCACCCATTCGTCGAGCGCCAGCGGTATCGAAGCCGCCGAGGTGTTGCCATGCCGATCCACGGTGACGACCAGCCGGCCCTCCGGGAGGCCGAGCTTCTTTGCTGTCGCTTCGAGAATGCGCACGTTCGCCTGGTGGGGAATCAGCCAGTCGACATCCTCGAGCCGCATGCCGGCCGCGGCCACCGTTTCGCGCGCCGATTCGTCCAGCACCTTCACCGCCAGGCGAAACACCTGGTTGCCCGCCATTTGCAGATAGGGCGAACCGACGATGCGGCCGCCGCAGATATTGCCAGGCACCGAAAGGATGCCAGCGTGGCTGCCGTCCGCGTGCAGCCTTGTCGCGTGTACGCCTGGCTGTTCTGCTGCGGCGAGCACCACCGCGCCGGCGCCGTCGCCGAACAATACGCAGGTGGTGCGATCGTTCCAGTCCAATATGCGCGAGAACACCTCTGCGCCGACTACCAGCGCTCTGCGATAGCTTCCCGCGCGGATGAAGGAGTCCGCAATGGAAAGCGCGTAGACGAACCCGCTGCACACCGCCTGCACGTCGAAGGCCGGGCAGTTCTTGATTCCCAGCTTGGCCTGAAGCAGGCAGGCCGTGCTCGGGAAGACGAAATCCGGGGTCGACGTCGCGACGATGATCAGGTCCATGTCGGAGACGGCGACTCCGGCAGCTTCCAAGGCCCGGCGGCTGGCTTCGAGGGCAAGATCGCTCGAGGTCTGGGATTCTTCCGCAATGTGGCGCTGAACGATGCCGGTGCGCTCCCTGATCCATTCGTCACTGGTGTCCAGGCGCGCGGCGAATTCGTCGTTACGCATGACGCGCGCCGGCAAGTAGCTACCCGTCCCGACGATACGCGCGTAGGTCATTCGCTGCTGTCTTGCATCCATTCCGTATGTGCCGTATGTGCCGATTGGTTTCTCTGCGCCATTCGCTGCGCGATGCGCTGCGGTACGTTATTGCGCACCTCTTCGACCGCGCGGGCGATCGCCTGCTCGAACGCGAAGACGTCGGCCGAACCGTGGCTCTTGATCACGATTCCGCGCAAGCCGAGCAGGCTGGCCCCGTTGTAGCGCCGGTAATCCATGCGCCGCCGGAACGAGCGGATCACCGGCAACGCGAACAACGCGCCGAGCTTGGCGATCAAGTTGCGCCGGAATTCCTCGCGCAGCGCCGAGGCCATCATCTGCGCCACCCCTTCGGAAGCCTTGAGCGCAACGTTGCCGACGAAGCCGTCGCAGGTCACTACGTCCGCGGTTCCCTTGTAGATATCGTCGCCTTCGACGTTGCCGTAGAAGTTCAGGCCGCTGGTGCGCAGCAATTCGGCGGCCTGCTTCACGGTTTCGTTGCCCTTGATGTCCTCGACACCGATGTTGAGCAGCCCCACGCTGGGATGCTCCTTGTGCTCGACCGCAGCGACCAGCATCGCGCCCATGATGCCGAATTGCAGAAGGTGTTCAGCGGTGCAATCGACGTTCGCGCCGAGGTCCAATACGTAGGTGTGAGCGCCGCGCATGTTGGGCAGCACCGTGGCGATCGCCGGCCTGTCGATACCGGGCAATGTCTTCAGGACGAAGCGCGAGATCGCCATGAGCGCACCCGTGTTGCCCGCGCTGACGCAGGCATGTGCCTCGCCGCTCTTGACGAGATTGATCGCCACGCGCATCGACGAATCTTTCTTGTAGCGCAACGCGGCGGCCGGTGGCTCGTCCATGGCGACCACCTCGCTGGCATGGTGCATACGCAAACGCGGGCCCGGCGCCGTGCCCTGTGCGGCGAGCTCTGCCTCGAGCGCGTCGCGCGGGCCGACGAGCAGGACGTCCACGTCGGCGTGCAGCCGCTGGTAGGCGAGCACTGCCGGCACCGTCACATGGGGGCCATGATCGCCCCCCATGCAATCGATCGCTACGGTTGTTTCCATCGGGCGTGGGGCGCAAGAAGGCCGCGCCCGCCTGCCGGGCACGGCGTGAGCCGGCGACCTTATTCGCCCTTCGTCTGTACGACCTTCTTACCGCGGTAATAACCCGTCGGGCTTACGTGGTGGCGCAGGTGCACTTCGCCGGTCGTCGGTTCCACCCCGATGGCGGGGCGCCCGAGGGAATCGTGCGCACGCCGCATGCCGCGCCGCGATGGGGACTTCTTGTTCTGCTGGACTGCCATGTTGAAACTCCTCTGTTCAATTCCTTCGTCTGCGGGTGCCGGCGGCGCCCAGCAGACCTTTCAGATCAGCGAACGGCGAGCCTGCACCGCCCGTTGCCAAACTGCCCCGCGCTTCGCAGCGCTCGTGGCGAGGGGCATAAGGTACCGCCAGCAAGAGCTCGTCCTCGAGCAGCTCGCCTACCGGCATCTCCTTGCCCCCTACGATGCGCTCCGGCTCGCTCGCATCGTCGGGCAGCGCCTCCATTTCCGCCTCGGTGTGCGCCAATACCAGCGTCGTGTCGACGCTCACCGCGAAGTCGAGCGGCTCGAGACAACGCTGGCAGGTAAGCCGCAGCGCACCCTCAATTGTCACGCGCAGCGCGGCGCGCCCCAGGTCGTCGCGCACACCCTCGACCTTGTAGTCGATCGCGCCCGTGCTTGACGCGAGCTTGTCACGCAAACGCGGGAAATCGCCGATCGCCCAAGTACCCCGAAGCGTTGCGCCGGCCGTCGCGAAATCATAGCCGTCGATGACCGGCCGGTGTGGCATAAACGTGAAATGGTATCATCCTGGAAAAACCGTGTCAAAACAAAGTCATGGCCCGAAGCCGTCAACTGGTCCTCGCCTCTACCTCGATCTATCGCCGGCAGCTGCTGCAGCGCCTTGCGCTGCCGTTCGAATGTACTGCGCCCGACATCGACGAGTCGCCGCTCGCGCGGGAGCTCCCGCATGACACGGCGCTGCGCCTGTCGCTCGCCAAAGCACGGGCCGTCGCCCCGCGCTTTCCAAACGCCCTGGTCATCGGCTCCGACCAAGTCGCCGTTCACAAAGGCGATCTGCTGGGCAAACCGGGTAGCCACGAGCGCGCGCTGGCCCAGTTGCGCAGGCTGAGCGGCGACGCGGCCGACTTTCACACCGCGGTCAGCCTGCTCGATGCGCACACCGGGGAAGCGCGCTCGCAGCTGGTTTCCTGCCGCGTCGTGTTCCGCGAACTGAACGATCGCCTGATCGAGAGTTACCTCCGCCTCGAGCAGCCCTACGACTGCGCGGGCAGCGCAAAGTCGGAAGGGCTAGGCATCGCCCTCATTCAGCGCATCGAAACCGAGGACCCGACCTCGCTGATCGGCCTGCCGCTTATCGCGCTCACGACCATGCTCGAGCAGGCCGGACTCGCCGTTCTGGGCTGATGCCTGCGCTTCTCTACGTCGTTCCTACCCCCCTCGGCGGCTCGCCCGCGGATGCATTGCCGCCCCCCACGCTGCAGACGATCCGCCTGCTCGCCGACTTCGTGGTGGAGAACGAGAAGAGCGCGCGTGCCTTCCTCGCCGCTGTCGGAATGCCCCGGCCGCTGCGTGAGCTGCGGCTGCGCCGGCTCGACGAACACACGGCGCCAGGTGATGTCGGCGCCTTGCTCGCGCCTCTGAGCGAGGGGCGCTCGGTCGGGCTGCTGTCCGAAGCGGGTTGCCCCGCGATCGCCGACCCGGGCGCGAACCTAGTCGCAGCAGCTCACGCTGCAGGCATCGGCGTCGTGCCGCTGGTGGGCCCGTCTTCGATCCTGCTGGCGCTGATGGCGTCCGGACTAGAGGGGCAGCGCTTCGCCTTTTGCGGTTACCTGCCGCGCGAGCCCGTGGAACGCACGCGGCGCATACGTGAACTCGAGCAGCGCTCGCGCGCCGAGCGCGAGACCGAGATCTTCATCGAGACGCCATATCGCAACGACGGACTGCTCGCCGCGCTGCTCGCCACCTGCGCCGCGTCCACGCGGCTGTGCCTTGCCACCCATCTGACGCTCCCGGATCAGAGCATCGCGCTGCGCTCGATCGGGCAATGGCGCCGCGCGGCGCAGGCCATCGGCCGGCGGCCGACGGTATTTCTCCTTCAGGCGGACTAGCGTATTGCCGGCGTGTAGTGGAGCGCCAGCTCGGCCAGAGTGCTCGCTGCCGCCGCGCCGAAGCGGCGCGCGAACTTCTCGGCGAAGTTTTCCTTTTGCGTGTAGTCGACGATCTCCTCGGCCTTGATGACGTCCCGCGCCACCGTCCTGAGCGTGCCGTAGCCGTCGGCGAGCCCGAGTTCGACGCTCTTCTGGCCGGTCCAGATCAGGCCACTGAACATGTCGGGCGTCTCCTTGAGGCGCTGGCCACGTCCCTGCCGTACGTCGCTGATGAACTGCTGATGGATCTCGTCAAGCATGGTCTGCGCGTATTCCTTCTGCTTCGGATCCTCGGGCAGGAACGGATCGAGGAAACCCTTGTTTTTGCCGGCGGTCAGCAGGCGCCGCTCGACACCGAGCTTGTCCATCAGGCCGGTGACGCCGAAGCTGTCCATGCGCACGCCGATCGAGCCCACGATGCTCGAGCGGGTGACGTAGATGCGGTCGGCGGCGGAGGCGACGTAGTAACCGCCGGAGGCGCAGATGTCCTCGATTACGGCGTAGAGCGGGGTGTCCGGATACTTCTTGCGCAGCCTGCGGATCTCGTCATAGAGGTTCTGCGCCTGCACCGGGCTGCCGCCGGGGCTGTTGATGCGCAGTACCACGCCTTGCGTGTTCTTGTCCTTGAACGCAGCGCGCAGTGCGCCGCCTATCCTGTCGGCGCTCGCGTCGCCCCCCGGGGCGATCAGGCCGTCCAGCTCGACCAGCGCGGTGTGCTTGCCGCCGACTTCGACCGACTTCTCGCTCCAGCCGAACGCGAGCATCAGCAGTATGGTCAGATAGGCGAAGCCGAGCAGCTTGAAGAAGATTCCCCACATGCGCGAGCGGCGCTGTTCCTTGAGCGCCGCGGTCGCGAGCTTTTCCACCAGCCCGCGCTCCCACTGCCCGCCGTTGTCAGTCATCTGCAAACCCCAGGAAATAGACGTTGCCGCCGCGCTCCTCGACCCTGAGCGCCACCAGGGGCGCGCCCCCGCACGGCCCGCCGAGACATCTGCCGCTCGCCGCGTCGTAGATCGCCCCGTGCGCCGAGCATATCAAATCGCGTCCCTCCAAGTCGAAGAACTCCCCCTCGCGCCAGTCGAGCTCAAGGGCGACGTGGCTGCAGCGGTTAAGGTATCCGCGCACGATGCCGCGATGGCGCACCGCGAATGCCGGCACGGTCTCGCCGAAGTACGGCACTTCAAAGCGTGCGCCGCGCCCCGCTTCCTCGAGCTCGCTCGAGGCGCAGATCAGCCGTGGCGCGTCAACCACTCGTCGAGCTCCTCGACGCTGGCCAGGCAGGCGAGCGGCTCGAGCGCGCGCAGCTTCGACGCCGCATGCGCACCGTAGCTTACGGCTAGCGCGTCGACCCCGGCGCTGCGCGCCATCAGCAGGTCGTGCGACGTGTCCCCGACCATGAGCGCGCGCTCGGGTTCGACTTCCAACTCGGCCATGAGCTCGCGCAACATCGCGGGGTCCGGCTTCGGGAAGGTCTCGTCGGCGCAGCGCGAGCTCGCGAAATGGATCCCCAGCCCGCTCGCCGCGAGCGCGCGCTCGAGCCCGCGGCGGCTCTTACCGGTCGCCACCGCCAGGCGATGCCCGCGCTCCCGCAGACGCTCGAGCAGCTGCGGCACCCCGGGAAACAAAGGCATGAAGTCCTCGCGCGCAAGGAAGTGGCGCCGGTAGCTGTCGGCGAACTCGCCGTAGCGTTCGCGCGCCAGCTGCGGCACGGCCTGGCGCAGGGAGTCTTCCAGTCCGAGGCCGATCACGTAACTCGCGCGCTCCGGGTCCGGCGCCTGGAGGCCGAGATCCCGGCTCGCCGCCTGGATGCATTCGACGATGGCGGCGGGCGAATCGATCAGCGTGCCGTCCCAGTCGAACACGATGAGGGCGTAGCGGAGCTCAGCGCCCATCGTCCTGCGCTTTGAAGCGGCCGTCGATGAAGGTCTGCATGTCTGCGGGCGGCGGCGCCTCCAGCCGCAGCGGCGCGCCGCTCAGCGGGTGCCGGAACGCGAGCCTGCGCGCGTGCAGGAACAGCCGCCGCGCGCCTTGCTTGGTGAGCGCGCGGTTCAGCGCGAAATCTCCGTACTTGTCGTCTCCGATCACCGGGTGCCCCGCGTGCGCGAGGTGCACGCGGATCTGGTGCGTGCGCCCCGTGAGCAGGCGCAGCTCGAGCAGGCTCAGCTCGCTGCTCACCGCCAGCGGCCGCACGCGGGTGGCTGCTTCCTGGCCGTCGGGGGCGACCCGCACGCGCCGCTCGCCGCTCGCTGTCACGTGCTTGTGCAGCGCCTCGCGCAACTCGCGCGCGCCGCCGCTCCAGCGCCCTGCCGCAAGCGCCACGTACACCTTCTCCACCTCGCCTTCGCGCAGCATCCGGTGCAATTCGACCAGCGCGCCGCGCTTCTTCGCTACCACCAGCAATCCGGATGTATCCCGGTCCAGACGATGCGCGAGCTCGAGGAACTTCGCGTGCGGACGGGAAGCGCGCAGCGACTCGATCACCCCGTAACTGACCCCGCTGCCACCGTGCACCGCGACGCCCGAAGGCTTGTCGACGACCAGCAGCGCATCGTCCTCGTAGACCACCGGCAGCTCGAGCGGGCGCGGTACGGGTTTGGCCGGCCGCTCCGCGGCGCGCACCGGCGGCACCCGTACCCGGTCCCCGGCCCGCAGCCGGTAGTCGGGCCGCACCCGCGCGCTGTTGACGCGCACCTGACCGCTGCGCAGCACTTGGTAGACATGGCTTTTCGGCACGCCCTTCAGGCGGCGCAGCAGGAAGTTGTCGATGCGCTGCGCCGCGCTCTCCTCGCCGACTTCCAGCAGAGTGGCCCGAGGCTTGCTTAAGTCATTCATTTTCCGTATGATCTCGAGACTGCTTCGAGTCGCGAGGCACAGATATTCATGCGCGCGCCCAGCGCCGCCACTGGATCTGCAACCCGCCTCCTGCCCGCCCGATGGACGGGCCTGAAGCAGCGGTTAATTTCGCTCACCGGAAGTAGCGATAGTACTAGAAGCGCGCGCAGTGGGTTTTTTCCCACGGAAACGCCCGCACCCCTTAAGGAAGGGTGCACGGATTCCGGCCGCCGCCGGCATTTCGCTCAACCGACACATCATGTCGCCGAACCGAAATAGGGTTTTGACTGGTACAGACTAGGAGAATCCTGACCGACGAGCGCCGGTTCCCCTGCCAGCGCAGGAGAATTGGAAGTGAAGCGCATGTTATTCAACGCGACGCAACAGGAAGAGTTGCGCGTCGCCATCGTCGATGGGCAGAAGCTCGTCGACCTCGACATCGAGTCCGCATCAAGGGAACAGCGTAAGAGCAACATCTACAAAGGCGTCATCACCCGCATCGAGCCCAGCCTCGAGGCGGCCTTCGTAGATTACGGCGAGGAGCGGCACGGCTTCCTGCCGTTCAAGGAAGTGGCGCGCAGCTACTTCCGCTCCGACGTCGACGTCGGGCGAGCCAAGATCCAGGACGCGCTCAGGGAAGGCCAGGAGCTGATCGTCCAGGTGGAGAAGGACGAGCGCGGCACGAAGGGCGCCGCACTCACCACCTTCATCAGTCTCGCCGGCCGCTACCTCGTGCTGATGCCCAACAATCCGCGCGGCGGTGGAGTCTCGCGCCGCGTCGAGGGCGAGGACCGCAACGAGCTGCGCGACACCCTCGACCAGCTCAAAGTCCCCGATGGCATGAGCATCATCGCGCGCACCGCGGCGATCGGCCGCTCCGCCGAAGAGCTCGAGTGGGACCTGAACTACCTTATGCAGCTTTGGCAGGCGATCGAGGCCGCGGCCAGCGATCGAACGCCTGGACCCGATGGCAAGTACGTTGCCAAGCCGTTCCTGATCTATCTCGAATCGAGCCTGGTCATCCGCGCGATTCGCGACTACTTCCAGCCCGACGTCGGCGAGATCTTGATCGACACCGAGGAGGTCTACGAGCAGGCGCGCGCCTTCATGCAGACGGTGATGCCCGGCAACGTCGGCAAGGTCAAGCTGTATCGCGACGACGTGCCGCTGTTCTCGCGCTTCCAGATCGAGCACCAGATCGAGAGCGCGTACGCGCGCCAGGTCGCGCTGCCCTCCGGCGGTTCTATCGTGATCGATCACACCGAGGCGCTGGTCGCCATCGACGTCAACTCGGCGCGCGCGACCAAGGGCCACGACATCGAGGAAACGGCGCTGCGCACCAATCTGGAGGCCGCCGACGAGGCTGCGCGCCAGCTGCGGCTGCGCGACCTCGGCGGCCTGATCGTGGTCGACTTCATCGACATGGAGTCGCAGCGCAATCAGCGCGAGGTCGAGAATCGGTTCCGCGAGGCGCTGCGCTACGACCGCGCGCGCGTGCAGATCGGCAAGATCTCGCGCTTCGGGCTGATGGAGCTGTCGCGCCAGAGGCTGCAGCCGTCGCTCGAGGAGACCGCGCACATCAACTGCCCGCGCTGCAGCGGAACAGGCTTCATCCGCGGCACCGAGTCCACCGCGCTGCATGTGCTCAGGATCCTGCAGGAAGAGGCCATGAAGGAGAACACAGGCGCAGTGCACGCGCAGGTGCCCGTGGACGTGGCGAGCTTCCTGCTGAACGAGAAGCGCGCCGAGATCCAGAAGCTCGAGGGCCGGCTCAAGGTGAACATCGTGCTGGTGCCGAATCCGCATCTCGAGACACCGCATTACAAGGTCCAGCGGTTGCGTCACGACGAGCTGAACCAGATGGAGCACGTGCCCGCCAGCTACGAGCTAGTGGAACAGCCCGAGGAGCCCAAGCTCGGCGGCGAGGCC
>DASPRX010000053.1:0-4761 GCA_035624235.1 Burkholderiales bacterium | reverse complement strand
GGCATCGTCGCGCTCGATGGCGTGACCTTCGACGTCCCGCGCGGCGGCATTCTCGGCCTGATCGGTCCCAATGGCGCAGGCAAGACCACGCTGTTCAATTGCCTGAGCTGCCTCTACGTTCCGAGCTCGGGAGACATCCTGTTCGAAGGGCGCTCGAATCTCGGCCTGCCCTCGCATCGCATGGCGAGCATCGGCGTTGGACGCACCTTCCAGAATCTGGCGCTGTTCCATCGTCTGACCGTGCTTGAGAACGTGCTGGTGGGCGCGCAGACCCGAGGGCGCAGCGATTTCCTGTCCAATGCGCTGCGCCTGCCCTGGGTGCAGCGCGAGGAGCGGGCGCTCGAAGACAAGGCTTGGGGTCTGCTCGAGTACCTCAATCTGACGCAGGTCGCTCATTTACCCGCAGGCGCGCTGGCTTTCGGCACGCAGAAGCGCGTCGAGCTTGCGCGTGCGCTTGCGAGCGAGCCAAAGCTCTTGCTGCTCGACGAGCCAGCGGGAGGGCTGAACCACGAGGAGGTCGAGGCTCTCGGGAATCTGTTCAAGAAGATCCGGGAGGACATGCGTCTCACGGTGCTGCTCGTGGAGCACCACATGAGTCTGGTTATGGCGATCTCCGACCATGTCGTGGTGCTGAACTTCGGCCGCAAGATCTTCGAAGGGCTTCCCGCCGAAGTGCAGAAGCACCCCGAAGTGATCGAAGCCTACCTGGGCACCGGGCACTGATGGCGCTCCTCGAAGTCACGAACCTCGAGGCGTTCTACGGCCAGACGCAGGTGCTGCGCGGTCTGAGCTTCACGCTCGAGGAGGGCGGCGTGACGGCCATCCTCGGCGCGAACGGCGCCGGCAAGACGACTACGCTGCGCGCAATTTGCGGCATGGTGCGCACGGCCGGGGAAATTCGCTTTGCCGGCGAGCGCATCACCTCGCGGGCGACGGAGTCGATCGTGCGCTACGGCATCGCGCACGTGCCCGAAGGGCGCGGCACATTCATGCGCCTGAGCACCGAGCAGAACCTCAAGCTCGGCGCCTACGCGCGCAAGGATGCCGCCGGCGTGGCCGACGACCTGGAGCGCGTCTACCGCTACTTTCCGCGTCTGAAGGAACGACGCAACCAGCAGGCCGGAACGCTGTCCGGCGGCGAACAGCAGATGCTCGCGGTAGGCCGGGCGCTGATGATGCGCCCGAAGCTGATGCTGCTCGACGAGCCCTCGTTCGGGCTCGCGCCGCTGCTCACCGAGGAGCTGTTCCGCATCCTGAGCGCGATCAGCAGCGAGCGGCAGGTGAGCATGCTGGTGGTCGAGCAGAATGCGTCACTCGCGCTGGGGATCGCGGACCAGGCCTACCTGCTCGAGACCGGGCGCATCGTGATGAGCGGCAGGGCGCGCGACATCGGCCGCGACGAAACGGTGCGCAAGGCCTATCTCGGGTACTAGGGACGGCACGATGGACCTCTTCTTGCAGCAGACTTTCGACGGGCTCGCCTTTGGAGGCATCTACGCCTGCGTCGCGCTGGCAGTCGTGATGATCTACCAGGCCACCGACCACCTGAACTTCGCGCAGGGCGAGATGGCGATGTTCTCGACCTATATCGCATTTGCCCTGCTGCATCACGGCGTGCCCTACTGGTGGACTTTCCTGCTCACCATGGCGATCTCGTTCATCGGCGGAGTGCTGGTCGAGCGCATCATCGTGCGGCCGGTGGAAGGAACGACGGTGCTGAACGAGGTCATCGTGTTCATCGGCCTGCTTGCCATCTTCAATTCGCTCGCCGGCTGGATCTGGGACTACACGATCAAGCCTTTCCCGAGCCCCTTCCCCGACAAGGCGCCTTTCGGCGTTACCTTCATCGGCCCGCACGATTTCGGCGTGATCGGCGTGACGCTGGTGGTGCTCGCCGCGGTATTCCTGTTCTTTCGCTTCACCCCCGTGGGCCTGGCAATGCGTGCGGCGGCGCAGAATCCCGATTCGGCGCGGCTGGTGGGCATCCGCGTCGGCTGGATGCTCGCGCTCGGCTGGGGCCTGGCCGCGGCGATCGGGTCGGTGGCCGGCATGATGGTGGCGCCGATCGTGTTCCTAGAGCCAAACATGATGATGGGTATCCTGGTCTACGGGTTCGCCGGCGCACTGCTCGGCGGCATCAGCAATCCTGTGGGAGCGGTCGCCGGCGGCTTCATGGTCGGCGTGCTGGAGAACTGGGTGGGTACTTACGTGCCCTTCGTCGGAAGCGAGCTCAAGCTCACCGTGGCGCTCGTGCTGATCGTTACGGTGCTGGTGTTCCGGCCAAGCGGGCTTTTTGGTCACGTCGTCGTGAGAAGGGTCTAACCCATGGATGCTCGCTCCAACGCGAAGACCCGCGAGCTGGCAGCGCTCGCGAGCGGGGCCAAACTCTCCAAGTCGCAGCTCGTCGGGCTGGCGCTCGCGCTTCTCGCAGCGCTCGCGCTACCCTGGTTCATCAGCGACTATCGCAACTTTCAGTTCACGCTGGCGATCAGCTACGCGATGGCGGTGTTGGGCCTGAACATTCTCATAGGCTATAACGGCCAATTCTCGCTCGGTCACGCCGCCTTCTACGCGATCGGCGCGTACACTGCCGCGATCATGATGGAGCAAGGCGGAATTGCGTACTACTGGACCATCCCGGTGGCCGGGCTCGTCTGCCTGCTGGCGGGCTTCCTGTTCGGCCTGCCGGCGCTGCGTCTCGAGGGCCTCTATCTTGCGCTCGCTACGTTCGCTCTCTCGCTTGCTACCCCGCAAATGCTGAAATACGACGCGATATCACGCTGGACGGGCGGCGTGCAGGGCGTCACCATCACCAAGCCCGATCCGCCCTTCGGTCTGCCAATGTCGCAGGACCAGTGGCTGTACCTGTTTTCGCTTGCCGTCGTGCTGGTGCTGTTCGTGTGTGCCTGGAACCTGTTGCGCGGCCGCACGGGGCGGGCGCTCAAGGCGATTCGCGACAACCCCATCGCGGCGAGCGCGATGGGCGTCAACACCGCACTCTACAAGTCGCTGACCTTCGGCGTCAGCGCGCTCTACACGGGCATCGCGGGTGCGCTCGGAGCGATCGCAATCCAGTTCGTTGCGCCCGACACGTTCAATTTCTTCCTTTCGATAGCCTTTCTCGTCGGCGTCGTGATCGGCGGGCTCGCCTCGATTCCCGGAGCCGTGTTCGGCGGCCTGGTGATCGTATTCATCCCGAACTTCGCGGAGCAGGTCTCCAAGGCCGCCCCCTGGGCGATCTACGGCACCGTCCTGATCCTGTTCATGTACTTCATGCCCGCGGGAATTTGGGGCTTCATCAGAATGTTGTATGCTAAGTTGATAAAAAAAGCGCGAGTTGGAGGAAGCGACCCGCGCACTCGCTGACCGGCAGCAGCCGTCATAGTTCACAAAGGAGGAGGTGCGTGATGCTTCACAGGAAAGTACTAGTGGCGGCCGCCGCGGCCGCATTGACGATCGGCGCGGGCCCCGTTGCCGCAAAAAAGATGTACGGCCCAGGGGTCACTGACACCGAGATCAAGATCGGGAACATCAACCCCTACAGCGGCCCGGCTTCCGCTTACGGCGCCATCGGAAAGGGCATCGCTGCCTACTTCAAGATGGTGAACGACAACGGCGGCATCAACGGGCGCAAGATCGACTTCATCAGTCTGGACGACGGCTACAGCCCGCCCAAGGCCGTGGAGGCGGCGCGCGAGCTCGTCGAGAAAGACCAGGTGCTCTTCATCTTCCAGTCGCTCGGCACACCGTCCAACACCGCGATCCACAAGTATATGAACGCGAAGAAGGTGCCGCAGCTCTTCGTGGCCACCGGGGCTGGCAAGTGGAACGACCCGAAGCACTTCCACTGGACCATGGGCTGGCAGCCGTCCTATCCCGGTGAAGCGGAGATCTATGCGGCCTGGCTGCTGAAGAACAAGCCGAACGCCAAGGTCGGGATCCTGTACCAGAACGACGACTACGGTAAGGACTACCTGGACGGCTTCCTCAAGGGGCTGGGCGCGAACGCGAAGACGATGGTGGTGGCCAAGGAGTCCTACGAGGTGACGGACCCCACGGTCGACTCGCAGATCATCAAGCTCAAGGATTCGGGCGCAGACACGTTCTTCAACATCACCACGCCGAAGTTCGCCGCGCAGGCGATCCGCAAGGCCTACGATTCGGGCTGGAAGCCGCTGCAGTTTCTAAACAACGTGTCGAGTGCGATCGGCTCGGTGCTGAAGCCCGCCGGTTTCGAGCAATCGACTGGAGTCATCACAACGTTGTACGCGATGGACTATAGCGACCCGCAATTCAAGGATGATCCCGCCATGAAAGCGTGGGAGGCGTGGATGGACAAGTACATGCCGGGTGCCGACAAGACCAACGGCAACTACATCTACGCCTACAACGTGGCTTATACGATGGTCCAGGTGCTGAAGCAGGCCGGCGACGACCTGACCCGCGAGAATGTCATGAAGCAGGCCGCGAACCTCAAGAATCTCAAGGTTCCGCTGTTGCTGCCCGGGATCACGATCGATACCTCACCGACCGACTATGCCCCGATCCAGTGCGAGCAGTTGGCGAAGTTCGACGGTACGGACTGGAAGCGCTTCGGCGACGTCATTTGCCCGAAGTAGGCTCCAGCCGGGATTCTGGAGAGACGGCCCGCCGGATTCCGGCGGGCCTTTTCTTTTCATTTGCGAGAGTCACCGCTCGGCGAGCATGCGCTCGACGTAGCGCGCGATCGGGTCGATTTCCAGGTTGACGCGCGCGCCGCGC
>DASPRX010000257.1:0-14773 GCA_035624235.1 Burkholderiales bacterium | reverse complement strand
CCCCGACCGATGTCGGCGAATGGGAACGGGCGCTGAGGCCAACGACTAGGCTGCTCTTCCTCGAGACGCCATCGAATCCCCTGACCGAAGTGTCGGATATCACGGCGATCGCCGCGATCGCGCACCGGGCGGGGGCGCTGCTGGCGGTGGACAACTGCTTCTGCACGCCAGCCCTGCAAAGACCTCTGGCGCTCGGCGCGGATCTGGTGGTTCATTCGGCGACCAAGTACCTCGACGGTCAGGGCAGGGTGCTCGGAGGGGCGATCGTCGGTCCGCGCAAGCTCGTGATGGAGGGCATCTTCGGCTTCCTGCGCACCGCGGGCCCTTCCTTGTCTCCGTTCAATGCGTGGGTGATTCTGAAGGGACTGGAAACGCTGCAGTTGCGCATGCTCGCTCAATCGGCCAACGCACTCGAGCTGGCGCACTGGCTGGAAGCGCACCCGCGCGTGGCGCGCGTGCACTATCCGGGGCTGCAATCGCACCCGCAGCACGAGCTGGCGAGCCGCCAGCAACGCAGCGGTGGGGCGGTGGTTTCGGTCGAGGTCAAGGGCGGGCGCAGCGCGGCGTGGAAGGTGATCGACTCGACCCGCCTGATATCGATTACCGGAAACCTCGGCGACACGAAGACGACCATCACGCATCCGGCCAGCACCACGCACGGGCGCATCTCCGCGGAAGCTCGCGCGGCGGCGGGAATCGGGGAGGGCCTGCTTAGGGTCGCGGTCGGGCTCGAGGCGGTGGGCGACCTGCGTTCGGACCTGGAGCGCGGCCTGTCGCTGATCTAGAAGTAGACGAGCCGCGCAGCACCGTCCTCGACGAGCAGGTAGCCGTCGTGCTCGTACCAGTCGGGCAATACCCAGCGCTCGCACGTCCGGCCGCCGATCTCGAGCAGGTGGTGCCCCGGACGGTGCGTATGGCCGTGGATCATGCGACTCACCCGATGCCGCTCGAACGCCTCGCGCACCGCGCCTGCGTTGACGTCCATGATCTCAGCGGTCTTTCCCTTCTTGCTCGTCTCGCTTTGCTCGCGCAACGCACGGGCGCGCTCGCGACGCAGGGCAAGCGGCGCGGCGAGAAGCTCGCGCTGCCAGGCTTCCGACCTGGCCGTCGCGCGCCAGGCCATGTAGTCGCGGTCGTCGGTGCATAGCGTGTCGCCGTGCATGAGCAGCGTGGCGACGCCCTCCACCTCCCGCACGGCGGGATCGGCGAGCAGGTTCGCGCCGCAATCCCGGGCGAACGCCTCGCCGACCAGAAAGTCGCGGTTGCCGTGCATGAAGTACAGCGGGACGCCGCCCCGGGTCAGCGCGCGAAACGTGGCGGCGACCTGCTTGGCAAGCGGGTCGCCGTCCGGCGCGCTCAGCTCGTCGTCGCCGATCCAGTACTCGAACAGATCGCCCAACACGTAGAGCGCATCTGCACGCGCTGCGTCTTCGGCAACGAAGCGCAGGAATCGATCGACCGCGGCGGGCCGCGCCGTCGCAAGGTGCAAGTCCGATGCGAATAGGACCCGCGCCACTATTTTCCGGCGACCACCGCCATCGACTCGATGACCACCGCTTGTCGCGGCACGTCGCGCGGAAACGGGCCGCCCGATCCGGTGGGGGTTTTCGCGATCTTCATGACCGTGTCCATGCCGGTCACGACCCTGCCGAACACCGCGTAGCCGTGGCCGTCGCCACGCGGGTCGCCCCAATCGAGGAACGCATTGTCGGCGACGTTGATGAAGAACTGGGCCGTCGCCGAGTCCGGATTCGACGTGCGCGCCATAGCGACCGTCCCGGCGACGTTCTTCAGACCAGCCTTGATGCCCGCCTGTGCCTCGTTACGGATTGGCTTGCCGGTCGGTTTCTGGCGGAACTGCTGGTCGAATCCTCCACCCTGGATCATGAAGCCGTCGATCACCCGGTGGAAGATCGTGCCGTCATAGTGGCCATCGCGCACATAGTGCAGAAAGTTCTGCACGGTCAGCGGCGTCTTCGCGGGGTACAGCTCAAGGCGAATTGTTCCGAGATTGGTCTTTACGTCGACTTGCACGTCGGCGCCGATCGCGCCCGGCGATACGGCAGTGGCCGAAAGCATCACGAGTGGGGTCCAGATCTTAATGAGGTTCATCGGTCCGTGGTGGTGATTGTGTTATACTTTTCAAAGGCCTACGACACCATCAATTCTAGAGCAAGGTCCGTCCGCCGACAACGTCGGCGAGCGTTCTTCTGACCCCAAGACCGGGCCACCCGCGAAGTCTGCATATGCTGCAAATTTACAACTCGCTCGGTAGAAGGAAACAGGAGTTCGCTCCCCTGCGTCCGGGCGAGGTGCGCATGTACGTGTGTGGCATGACGGTCTACGACCTGTGTCATCTGGGTCACGCGCGCGTCATGGTGGTGTTCGATGTCGTGCGCCGGTGGTTGCGCGCAAGCGGCTATCGCGTGACCTACGTACGCAATATCACGGATATCGACGACAAGATCATTCGGCGCGCTACCGAGAGCGGCGAGGCGATCGGCGAGCTGACCGCGCGCTTCACCCGCTATATGGAGGAGGATGCCGCCGCGCTCGGGGTCGAGCCGCCCGATCACGAGCCGCGCGCAACGCAGTTCGTGCCACAGATGATCGGCATGATCGACGAGCTGGAGCGGCGCGGCCTCGCCTACCGATCCGCGAGCGGAGACGTCAATTTCGCAGTACGCAGATTTCCAGGCTACGGGATGCTCTCCGGCAAGTCGCTGAACGAGCTGCGTGCCGGCGAGCGTGTCGAAGTGGACTCGTCCAAGCAGGACCCACTCGATTTTGTGCTGTGGAAGCGCTCCAAGCCGGACGAGCCGAAATGGGATTCTCCCTGGGGCGCGGGGCGGCCTGGATGGCACATCGAGTGCTCGGCGATGAGCTGCGCGCTGCTCGGCCGGCACTTCGACATCCATGGCGGGGGCCAGGATCTGCAGTTTCCGCACCACGAAAACGAGATTGCGCAGTCCGAGGGCGCGAGCGGCGTCAAGTTCGTCAATTACTGGATGCACAACGGCTTCGTGCAAAAGGACGAAGAGAAGATGTCGAAATCGCTCGGCAACTTCTCCACGATCCGCGACATCCTGAAGCAGTTCGATCCTGAGGTCGTGCGCTTCTTCATCCTGAGAGCGCACTATCGAAGCGAGCTGAACTACTCCGATGTTCATATGCAGGACGCGAAGAGTGCTCTCACGCGCCTCTATACGGCGCTCAAGGGCGTGCCACCTTCCGCTGTTGCGCCGGACTGGAGCGAGCCGCATGCGCTGCGCTTCCGCCAGGCGATGGACGACGATTTCGGCACGCCCGAGGCGATCGCGGTCCTGTTCGATCTTGCGAACGAGATCAATCGGGGGCGCGCAGAGCTTGGCCCGCAACTGCGTGCGCTGGCAGGGATATTGGGCATATTGCAGCGCAACGCGCACGCCTTCTTGCAGGGCGGACCGGGCGCCGCGATGGACGATACGGAGATCGCGCGCCGTATCGCACGCCGCGCCGAAATGAAGCGACGCAAGGACTACGCAGCCGCGGATGCGGAGCGCAGGGCGCTAGAGGAAGCCGGCATCGTGCTCGAGGACGGCCCGTCCGGCACGGCCTGGCGGCGCAAGTAGGTTTCCGCCCGACTCAGTACTTGAAATGCAGGTCCTTGCCGATGATGGTCAGCTCGACGAACGAGCTGCCGTTGTGGTTCGTTGGCGAGAACCTCAGGTAGTAGCCGCCGGCGTCGTAGTCCGACATCGAATCGAGCGCCTGCATGAAGGACTCACGGGTGATTTTGGGGCCCGCTCGGCGAATCGCTTCCACCATGACCTTGGCGCCGATGTAGGCCTCGAGCGAGGTGAACGAGAAGTCCTTCCTGCCGAGCAGCTTCTCGGCCGCCTCGCGGTACTCGGCGACCACCGGCACGGATGCTTCCGACGGAGGCGGAACAACCTGCGAGATCGCGACGCCTACCCCTTCTGCGCCGAGCTCCTGTGCCAGCGGGCTCGCCCCGGGAAACGAATTGCTGATCATCTGCGCGGTCGAGCCGGCGCGCAGCGCAGCCTTGATGAAGTCCGCCGTCGTCTTGTACAGCGTGGTGAAGATTATGACGTCGGGGTTGCCCTTGAGCACGACCTTCACGCCTCCGGCAATGTCCGGATGGACGCGATCCTTGAACGAGGCCACCGACACGGGCTCCAGGCCGCGTAACTTGAGCGCGCGTACGACGACGTCGTAGTTGGCGTTCCCGATCGGGTCGTCGTAGTGCACGATCGAGAATCGCTTGATGCCGAACAGCGAGTAATGTTCGACGATCTTCTCGAGCTCGTCGCCGTAACTTGCGCGGATGTTGTAGACATACTTGTTGAACGCCCGCATCGGCGCAGCGCCGGTAAAGGGCCCTATAAACGGCACCTTGAACTTCTCCACGAAGGGTAGCGCCGGGCCGGAGAGCGTAGCGCTCGCGTAGCCGTACAGGGCGAAGACCTGCAACTCCTCGATCAGCTTCTGCGTGTTGGCCGCGGCGCGCTTGGTGTCGTTGGCGTCGTCCAGCGTCGCGAGCTCCAGGCGGCGGCCGTAGATTCCGCCGCGGTCGTTCACCTTCTTGAAGTAGGCGAGCACGCCGTCGCGGATATCGTCGCCGAGCTCTCGGTTGCTGCCGGAAAGCGGCGCCGACTGACCGATCACGATCGTCGTCGCGGTCACGCCGGGCACCGGCGAGGCGGCCGATGCGCAAAGCGCGACCCCAAAGAGCGCCGCAGCGCAGACCGAACGCAGAATTCGATTTGTCATGCATCTCCCCCCTCGCACACGACAGCCCTCGGCGTGCAGGCCTCCCCAATGGGAGAATTGTACTGATATCCGGGGAAGGGAACGTGGCACTACTTGGCGCGAATACGCTGTCGGACGACTGGCGCAAGTCTCGCTCGGCCACGAGAAGTCGTCAGCTGATGCGCCTCCTACTTCTTGAACGCCGCGGCTCCAAGTATTTGTTGTTGGGTGGACCCGTCGGTAATTTGATACGCAACGCCGGCGCGTTCCGCGGTAGGTCCAGCAAAGAAGCCTTGCACGTTCGAACTGCAGCCACCGGACGCGCAATTGCCGCCGGTCACAGAAAGTGTCTTCAGATCGGTCCCTGCGCCGAACTGACTGGAAGTCGTCGTGGTGTTTCCTGTGAGCGCATAGCTAGCGTCCGGCATCGCTACATTAAAGTTCATACCGACGTTAGCTCCGGCGGCGGTAAATCCGACGTCAAGCGTGCCTGTGAAGGTCCCCGGCGAGGTATGGCCGTCGACATAGGTTGGGCTGGTAGCGCCAGTCAAGGTGTATGTCGCCGTGCCGGTTGTCGGTAAAACCGGAGTCGGCAGGCCAACCACGTAGTGCAGACCTTGGTTGTCGGTGTACGTGGGCTGCAGGGGGCACGCCGAGGCTCCACAGTTTATGTTTACACCACCAGTCCACCGACCCCAGGCGATGATTCCATCGTTTCCGGACTCGCCCTGAACCTGCTTACCATCCGGGTTGAGATTGAAGACAGACTCAGCTTGCATTGCCGGGTCCTTGAAGTTGACGTGCGTCAGCGCGCCAGTCGCATCAAACACCGCCGTCGCGGGTGATCCTGACGAGAGGACGCCTTGAAGGTTGGAATCGATATTTGGGTCGCTAAACGCGACGGCCGCGGCATAGCCCCTGCCGCTTGGCAACTGCGTCGGCGGGGGCGGCGGGGTAATTGATGCAATGCTTAGACTGGCCGGCGTGCCGTCGGGCTTGACCTGGTCGCCCTGCCGAAAATCGTTGTTTAGCCCGCCGACGGGAGGCGGGGGCGGCAGGCTGGGGCCTTCGCTGGTTTCGTGCGGCGGGATGTTGGGATTGGCAGGCGCGATCGCCGACGTGCCGGCCGGCACTTCGACCGATCCCGCGGGGCTCGACAGTACCCAGATGCCGCTGCTGCCCCTTATGAGCGTCGCGCCGTCGTTCAGCACCTGGATCAGGCCGCCGGTGCCGCGGATGCCGACCGTCGCCGTCGGCGTGCTGATGCGGTACTTGCTGTGGTCAACGTGGCCGATCAGTCCGGTGACGGCACGCATGGCGCCCTTCAGCAACGCGAAGAAACCCCGCTCGGTGCCGTCTGCTTTGCCGTCGAAGTTGTATTCCTTGATGCCGAACTCAGTGCCAGGTTGCAGCGAGACGTAGGCGCCGTCGGCGAAGCGGATCTGCGCACGCCCCGCGTTGGTGTGGATGGTGTCGCCCTGCGACAGTTGTTCGCCGCGCATCAGCGCATGACTCTGGCCGGTGGCCGAGACGGCGGTGACATCGCCGCTGACGAACTCGACCCGGCCCACATTGGCCATGGCCTGGCCGGCACCTGCCGCGGTCAGCAGCAGCACAAGCAGCGCCGCGAATTTCGGACGAGAAGGGTGAGCGTTGCGCATCGTCGATCTCCTAACGCCCTACTACCTAGTGCGACTCCAACGGGCGAAGCCTGCCACCAAACCGGTTTCGAAACACCTCTCCGGGCGCCCGGGCTAGCTGGCAATGCCCAATCCTGACAATCCCTTGCAGAAATGTTGGGCTAATAGTTAAAACGTACCGATATCAGTCCGACCGTGCGCCTGAACTTGTAGAGCTGGATGTTGGAATCGCTGTCGGCGTGGCTGACCTGGCCGAGGAGGGTGACGCCCGCGCGAATCAGGTAGCCAACTCCGGCGCCGACGTCGAGCTCGTTGTCGCGGCGCGTCTCGAGAAAGGTCGGATCCGCGCCGTTGTAGCGGCGCTGCTCGAAGGCGAGTGAGCCAGAAGCGGACCAGCCGTTGCCGAGCGTGGCCTGGCCGCCAAGCCGCACGCCCGCGGGCTTGTGTCCGAGCCAGGGAAACTGCGAGTCCCGCTCCTTCTCCTGTCCGGCGTACACGCTCGCGTACAGCACTGGCGTGTAGGCGCCGGCGAAAGCCTGCGCATAGCCGATACCCGCAATGTCCCGGTCTGCGTCGCGTACGCTCTGCGAGGGGTAATGCAGGCGCGCGTGCTGCAGGTAGCCCGTAATCTGGCGGCGCTCATCGTAGCTGTGCTGCCACTGCGCGACTCCGCCCCAGGCGTCGCGGTAGCGGTCGTTCTGCAGCCGGAAGTCCTGTGCGAGCGCGCCCACCGTGACGGCGTCCGCGTCTCTTGCCCAGCGCGCGCCGAGGCTGCCGTCGAGGGTGAGCCGATTGAAGTCGGTGGCATCGCGATAGAAGTTGCCCGTCGCCGCCGCGCTGCCGACGGCCGACCAGCTGTCGCTCAGCGTGTGCGTGAAATTGACGCCGCCCGCGAGGCCGGTGAACAGGTCGCTATTCTGCGTTGCCCCGGGATTGAGCGTCGCGATCACGCCGCCGAGGGAAGGAATGGCGATCTGCGAGCTGGCGGTGGCGGCATTCACGTTACTGTCCGAGCCGATGCCCATCTCGATATACGCCTGGACGCGTGTGACCTCTGACGCCGCGATTGCCGAAAGGTAGCGATCCACGGTCTCGCGCGCCTTCTCGGGAATCCTTTCGTGCTTCACGTTCTCGAATTCCTGTCGGGCTGTATCGCGCTCACCAGCCAGGTAATACGCGCGGGCGATTTCCGCGCGCGCCAGCGCGTTGTCGGGCTGCACGGCGAGCACGCGCTCGAGCGCGAAGATCGCTCGCTCGATCTCGCCGGAGTCGAGCGCCGCGATGCCGAGCAGATAATCGAATTCGGGGTCGCCGGCGCGCTGCGGTTCGAGCGGCGCCAGCACTTCGTAGGCTTGCTTCGGCTGGCGCTCGACGAGCAGCTGCTTGGCACGCTCGAGCGGCGCGTCCGCGAACGCGTTCAGGCTGAGCGCCGCCAGGATGACGCCGACAAGCACCGCCACGCGCGTCGCACGCATGCGCCGCATCGCCTTGTTCTCGCTTCTGCCCCCCTGCGGGGCAGTCTAGCACGGGGAGGGCGACGGACCCGGGGCTCGGCGTCTAGGTCTCGAAGAACGCCTTGACCTTGTCGAACCAGCTCTTGCTGCGCGGGTTGTGTCGCGCAGCATCCTTCTGACTGATGGCCTCGAACTCGCGCAGCAGTTCGCGCTGGTGCTCGGTCAGGTTGACCGGCGTCTCGACCACGACGTGGCACATCAGGTCACCTGCCGCATGGCTGCGCACGCCTTTTATTCCTTTTCCGCGCAGGCGAAACATCTTGCCGCTCTGCGTCTCCGCCGGCACCTTGATGCGCGCCGAACCGTCCAGGGTGGGAATCTCGATCTCGCCCCCGAGCGCCGCAGCGGCGAATGAGACTGGCATCTCGCAGTGCAGATCGTCGTGCTCGCGTTGGAATACCGGGTGCGGCTTGACGTGCACTTGCACGTAGAGGTCGCCCGGCGGGCCGCCGTTTACGCCGGGCTCGCCTTCGCCGGACAAGCGCACGCGGTCGCCTTCGTCGACGCCCGCAGGAATCTTCACCGCCAGCGTCTTCTGGTGCTTCACTCGCCCCGCGCCGTTGCAGTCGGGGCACGGATGGGCGATCGCCTTCCCACTGCCGTGGCACCGCGGGCAGGTCTGCGCGATCGAGAAAGGTCCCTGCGAAATGCGCACCTGGCCTGCGCCGTGGCAGGTGGGGCAGGTTTGCGGCTGAGTACCTTTGCGCGCGCCGCTCCCGCCGCAGGTTTCGCATTCGGCGAGAGTGGGAATGCGGATCTTGGTCTCGAACCCGTGCGCGGCCTGCTCCAGCGTGATCTCGAGGTTGTAGCGCAGATCCGCGCCGCGGTAGACGGTGGAACGGCCGCCGCGCTGGCCACCGAAGATCTCGCCGAAGATGTCGCTGAAGATATCGCCGAACCCACCGAAACCCTGCGCGCCGGAGCCCGCCGCGGCGTGCGGATCGATGCCGACGTGACCGTAGCGGTCGTACGCGCCGCGCTTCTGCGCGTCGCTGAGGACTTCGTAGGCCTCCTTGGCCTCCTTGAAATGCTCTTCGGCTTTCGGATTTTCCGGATTGCGGTCCGGGTGCCATTTCATGGCGAGCTTGCGGTACGCCTTCTTGATCTCGTCCTCGACCGCGTCGCGGTTGACGCCGAGGACTTCGTAGTAGTCGCGTTTCGCCATGTCCCTGTCCCAGCACGAAACGGGCGGCTGGCTCGCGCCGCCGCCCGCTGCGGGTTGCCTGCGCTCCGGCCTCAGCCGGCCTTCTTGTCCTTGACCTCGGTGAATTCGGCGTCGACGACGTCGCTTTCAGCCTTCTTTCCGGACTCTTGCCCGGCGCCACCGGCGGCCTGCTGCTGCGCACCCTGCGTTTCGGCATACATCTTCTCGCCGAGCTTCTGCGCGGCCTGCGCGAGCGCCTGCGCCTTGGCGTCGATCTTCTCCTTGTTGTCCGACTTGATGGCTTCCTCGGCTTCCTTCGCCGCCGCCTCGATCTTTTCCTTCTCGCCAGCGTCCAGCTTGTCGCCGTAGTCCTTGAGCGATTTCCGCACCGAGTGCACCAGCGCCTCGCACTGGTTGCGCGCGTTAACCAGCTCGTGCGCTTTCTTGTCCTCCTCGGCGTGCGCTTCGGCGTCCTTCACCATGCGCTGGATCTCGGCCTCGGTCAGGCCGGAGCTCGCCTGGATCTTGATCTTGGCTTCCTTGCCGGTCGCCTTGTCCTTGGCCGACACGTGCAGGATGCCATTCGCATCGATGTCGAAGGTGACTTCGATCTGCGGCATACCGCGCGGCGCCGGCGGAATGTCGGCCAGGTTGAACTGGCCCAGGCTCTTATTGCCCGCCGCCATCTCGCGCTCGCCCTGCAGCACGTGGATGGTCACCGCAGTCTGGTTGTCGTCCGCGGTCGAGAACACCTGGTTCGCCTTGGTCGGCACGGTGGTGTTCTTGTTGATCAGCTTGGTCATCACCCCGCCCAAAGTCTCGATGCCGAGGGACAAGGGCGTCACGTCGAGCAGCAGAACGTCCTTGACGTCGCCTTTGAGCACGCCTGCCTGGATCGCCGCTCCGACAGCCACTGCTTCGTCGGGGTTCACGTCCTTGCGCGGCTCCTTGGCGAAGAACTCTCGCACCTTGTCTTGCACCTTGGGCATGCGCGTCATCCCGCCCACGAGGATCACGTCGTCGATGTCCGACACCTTGACGCCCGCGTCCTTGACCGCGATGCGGCAAGGCTCGATCGTGCGCTCGATCAGGTCATCGACCAGGGACTCGAATTTGGCCCGCGTGATCTTCATTGCCAGGTGCTTCGGCCCTGAGGCGTCGGCGGTAATGTACGGCAGGTTGAATTCTGTCTGCTGCGACGAGGAGAGCTCGATCTTGGCCTTCTCGGCCGCTTCCTTCAGGCGCTGCAGCGCAAGCACGTCCTTGGACAGGTCGACGCCCTGGTCCTTCTTGAACTCGGTGACGACGTAGTCGATCAGGCGCTGGTCGAAATCCTCGCCGCCGAGGAACGTGTCGCCGTTGGTCGACAGCACCTCGAACTGCTTTTCGCCCTCGACGTCGGCAATCTCGATGATCGAGATGTCGAACGTTCCGCCACCCAGGTCGTAAACTGCGATCTTGCTGTCCTTCTTCGCTTGCTTGTCCAGCCCGAAGGCGAGCGCCGCCGCAGTGGGCTCGTTGATGATGCGCTTGACGTCGAGTCCGGCGATGCGGCCCGCGTCCTTGGTCGCCTGGCGCTGAGAGTCGTTGAAGTAGGCGGGCACCGTGATCACGGCCTCGCTGACTTCCTCGCCCAAATAGTCCTCGGCGGTCTTCTTCATCTTGCGCAGCACTTCGGCCGAGACCTGCTGCGGCGCGATCTTCTTGCCCCGAACCTCGACCCAGGCGTCGCCGTTGTCGGCCTTGACGATCTTGAAGGGCGCGAGGCCGATGTCCTTTTGTACTTCCTTCTCCTCGAAGCGGCGCCCGATCAGCCGCTTGACTGCGAATAGCGTGTTTTTCGCGTTCGTCACCGCCTGGCGCTTGGCCGGCGCGCCCACCAGAATTTCGCTGTCTTCGGTGTAGCCGACGATCGAGGGCGTGGTGCGTGCGCCTTCCGAGTTCTCGATCACTTTGGGCTTTCCGCCTTCCATGATCGCCACGCACGAGTTGGTCGTGCCAAGGTCAATGCCGATGATCTTTGCCATGTCTTGATCCCTGTCCGGGTGGTTGCTGGTGTTCGATTAAGCCTGTGTTCAATATGGGGTTTGCGGCCGGCCTTTCAAGCGTCGTTGGCCGGACGCGGTTTGGCCACCGTGACCAGCGCCGGCCGCAAGACGCGCTCGTGCAGGCGCCAGCCCTTCTGCAGCACCGCGACCACGGTATTCGGCTCCCCCTCCGACTCCACGGCCGCCATCGCCTGATGCTGGTTCGGGTCGAAGCGCATGCCGGGCGCCGGATCGATGTCCCGCACGTTCGCCTTTTCGAGCGCCGCACGCAGCTGCTTGAGGGTGAGCTCGACGCCGCTGCGCAGGGCGTTCGCAGTGCCGGCCGCGGCGCCCAGGGCCGCCTCCAAGCTGTCGATCACTGGAAGAAGCGTTTCGACGAATCGCTCGAGCGCGTATTTCTGGGTGTTGGCGGCTTCGGCGAGCACACGCTTGCGTGCGTTATCCGCCTCGGCAAGCGCGCGCAACGTCGCCTCGCGCTGCTCCTCGAGCTTCGCGTTCGCTTCCGCCAGCCGCTCCTCTGCCGAGGCCTGTTTCGGGGGTTCGGCGGCTTCGGCCTGGGCTGCGCCCGTTTCGGTCGACTTCATTTGGGGGGTCGGTTCGGACATCCTTCCGGCTCCGTGAGTGGTGTCCCTAGACTGGGGATGGGTTCGTTCGTTTCAAGCCCCGGCGCGATTCGCATGCCAAAATGTCTTCATGAGCGAAACCCTTGATTTGCGGGGCGAAGCCGACAGTCGGCTGGCGCTCGCGGCACTTGGCGCGCTGCGCGAGTTGCGTCCCGGGAGCGAGCTGCGGCTGATCACGCGCGAGGATCCGACACTCCTGCTCGAGAGTCTTAACCTGCAGCTGCGCGACGCCCTGCGCTGGGATCTGGGCTCAGGCAGCGGGCACTGGGAGGCGGCCGTCCGCCTGGCAAAGGATGCTGCGCCGCGCGACGTGCTTGATACCCTGCGCCGCGACCACCGCCGTCTGGACGAGCAATTGGCTATAGCGCTGCGCCGCCTCAATGCGGGGGATGTGGCGGGCGCCCGGCCGCTGCTCGAGGCTTTCGCGACCGGCCTGCGGCGCCACGCGCGCGCCGAGAACGAGCTGCTTGCGCCCGCGCTCGGGCCGCGGCCGGCGGTCGAGCCTCTGGAGATCATGCTGCGCGAACACGACGAGTTGCTCGTCCAACTGGACGCGGTCGAAGGATGCTTCAGCGAGGCGCCTGCCGGGCAGGTGCCCGAGGCCTGGGAAATCGAGCCATTCGTCGCGATCTTGTCGGGCACTCTCGCCAAGCATGAGTACCGGGAGGAAAACCAGCTGTTTCCGCTATGGGCGGCGGCGCTGCTTCACCGGCCGCAGGGCGAGGGCGAATCCCTGCACCGGGCGGTACGCGCGCTGCTGGAGGGCTAGCGTCGGGGCCAACCCTGCTCGCTGCAGATTCGCGCGAGCGCCGCGACCCACTCGGGCGACTCATTCAGGCAGGGCACCAGCCGCAGCTCCCGACCCCCGTTCGCCTGGAAGCTGCGCTGCGCCCCGATTCCGATCTCCTCCAGTGTCTCGAGGCAATCGGAGACGAAGCCTGGGCAGGTGACATCGACGCGCCGCACGCCCTCGCGTGCGAGCGCGGCGAGCGTCGGCTCCGTATAGGGCTGCAGCCACTCGGCACGCCCGAAACGGGACTGAAACGTCACGATGTACTGAGTTTCGTCCAGGCCGAGCGCTTCGCCGAGCAGGCGTGCGGTGGCGCGGCACTGGCGCTCGTACGGATCGCCGCGCATGACGGCGCGCCGCGGCAACCCATGGAAGCTCACTACCAGCCGCTCCCCCCGCCCGTGCCGTTCCCAGTGTCTGCCTATGCCGGCCGACAGCGCAGCCACGTATGCCGGATGGTCGTAGAAATGCTTCACAAAGCGCAGCTCAGGAATGTTGCGCACGCCTGCGAGCCAGGTGCAGACCGCGTCCACGGTGCTCGCCGTGGTACTCGCCGCGTACTGCGGATAGAGCGGCACGACGAGAATGCGCTCGCAGCCGCGGGCGCGCAGCCGGTCGAGGGCGCCCGAGATGCCCGGCGCGCCGAAGCGCATCGCGTGCTCGACGGTCGGCCCGCCGTCCGCAAACGTCCCGGCGAGCAGGGCGGCCTGGCGCGCTGTGTGCACCGCGAGTGGCGAGCCTTCGTCGGTCCACACTTCGGCGTACTTGCGTGCCGAGCTTGCCGGACGCACCAGCAGGACGAGGCCGTAGAGGAGGGGCAGCCACAGCGCGCGCGGAATCTCCACCACGCGCGGGTCGGCGAGGAACTCTGCCAGATAGCGGCGCACCGCGGACGCGGTCGGCGCAGCCGGCGTGCCGAGATTCACGAGCAGCACGCCGTCGCGCGCTGCCGTGTCGCCGGGCGGCGCCGGCTCGGGGCGATACCTATCCGCCACCGCGCCTAGCCCTGGGAGAGCGCGCTGGAAAGCAGCTTCGCGGTGACGTCCACGATCGGCACCACGCGGTCGTAAGCCATGCGCGTCGGGCCGACGACGCCCACGGTGCCGACGACCTCGCCGTCGACCCGGTATGGCGCGGTGACGACGGTCACGTCGTCCGGCGTGGTGACGCCCGACTCCCCGCCGATGAAGATCTGGACGCCCTGGCCGCGCAGCGAGACGTCGAGGATGTGCAGCAGCGAGGTCTTGCGCTCGAACAGCTCGAACAGTTGGCGCAGGCGCTTCATGTCCTGCGACAGCTCGCTCACGTCGAGCAGGTTGCGCTCGCCCGAGATCACGTAGGGCTCGTTCTGCTCGCTTAGCGCCTCGGTGCTTGCCTCGAGCGCGGCGTTCATGAGATGGATCATGTCCTGCCGCAGCTCGCGCAGCTCGTCGCGTAGGCGCTGGCGCACCTCTTCGAAGCTCTGGCCGGCGTAATTCTGCGTGATGTAGTTGCCGGCCTCCGCGAGCTCGGACTGAGAATAGTCGCGCTCGGTGAGCAGAATCCTGTTCTGCACATGACCTTCGGGCGTGACCACGATCAGCAACACGCGCTTCTCCGAAAGCCGAAGGAACTCGATGTGCCGGAACGCAATCGCGCGTCGGCGCGGCGTCATCACCACGCCGGCGAAGTGCGTCAGCTGCGAAAGCAGGTTGGAGGCCGCCTGGATCACGCGCTGGGGGTTGTCCGGGTGGAGCTGGTCTTCGAGCTGGTGGATCTCGACCGTTTGCAACGGCTTGGTCACCAGCAGCGTGTCGACGAAGAAGCGGTATCCGAGAGGGGTGGGGACCCGTCCCGCGGAAGTGTGCGGGCTGGTGATGAGACCCATGTCCTCGAGGTCGGCCATCACGTTGCGGATCGTGGCGGGCGACAGGTCCAGCCCGGAGTACCTGGACAGCGTGCGCGAGCCGACCGGCTGGCCTTCGGTGATGTAGCGCTCGACCAGCGTTTTCAGCAGGACCTGGGCACGTTTGTCGAGCATCGTTCCATTCTACACAAGCCGGGCCCCGCGAACCTTCCTCGGCGCCCGCGTGCTGTGGTTAAATCGCCGCCATGTCCCCTGCATTCCGTCGCGTTGCGCTCGTCGGCAAGCAGCGCAGCCGCGAGATCGCGGCGTCCCTGCTCGAGCTGCGCGCGCTGCTCGCCGCGCGGGGCTGCGAGATCCTCCTGGAGCGGGACACGGCAGCGGCGCTCGGTGACGCGGGCGGGGCGGACTTCGAGTCC
>DASPRX010000212.1:0-12074 GCA_035624235.1 Burkholderiales bacterium | reverse complement strand
CGTCGGGCGTGTTCCGCCACGGCGACCTGTACACGACGAACGAAGCGAACATGATCTCGTACCGCGACGGCAAGACGACGACGGTGAGCCTCATGGACTTCGGCACCGACCGCAGCCTGCGCACCAACGGAAAATCGGACGGGGCGATCAACATGGACCCGGAAGGGCCGCGCGTCTCCGACGAGGTCACGATGACGCTCACGGCGGTGGTTCCGCTCGCCCACCGTCCGGACGCGACGAGCGCCGCGGTGATCGGGATCGGCACCGGGCTCACGACGCACACGCTGCTCGGCTCGCCCGCGCTTCGCTCGGTCGAGACGGTCGAGATCGAGCCGGCGATGGCCGAGGCCTCCCGGCTCTTCGCCCCGCGCAATTCCAACGCCTTCGCCGATCCGCGCAGCCACATCGTTTTCGACGACGCCAAGACCTTCTTCTCCACGCGCAACCGCAAGTACGACATCATCGTCTCGGAGCCCTCGAATCCCTGGGTGAGCGGGGTGTCGAGCCTGTTCACCTCCGAGTTCTACCGGCTGGTGCGCCGCCACCTCAACCCCGAAGGGATCCTCGTCCAATGGTTCCAGATGTACGAGATCGATTCGAGCCTCATCGCGTCGGTGCTGCGCGCGCTCGGCGAGAACTTCCCGGACTACGCGGTTTTCGCCGCCACCGGCAGCGACCTTCTGATCGTCGCGGGCGAGCCGTCCACGCTGAACCGCCCGCTCGCCGATGTCTTCGCTTCGATGCCCGGCGCCGCGCGCGAGCTGCGGCGCGTCCACGTGACCTCGATCCGTGACATCGAGGCCCGGCGCATCGGGGGCAAGCGCTCGCTTGCCCCGATGTTCCTCGGCTACGGCGTGCCGGCGAATTCCGACTACTACCCCTACCTCGATCTGCACGCGGCCAAGTACCGCTTCCTGCATCAGACCGCCGACGAGCTGACCGGCCTGCTGTCCTACAGCGTTCCGGTCGTGGCGCTGCTCGAGGGGAGGAGAACGACCACCGGCGATCCCAAGGGCGACGGGCAGGAATACCTCGACGCGCTCGAGCAGGCGCGGCGCGCGAGCTACGCCAAGGACTACCTGCTCTCCGCCAACCCGCCCGAGCCCGTCGCCATTCCGCGCCCCTACCAGAAGGACCTCGAGCTGGTGCACGCGAGGCTCATCGAGTGCCGCGACGTCGACCGCTCTGACATCTGGTTCCATTCGCTCTACGAGCTGTCGCGCACGCTGAACCCGATGCTGTCCGCCGACGAGGCGAAAGCGGTGTGGGACCGGATCGAGCGGGCGCCGTGCAGCGCGCAGCTCACCGCGGCCGAGCGCGAGTGGATCGAATTGTTCCGCGCCGTCGGAGAGCGCGCGAGCAAGGACATGGCGCGCATCGCCGAGGCGCTGCTGGCGAAGGACAGCGATCTTCCCATGGGGCACCGGCAATACCTGATCGCGGCCGGCATGGCCGGGTACCTCGCGCAAGGGAAGCGCGCGGAAGCCGCGGCGCTGTGGGACCGGTATCCGGCGGACGCCGACCGGACCGCGGACGTGGGGTTGCGCCTGCTCTACGCCAACGCCTTCCCGGCGAGCTCTAGCGCGCCTTCCCTGGAATCGGCGGCAGCGGAGAAGTGACGTCTGCGCACTGCGCGCGGTGGCGCAGCGCGTGGTCCATGAGCACGCACGCGAGCATCGCCTCGGCGATCGGCGTCGCGCGGATGCCGACGCAGGGATCGTGGCGGCCGGTCGTCTGCACCGTCGTCGGGTTGCCCTTGCGGTCGATAGAGCGCCGCGGCAGGCGGATGCTCGAGGTGGGCTTGAGCGCGATGGAGACGAGGATGTCCTGGCCCGTCGAGATGCCGCCCAGCACGCCGCCCGCGTTGTTCGAGAGAAAGCCTTGCGGCGTCAGCTCGTCGCCGTGCTCGGTACCTTTCTGCTCGATCGCGGCAAACCCCGCGCCGATCTCGACGCCCTTCACCGCGTTGATGCCCATCATCGCGGAGGCGATGTCCGAGTCGAGCCTGCCGTAGACGGGCTCGCCCCAGCCGACCGGGACGCCGCTCGCGACCACGTTGACGCGCGCGCCGCAGGAATCTCCCGAGGCGCGCAGCTCGTCCATGAAGGCTTCGAGCTTCGGGACGATCGCGGGATCGGGCGAGAAAAACGGGTTCTGATCGACCGCGTCCCAGGACCTGAACGCGATCTTGTTCGGCCCGAGCTGCGCGAGGTGCCCGCGCACCGCGACGCCGTAGCGCTCGCCCAGCCATTTCTTAGCGATCGCGCCCGCGGCGACGCGTATCGCCGTCTCGCGCGCCGACGCGCGCCCGCCGCCACGGTAGTCGCGGATCCCGTATTTCTGCCAGTACGTGTAGTCCGCGTGCCCGGGGCGGAACGTGTCGGCGAGCGCGGAGTAGTCCTTGGAGCGCTGGTCCTCGTTGCGAATCAGAAACCCGATCGCGGTCCCGGTGGTCTTCCCCTCGAACACGCCCGATAGGATCTCGATCTTGTCCGACTCCTGGCGCTGCGTCACATGGCGGGACTTGCCGGGCTTCCTGCGGTCCAAATCCTTCTGAATGTCTGCTTCGGCGAGCGCGAGCCCCGGCGGGCAGCCGTCGACCACGCCGCCGTAGGCGGGGCCGTGGCTTTCGCCGAACGACGTGACGCAGTAAAGCAGCCCGAACGTGTTGCCCGACATGATCCCTCGCTTGAAATCCTTTCCGAGTTTAGCATAGGGGTCTTCGCGAACCCCTTGATGCCATGACGGAAAACGATCCCGACAAGCTCAAAGGCCCCGGCGGCCTGACGCTGCGCCAAGTCCACGAACAGGTGCGCAAATCGGTCGAGCGCGACCGCGAAGCGCAGAAGATGAGGAACCAACTAGCGCAGAAGCCGAACCGCTGGCAGCGGTTCGTGCGTTATGTGTGGGACCGGAAGCGCGGCTAGAGCGCGGGTTCAGGCAGCCAGCTGCAGCTCCCGGACTCCCGACTCCAGCGCGAGCAACGCGCGCTTCCGCTCGATCCCGCCCGCGTAGCCCGTGAGGCTGCCGTTCGACCCGACGATCCGGTGGCAGGGAACGATGACGCCGATCGGGTTGCGACCGGTCGCGGCGCCCGCGGCGCGCGCGCTGCCCGGGCTTCCCGCCCTACGCGCGAGCTCGCCGTAGGTGATCGTCTCGCCGAACGCGACCGTCGAGATCGCCCTCCACACCGCGCGCTGGAACGGCGTGCCCTCGGGCGCGAGCGCGGCCTCGAAGCGCTTGCGCTCGCCGGCGAAATATTCCTCGAGCTCGCGCTTCGCCTGCTCGAGCGTCGTGTGATTCGGATCGTGCCGCCACGCCGGATCGATGTCGGGAAGATATTTCTGTCCGTCGAAGTACACGCCGCACAGCCCTTCGTCGTTCGCGACGAGCAGCATGCGCCCCTGGGGACTGTCGTAGAAATCGCAGTGCTTCATCGTTGCTCCTTTGCCAATGATTGCCACAAGTGCATGACCGCGTACGCGCGCCACGGCCGCCACGCCTCGCCCGCTTCCAGCACGCGCTTCGCGGCGGTTTCGCCGAGCGCCTTCATCACGCCCAGATCGGTGTGGGGAAACGCGTCGGGCCAAGACAGCGCGCGCATGGCGATGTACTGCGCGGTCCATTCGCCGATTCCGGGCAGCGCGCGCAACGTTTCCAGCGTCGCCTCGACGTCGGCGTTCGGCACGAGCGCGAGGCGGCTGTCCGCGACCGCGCGCGCGAGCGCGACGATCGTGCGCGCGCGGGCGAGCGGCATGCCGATCTGCGCGATCTTGCCTGCCGGCACGTCCGCGACGCGCCGCGCGGTCGGGAACAGCGTCGTGAGCGCGGCGAACGGAGTTTCGATCGGGTCGCCGAGCTGCGCGGCGAAACGTCCCGCAAGCGTGCGCGCGCCGGCGACGGTCACCTGCTGGCCGAGGATCGCGCGCACCGCGACCTCGAAGCCGTCGAACGCGCCGGGCACGCGCAGGCCGGGATGCGGCCGTGCGAGCGCGCCGAGCGCCTGCGCGACCTCGGCCGGGTTGCACGCGAGGTCCATGAGCGCCTTGACGCGCGACAGCACCGGCGGCAGCACCTTCACGAGCGACGCGGACACCGAGACGCGAAGCGTGGGCTTCCTCGGCGACAGCCCGACCGCGATCCAGCCGGCCTGCTCCTTGCCATCGCTCTCGATGCGCGCCGTGCGCCGGTAGCAGCCGTCCTCGAGCGCCTCGACGCCGGCGATCGCGCGCGCCCCGAGGAACGCGCTCACCGCGGGCCAATCGAAAGGCGGCCTGAAGCTGAGCTCGAAATCGAGCGTATCGGCCCCGGCGGCGGCGCGCTGGACGCGCAGGCCGCTCGGCCTGAGGCGGTAGCGCTGCCTGAACAGCGCGTTGAAGCGCCTCACGCTGCGAAAGCCGCTCGCGAACGCGACCTCGGTCACCGGCAGCGCGGTGTCGGTCAGAAGGCGCTTCGCGAGCAGGAGCCGCTGCGTCTGCGCGAATTCCACCGGCGACACGCCGAACTCCGCGCCGAACGCGCGGCGCAGGTGACGGTCGGTGACGCCGAGCCGCGCGGCGACGGATTCCAGCCCTTCGTCGTCCGCCGTCCGGTCCTCTAGCATCGTCGCCGCGGCCTGCGCGAGCCGCGTCGTCGCGTCCACGCTCGCGTTGCCCGGCGCGAGCTCGGGCCGGCAGCGCAGGCACGGCCGGTAGCCGCCAGCTTCCGCCGCAGCGGCGCTCGCGAAGAAGCGGCAGTTCTCGCGCTTCGGCGGCCTGACCGTGCAGATCGGCCGGCAATAGATGCGCGTCGAGGATACCGCGACGAAGAAGCGCCCGTCGAACCTCGCGTCGCGCGCCTTGAGTGCCCTGTAGCAGATGCCGGAGTCGAGCGTCATGCGCGCATTATGCGCGCCGCGGCCACCCTCGTCTGGCCGTTTTCGGACATCGGAACCTAGCCCGGCCCGGCCAGATCCCGCAGCACGCTCTCGAGCCCGATCACGACGCGCGCGAGGCGCTCGTAGCCGACTTTGTCCGGCGTGTCGCGCAGCGTGTGGTAATGCGGATACCGGAACACGGCCGTGTCGGTCACCATCAGCGCCGGCCAGCCGTATTTCCAGTACGCCCACTGGTCGGACCAGCCGATCCCCGGGATCGACTCGGGCGCCGCGACGCCTTCGGACGGGAACGCGACAGCGCGCCTGAACGTGCCGACGACGCGGTGCATCAGGCCGCGCGAGCGCAGGTTCGCGACGAAGCCGACGAAGTTGCCCTTCGACGGGTAGAACAGGCTGAACGGAAACGGGTAACGCTGGCTGTCGAAGTTTTCGCTGTACCAGCCGATCGTCTCGAGCGACAGCATCGCCGCGACGTCCTTGCCGTCCTTCGCGAGGCCGGTCGCGTGCACGAAGCTGCCCATGTCGCCGGTGGCGAACCACGGCAGCTCCTCGTTCACGTAGAACACCAGGCGCACCTCCAGCCCGGGCGCCGGTTCGAATGTTCTCAGGAAGCGCGCGAGCTCGAGCAGCGCCGCGACGCCCGAGCCGTTGTCGTCGGCGCCGACCGCGTCCGTCGCCGAGTCGTAGTGCGCGCCGATGACGACGACCCGCGTGCCCGAGCCCTTGCTCACCTCGAGGTTGCGCACCTTGACGCCGCGGGTCCCGAATTCCTGGCGCGACACGGCGTACCCCAGCGCCGAGAGCGTCTTCTCGATGTAGCGCGCCGAGCGCTCGAGCGCCGCGGGGTGGGCGACGTTGTGCTCCTCGCTCGCCACGCCGACGGCGTGCTTCCTGAGATTCTCAGCGAGCCTGCGCCCGTCCGGGTCGAGCGGCGGCAGCGGCCCGCGATGGGTCGCGCCGGGCGTCGCGGTCATGTACCAGGCGGCGAACGTGACGGCGACGAGCAGAACGACGGCAGCAATGAGCACGAAGCGGCCGTAGCCGCGCGGCAGCGTCATCACGGGAAAAGCTCGCTCTACTCGGGCCAGTTCTTGATGTAGCCCTTGAGCATCCGGTTCTCGAAATCCTGCTCCTCGAGCACCGCCTTCGCGACGTCGCGGAAGGAGACGACGCCGATGAGCCGGTCGCGCTCCATCACCGGAAGATAGCGCGCCCCGGAGTCGATCATGGTGCGGCGCAGGTCGTTCACTTCCATGCCGGGGCTCGCCGTCACCGGGTCGCGCTCCATGATCTCCCCGACCTTCGAATCGCCCAGCGCGCCGCGTCCCATGTCGAGCGCCCGCAGGACCTCCTTGAATGTGAGCATGCCGACCATGCGGCCCCGGTCCATCACCACGAGCGACCCCATGTTGTGCTCCGCCATGACCGACACCGCCTCGCTCAGCCTGCCGTCTGGCGCTATCGTGAAGAGGGCATTGCCCTTCACCTTGAGGATTTCGCTGACTTGCATGGTTCTCCCCCTAGCAGCTCTCCTCCCGAGACGATAATACTCCCGCGTTCCTTGGCCTGCCAGGCGCGCAATCTGGTATGGTTGCTTCGCCCTAGGGAGATGCATGCGATTCGACTGGTCGAAGCTGGGACGGACCCCGCCGGCCGCGCTCGCCGGTGCCCGCGTTCTCGCGCACCATGCAGCGCAATGGCCGACCCGGGCCGCCCGCGCGAATCTGAAAGCGGCGCCGGACGACAGCCACTCGGCGTTCACCTGGGAGGCTTCGCACGCCGCGCTGCTGACGCAGGGGCTCCACGCGAAAGGCGGTGACGTGCGCACCGGCGTCCGCATACCTCGCCTCGAGCTGATCATCACGCGCGGCGACAACGTGCTCGACGCGTTCCAGCTCGGCGGCAAGACCGACGCGCAGGCGGGCGCCTGGCTCGATTCCAAGCTCCGGATTCTCGGCCTCAACCTCGCGAGAGACGTGGATCTCCCCTACGAGCTTCCGCCTCACCCGGCCGCGGGCGGGCCCCACGACCTCCACATGCTGGGCAGGGAGCTGGGGGAGCTCGCGCGCTGGTTCGGCGGCGCGGCCGACGCGCTCCACGAGTTCGTCTCGAGGCTCGCCGGCCCGCGCGCAGGCCCGGTGCTGTGCTGGCCCCATCATTTCGACATCGCGACGCTCGTCAGCCTGGAGAACGGCGCGAACGCGCGCACGATCGGGGTGGGCGTGTCGCCCGGCGACGAGTACTATACCCAGCCTTATGTCTACATCAGCCCCTGGCCGCGCTTCGATGGCGAGAAGCTTCCCGCCGCTCCTTCCCCCGGACACTGGCACACCGAAGGCTTCTTCGGCGCGGTGGCGACCGGCGACGACATCCTCGCGATGGGCGACCGCGGCCGCGGCCTCATGGCGTTCATCAACGCCGCTTTCGACATCAGCCGCGCGCGGCTCGAAGCGCTGAAACAGCCGTGACGCGAGCCGCCTGCCTCCTCTGCCTCGCCTGCCTCGCGCACGCGGCGTTCGCCCAGGCGCCCGGCTATCCCGGCCGCCCCGCGCGCGTGCTCGTCGGGTTTACCCCCGGAGGCGGAGTCGATATCAACGCGCGCCTCGCCGCGTCCAAGCTGAGCGAGTACCTCGGCCAGCAATTCATCGTGGAGAACCGCCCCGGCGCGGGGACGAATATCGCGAACGAGGCCGTCGCGAAAGCGGCGCCCGACGGATACACGCTGCTGTTCAACAGCCCCGCGGTGGCGATCAACATGTCGCTGTACAAGAACCCAGGTTACGACCTGCTGCACGACCTGGCCGCGGTGTCGATATTCTCCGAGAGCACCAACATCCTGGTCGTGCCCGCATCGCTGCCGGTCAAGTCCGTGCAGGACCTGATCGCGCTCGCGAAGGCGAAGCCCGGCGCGCTCAACTATTCCTCGGCCGGTCCCGGCACCACCCAGCACCTCGCGGGGGAGCTTTTCAAGCTGCGCACCGGAACGAAGATCGTGCACGTACCCTACAAGGGCAGCGCGCCCTCGCTCACCGCGCTCATCGCGGGAGACGTCCAGCTCTCGTTCGTCAACCCCATCGCGATCGGCCAGCACGTCAAGTCCGGGCGCCTGCGCGCCCTCGCAGTCGCCGGCGCGAAGCGCACGACGTTCCTGCCCGACGTGCCGACGATGAAGGAGGCGGGCGTGGAAGGCGTCGAAGTGCCGCTGTGGTTCGGCCTGCTCGCCCCCGCCGGCACGCCGAGCGAGATCATCCACGCGCTCGCCGCGGCCGTGGAAAAAGGGGCGCATTCGCCCGACATGCAGAAGAAGCTGCTCGACCAGGGCGCCGAGCCCGTCGGCAACACGCCGGAGGAATTCCAGGCGATGCTGAAAGAGGAAGTCGCGCGCTGGGCCGAGGTCGTGAAGACCTCGGGCGCGCGCGCAGAGTGAGACAGCCCTCACGTTCGCGGCGTGCGCAATTCGCGCAACGACCCTTGATTCTACTTTCCCCCTCCCGGGGGTCGCTGGGAAAAAGTCCGCTCGAACACGGCCTCGGCTATCCGATTCTTCAATATCTCGATCGACCCGCCCGCAATCATCCACCCGCGGCAGCGCCGCAGGCAGTACTCGACTAGCTCTTCCTGGGTGTACCCGAGCCCGCCCATCACCTGAAGCGCCTCGTTCGCGATCTCGAACCCGGCCTGGTTGCAGTACGCCTTGGCGATCGCAGTTTCCTCGGCCGACGGGAAGCCTTTGTCCGCGTTCGCTGCGGCGCGGTAAAGAAGGAGCTGCCCTGCATCCAGCTTGATCCTCATTTCGGCGAATTT
This sequence comes from Burkholderiales bacterium, assembly GCA_035624235.1. Classification (GTDB taxonomy): domain Bacteria; phylum Pseudomonadota; class Gammaproteobacteria; order Burkholderiales; family SG8-39; genus DAHVFK01. The sequence continues at coordinate 3,394 of DASPRX010000212.1, read as the reverse complement.
CCATTGCAGCCCCTGGAACTCGCACAGCAGCTTGCCGAACTGCCTGCGCTGCATCGCCCACTCCCGCGCGCGCTCATAGGCGTAGCGGCCGAGCGCAAGCGATCTGGCCGTGTTGCCGATGCGCTCGACGTTGAACCCGGCGATCTGTTTCTTGAACCCGCCTTGCTTCAGGATGACCCTGTCTTCGGAAACGAACGCGTTCTCGAAATACGTCTGCACCCACTCCTCGTCCGACATGAACTTCGACGGCTTGCCAAAGCGCACGCCCTGAGCCTTGGTGTCGACGAGCACCGACCCGATGCCGTCGACGCCGGGACCGAAGCGCACATAGACCAGCATCAGCTCCGCGTAGCTCGAGTGCGTCGTGAAGATCTTCGATCCGTTGATGCGCCAGCCCTTGCTGTCCGGCGTCGCGGTCGTCTCGAGATCGGTGACCGCCGAGCCGGCCTCCGGCTCGGTCATGCCCACGCTGATGACCGCGTCCCCGCTCAGAAGGCGCTTCAGGTACTTCTGCTTCTGCTCCTTCGATCCGAACTCGGCGAGCACGCGGATCGGGCCGAAGTTCCCGGCCTGCACCACATCCGCGCTCCTCGGACACACGGACGCGACCGTCTCGATCGCGATCACCGCGTCGATCAGCGTTCCGCCTTGGCCGCCGTCGGCTTCGGCGACCGTGATGCCGAGCAGCCCCTGCTTCGCCATGAGCTTCGCGACGTCGAAGGGATAGTCGGGCGAATGCGCGCGCTCGCGCGCGCCCTTCGTGAGGTGCTTCTCGGCGAAGCGCCGCACCGATTCACGGAACTCCTCCTGCTCGGGCGCGAAGCGGAAATCCATGCTCACTCCTTCAGCGCGACGAAAGCATCGACCGCGACCGCGCCGTCACCCTTCACCATCAGCGGATTGATCTCGGCCTCGGCGACCCGCCGCCCCGCAACGAGCGCAAGGCGCGAGACCGCTGCGACCGCGCGCGCGAGCGCCTGCAGGTCGCCGCGCGGCAAGTTCCGGTAGCCGCGCAGGACCGCGAACCCTTTCACCTTGTCGATCATCGCCATCGCCTCCTCCTCGCTCACCGGCGCGACCGAGAGCGCGAAATCGCGGTAGATCTCGGCGAGCACGCCCCCGGCCCCGACGAGAACGATCGGACCGACGAGCGGATCGTCGCGGTAGCCGACGATGGCCTCGGCGAGGCCCGATTCCATCTTCTGCACCAGCATGTCGCGGCCCGGGTGCCGCGCAAGCATCGCCTTCACCTCGCGGTCGAACGCGGCACGATTGGGGATATCCAGGCGCACCGCGCCGGCCTCGGTCTTGTGGGCGATCTCCGGGGACAGGACCTTCGCCGCGACCGGATAGGCAAGAGCGTGTTCGTACGCCGGGCTGCGGGCGATCTCGGATTCCACGACCGGCACGCCGAGGCTCGCGAAGAGCCGCAGCGCCTGCGCCTCGTCCAGGCGCCCCCGCTTCGGCAGATCGCGCGGCCATTCCGCGGAGCCGCCCGCCGTCTTGCGCGGCGCACGCCAGGCGAAGAACGCGGCGAGCGCGTCAGCGCAGGACTCCGGGGTGCGAAACGCCGGAACGCCGCTGTTCGCGAGCAGCGCAAGCGACGCTTCCGCGTGCGGCGTAAAGAAGGCGGCGAGCGGCTTCGCGCCCCGCTTCGCGCGCACGATCGGCTCGACCGCGAGCTGCGGATGGAACTGCGCCGAAGACCCGACGACCGCGAGCACGCCGTCGCAGCCGGGAGACGCGAGCAGATCGTCGAGCGCTTTCGTGTACTGCGCCGGCGTCGCCTTCATCGTGAGATCGACGATGGGGGATCTTGCGTCCGGCGCGAACGTCTCAATCCCCGACACGCCCAGGCGGTCGACGACGCTCGCCGCGCCTCCCCCCGTCGTGGTCACCACGGCGACGCGCGCGGGGCGTGAGAGATCGGGCGGCGTTCGCCCCGCGAGCAGCGGCGCGATCTCGATCAGCGTCTCGAGCTGGTCGACGCGCACCATGCCGCAGTCGCGGAAATACGCGTCGAGCGCGGCGTCCTCGCCCGCCAGGGCGCCCGTGTGCGAGCGCGCGAGCGCCGCGCCGAGCCGCGAGCGGCCGAGCTTGTAGACCGCCGCAGGCTTCCCCGCCGCGTGCGCGGCTCGCGCCGCCCGGGCGAGCGCCGCGCCGTCGCGCACCGTCTCGAGGAAGAGCAGGATCACGCGCGTCGCAGGGTCCGCCGCGAGCAGCTCGACCAGCTCGGCCACGCCCAGGTCCGATTCGTTGCCGACCGAGACGAGCTTGGAGAACCCCAGCCCCCGCGCGGCGCCGCGCGACAGCACCGTCCCGAGCATGGTTCCGCTCTGCGACACGAAGCTCGTCGTGCCGCTCTGCGGACCGTCCATCTCGAGGACCGCGTTCACCGTGAGCGCGAGCCGGCCCGGCACGTCGACGACGCCCATGCTGTTCGGGCCGAGCACGCGCACGCCGAGCGCTCGCGCGCGCGCGACCAGCCGCCGCTCCCGCGCCGCGCCCTCGGCACCCGAGTCGGCGAACCCGTCGCTGAAGATCGTTGCGACAGGAATGCCGCGCGATCCGCACTCCTCGATCGCGCGCTCGACCGAATCGCCCGGCGTCATGATGAACGCGTGGTCGATCTCGCCCGGCGCCTCCGCGAGGCTCGGCCATGCGCGCTCGCCGAGCACCTCGGCCCGCGCCGCGTTGACGGGAACGATGCGGCCAGCGTAGCCGTGCTTCCTCAGGAACCGCAAGGGGCGCGCGCTGTTCTTCCCCGCGTCGCCGGAGGCGCCGACCAGCGCGACCGCGCGCGGCGCGAACAGCGCCTGCGCCAGCGTCACAGGCGCGGCTCGCGTTCCAGCTTCCACAGGTTCGCGAGCAGCTCGCGCGCCTTCCGCTCTCCGGTCACCGGGACCGCGAGCTCGAGGTACTTGCCCTCGAGCTCCGCGTCGGAGAACGGCAGATCGGGATCGCCCTTGCGCGTCGCCTGAAAGTGCTCGCCGCGGCGGCCGTCGCGAGCCTCGATGGCGATGCGCGCCGAGCGTCGTGCGGGAAAGGCCGCGTCCACCGCGGGGTCGAGCGCGAGCTCGACGCGGCGCATGAGCGAGCGCGTCTGCGCGTCCTCGAGCCTCGGGGGCTCGAACGCGGCGAGGCGCACGCTGCCGTGGGTGAGTGCGGTGGCGACCAGGTACGGCGTGGAGAAGCGCGCCTCGGACGCGGTCGCGGGATCCGCGATCCCCGCGACCTCGAGCGTCGCGCGGTAGCCTCCGACGCGCACCCGCGCGATGTCGGCCGCGGCGACCCCCATCTTCTCCTTCAGGGCGAGCGCGCCGTCGATCGCGGCGAAGGCGTGGCCGCCGCCGACATCGCGCGGGTGGACGTCGGAGGCTACCGCGCGACGCTC
>DASPRX010000135.1:0-4339 GCA_035624235.1 Burkholderiales bacterium | reverse complement strand
CAGCGCGACGAGGCCGCACAGGATCCCCGTTCCGCCGCCCATCGGCACGGCGCGCAACATCGCGGGAACGATATCGCTCTTCTGCCAGAACGACGCCTCGGGCAGGTCTTCCAGCGGCGTGCCGCGCTTGGCGAGCACGTGCATGTGCTTCCACTCGACGCGCGCGAGCAGCAGCTCGTCCACCACCTTCTTGCCGGTCTCGACGTCCGGAACGAGGAAATACAGTCTACGCATGGGGCCCTCCTGCTCGGCGAGGATCGCCTGCGCCGGCAATTGTCCTGCGCCCGCGCGAGGATCGTTTGAGCTGAGTCAAATCCCCCTCAGCCGAACGCGCCCGAAATCCAGGTGCCCAGCCATCGGCTCACGCCGAGCACGATCAGGGCGACCACGAAATGCTTGGCAATCTCCCATCCGACCGGCGCGCCGCGCGCACGCGCGATCAGGTAGGTCAGCCAGGCGAGCAGCGCGAATCCCCACGCCGGCGCGACCAGAAGCAGGAGGGAGCGAGGCAGGACGGCCGCCAGGCCGACGAAACTCAGCGCGAACAGAAGCCGCGTAACGAAGTTCGCAATGGTCGAGCGAAGCGCTTCGCGGCCCTGCAGCCGTTCGGCCTCCTGGTAGACGTGCACGCTCAGGGAGTCGGTCAAGTTGTCGGCGACGGCGACGATCAGGAGCGCGGCGACGATAGTCTGCCGGCTGCTTGCCGCGGCTTCCAGCCCGAAGATGAGGCCCATGCTGGTAACGACAGCCGCCGTGCCACCGAAGCTGATCCAGGCGGGCTTGATCGCTGGCACCGTCGGCTCCGCGCGCCGCTAGGCCGCCAGCGCCTTGTAGCGGATGCGGTGCGGATTGTCGGCGTCTTCGCCGGCGCGCTTGCGCCAGTCCTCGATGTAGTCGGCGAAGTTGCCCTCGAACCACATGGCGCGGCTCTCGCCCTCGAAGGCGAGGATGTGCGTCGCCACGCGGTCGAGGAACCAGCGGTCGTGCGAGATGACGACCGCGCAGCCGGGAAAGTCGAGCAGCGCCTGCTCGAGCGCGCGCAGCGTCTCGACGTCGAGGTCGTTGGTGGGCTCGTCTAGCAGCAGCACGTTGCCGCCGCTCTTCAGCAGCTTGGCGAGGTGCACGCGGTTCCTCTCCCCGCCGGAGAGCTCGCCGACGCGCTTCTGCTGGTCGGCGCCGCGGAAATTGAAGCGCGCGACATAGCCGCGGCTCGGCGTCGAGTAGCCGCCGACCTGGATGTTGTCGGCGCCTCCTGAGATCTCCTCCCACACGGTCTTGCTCGCGTCCAAGGTGTCGCGGCTCTGGTCGACGTGGGCGATCTTCACCGACTCGCCGATCTTGAGCGTGCCGGCGTCGGGCTTCTCCTGCCCGACCAGCATGCGGAACAGCGTCGTCTTGCCCGCCCCGTTCGGGCCGATCACCCCGACGATGCCGCCCGGCGGCAGGCGGAAGCTCAGGTCCTCGAACAGGAGCTTCTCGCCGAAGGACTTCTTCAGCCCCTCGGCCTCTACCACCTGGCTGCCGAGCGGCGGGCCGGGCGGAATGTAGATCTCGTTGGTTTCGTTCCTCTTCTGGAATTCCTGCGACGCGAGCTCGTCGAAGCGCGCCAGGCGCGCCTTCGACTTGGCGCGGCGCGCCTTGGGATTGGCGCGCACCCATTCCAGCTCCTCCTGCATCGCCTTGATGCGCGCCGCCTCCTGCTTCTCCTCGACTTCCAGGCGCCGCTCCTTCTGCTCGAGCCAGGACGAGTAGTTGCCCTCCCAGGGAATGCCGAAGCCGCGGTCGAGCTCGAGAATCCAGCCCGCGACGTTGTCGAGGAAATAGCGGTCGTGCGTCACCGCGACCACGGTGCCCGGGAAGCGCTCGAGGTACTGCTCCAGCCAGCGCACCGAGAGCGCGTCGAGGTGGTTGGTCGGCTCGTCGAGCAGCAGCACGTCGGGCTCGGAAAGGAGCAGCCGGCACAGCGCCACGCGGCGCCGCTCGCCGCCCGAGATCTTGGTGACGTCGGCGTCCCAGGGCGGCAGGCGCAGCGCGTCGGCGGCGACTTCCAGCTTGCGCTCGACGTCCGCGCCGCCGGAGTTCACCTCCGCCTCGAGCTTCGCCTGCTCCTCGGCGAGCTTCTCGAAGTCGGCATCGGGCTCGGAGTACGCGGCGTACACCTCCTGCAAGCGCTTCATCGCCGCGAGCGTCGCGCCGAGCCCCTCCTCGACGTTGCCGCGCACGTTCTTCGCCGGATCGAGGCGCGGCTCTTGCGGCAGGAAGCCGATGCGCAGGTTCGGCATCGGAATAGCCTCGCCGTCGAAATCCTTGTCCTCGCCCGCCATGATGCGCAGGAGCGTCGATTTGCCCGAGCCGTTCAGGCCGAGCACGCCGATCTTTGCCCCAGGGAAGAAATTCAGCGAAATGTTCTTGATGATCGTGCGCTTGGGGGGCACGGTCTTGCTCACCCGGCGCATGGTGTAGACGTATTGGGCCATTGAATTCCAGATTTCGGTTCCGGTCGGAGCGGATTAAAGGATAATCACGCTCCCCCGCGGGGTTGCGAGTGTACAGCGTCAAGGAGATTTTCTATACGTTGCAGGGCGAAGGCGCCAACGCCGGCACGCCGGCCGTTTTCTGCCGCTTCGCCGGCTGCAACCTGTGGTCCGGGCGCGAAGCCGACCGCGCGACCGCCGCGTGCCGCTTCTGCGATACCGACTTCGTCGGCACCGACGGATCTGGCGGCGGCCGCTTCGCGAGCGCCGCAGCGCTCGCGCAGGCGATCGCGGACGCATGGCCGTCACCGGAGCGCCGGGGGCGCTTCGTCGTCTGCACCGGCGGCGAGCCGCTGCTGCAGCTGGACGACGCGCTCGTCGCGGCGCTGCACGCGGGCGGCTTCCGTATCGCGCTCGAGACCAACGGCACGCTGCCGGCGCCGGCAGGCATCGATTGGGTGTGCGTGAGTCCGAAGGCGGGCGCAACGCTCGCGCTCGCGCGCGGCGACGAGCTGAAGCTCGTCTATCCGCAGCCGGGCGCCGAGCCGGAACGCTACGCGCGGCTCGACTTCGCGCACTTCTTCCTGCAGCCGATGGACGGCCCCGCGCGCGCGCGGAACACGGCCGCCGCGGTCGCCTACTGCCTCGCGCACCCCGCCTGGCGCCTGAGCCTGCAGACGCACAAGGTCCTGGGAATACGCTGAGGGAATGATGGAGATCGCCTACCGCTTCGGCTTCGACGCCGCGCACCGCTTCGAGCACTATCCCGCCGGGCATCCGCACGGGGCGCTGCACGGGCATTCCTTCGAGGTAGAAGTCGCGCTGCGCGGCGAGCCCGATCCGGCCACCGGCTTCGTCGCCGATTTCGCCGAGCTCGAGCGCGCCTGCGCCGAGTTGCGCGCCGCGTTGGATCACCGCCTGCTGAACGAAGTCCAAGGCCTCGCGCAGCCGAGCCTTGAACGGCTGTGCGTGTGGGTCTGGCGCCGACTCGCGCCGCGCTTCGCTTCGCTCGCGCAGGTGACCGTGAGCCGCGCTTCGCGCGGCCAGCGCTGCACCTATACCGGACCGGGAGACTGAACATGGCATTCGTGCAGGCCGCGCCGCGGCTCGGCAATCAGTACGACGACGACCGCGTGCTGCGCGGCTACCTGGAGCGCACGCTCGCGCCGGAGCAGCTGGAAGCGTCGCGCGCGCAGCTCGCGCGCATGGGCGAGCTCGCCGGCGGCGAGCTGTACGCGCAGCAGCTCGCCGAGCGCGACCTCGAGCCGCAGCTGGTGCAGTGGGATGGCTGGGGCAACCGCGTCGACCGCATCGAGCTCACACCGCTGTGGCAGCGCGCCGAGCAGATCGCGGCGCGCGAGGGGCTGATCGCGCTCCCGCACGAGGCGCCGCTCGGCGCGCTCTCGCGCGTGCTGCAGTTCGCGCTCGTCTACCTCTTCACCCCTTCGACCGACGTGTATGCCTGCCCCCTGGCGATGACCGACGGCGCGGCGCGCACCCTCGCCGGCGCCGGCAACCGCGAACTCGCCGCGCGCGCCCTGCCGCACCTGGTGAGCCGCGACCCGGCGCGCTTCTGGACCAGCGGCCAGTGGATGACCGAGGCGATCGGCGGCTCGGACGTCGGGCTCGCGGAGGCCGAGGCGCGCTTCGCGCCCGGCGAGGGCTGGCGCCTGTACGGGCGCAAGTGGTTCACCTCGGCAATCGCCTCGCAGATGGCGCTCACCCTCGCGCGCCCCGCGGGCAACGCGCCGGGCGGCAAGGGGCTCGCGCTCTTCTACCTCGAGACGCGCGACGCCGAGGGTCGCCCGAACCGCCTCACGGTCGACCGGCTCAAGGACAAGCTCGGCACGCGCAAGGTGCCGACC
>DASPRX010000175.1:0-16638 GCA_035624235.1 Burkholderiales bacterium | reverse complement strand
ACTGCGCGGTGTGCCACGGCGCCAGCGGGCATGGCGACGGGCCCGGCGCGACGGGCCTCGATCCCAAGCCCGCGGTGCTCGCGGGCCTCGGGCGCACGCGCATCGCGAGCGATGGCTTCTACTTCTGGACCGTCTCCGAGGGCGGCATCCAGTTCAACGGCGCGATGCCGCCGTTCAAGGGCGAGATCAAGGACCAGGACATCTGGAAGATCATCCTCTTCCTGCGCACGCTGTGAGGCGCGGCGCGCTTTGGTGCGGCCTCGGCTGGACGCCGGCCGCCCGGGAGGCGAAACTAGCCGGGCAACGAACGAGGAGGAGGCCAGCATGCCGATCGCCGACATCAACCACTATTTCGTACGCGCCAACGACCTGAAGGCGACGCGCGACTTCTACGTGAACGTGCTCGGCTTCGAAGAGATGCCGCGGCCGAATTTTCCGTTCCCGGGCTACTGGCTCGGCGTGAACGGCAAGATCCAGGTGCACATGGGTCCGCACGGCATCCCGAACTCGGAGCTGTATTACCTCGGCACGCCGCGCAACGCGGCCACCGACCAGAGCGGAGTCGTCGACCACATCGCGTTCGCCGCGACCGAGCCCGAGCCCTTCGTCAAGCGCTTGAAGAGCCTCGGCGTCGAGTACCGCCCGCGCTACCTGCCCGAGTCGAACCTGTACCAGCTGTTCCTGCGCGACCCGAACGGGCTCACCATCGAGCTCAATTTCTTCGGCATCACCGGCGCGCCCGACTGGGGCGGCGAGGACTACTCCAAGATGCCGCGCGTGAGCGAGACGGCGTGAACGCGCCGCAGAAGCGCAACGACTTCTCGAACCTCACCTACGCCGACGCGCTCGCTCGCGCGCGCGCCTTGGTGCCGGCGCTGCGCGAGCGCGCAGCGCGTGCCGAAGAGGCGCGGCGCCTGCTGCCCGAGACGGAGGCCGACCTGCACCGCACGGGGCTGCTGCGCTTCGCGCAGCTCAAGCGCTGGGGCGGCATGGAGCTCGACTACCTGGCGCTGTTCGAGGTGCCCGTCGAGCTCGGGCGCGGCTGCGCCTCGACCGCGTGGAGCTGCGCCAACCTCGCGATCCACCACTGGATGCTCGCGCTGTACGACGAGCGCGCGCAGGCGGAGGTGTGGGGCGAGAACCCGGACGCGCTGATCGCCTCGGGCATCGCCTACCCGCAGGGCGCGGCGAGAAAGGTAGACGGCGGCTACGTCATCAGCGGCTACTGGAACTTCTCCAGCGGAGTCGACGGCGCGCAGTGGAACATGCTCGCGGTCACCGTGAAGGAGGGCGAGCGGGCGGTCGACTGGCGCATGTGCCTCGTGCCGAAGAGCGAGTACGAAATCGTCGACGACTGGCAGGTGCTCGGCATGCGCGGCACGGGCTCGAAGTCGGTGAAGGTGGAGGACCTGTTCGTCCCTGAGTACCGTGCGCTCGGCATGCTGCTCGCGCGCGGCGGCGCGGACTTCCCCGGCGCGAAGTCCAGTCCCAATCCGCACTACCGCATTCCGCTCTCGGGCCTCGGCTCGCACTGCATCGCCGGAGCCGCGGTCGGCAACGCGCTCGGCGCGGTGGAGCTCACCGCCGCCGCGGTGCGCGAACGCAGCACCAGCTACACCGCGGCGCGCATGCGCGAGTTCCAGGCGGTGCAGCTGCGCGTCGCCGCCGCCGGCGCGCGCGCCGACACCGCGCGCCTCGTCTGCCGGAACGACCTGCTCGAGGCGCAGGCGATCGCCGAGTCCGGGCGCGCGCCGACGCTGGAAGAAAAGCTGCGCTTCAAGCGCAACGTCGCCTGGGCGGTCGGCCTGTGCACCGAGGCGGTCGACACCCTGCACGCGATGGCGGGCGCGAACGGCATCTACGACCGCTATCCCATGCAGCGCCTGTTCCGCGACGCGCATTCGCTCGGCGGCCACATCGGCTTTTCCTGGGACGCGCAGGCCGCGCCCTGGGGCCTGGTGACGCTCGGCGGCGACTACGCCGCCCCACCTATGCTCTGAAATTGGGGACAGACCCTATTTTTCGCATATCGAAAAATAGGGTCTGTCCCTATTTTTTTGTCGCCTGCCGGCTACATGCCCAAAGCGCGCGCGCGGTAGTACATTTCCTCCCGACCCTGGGAGGACCCCATAGATCTCTTGCAGTGGCTTCCGGCGGCGAGCATAGCCTTCGCCTTCGTGACGACGATGGCGGTGCTCGCCGCGTGGCGCAACCGCGCCGCGCGCGCGGCGCGACGCCGCGCGCTCGCCGGCGGGCTGCCGCGCGCGCCGGGCGAGTCGCTGCGTCGCGGCCTGGCGGACGCGCACTGGGATGCCGCCGAGTACGCAGCCCTCGCGCTGTTCGTGCTGCCCTTCGCAGCCGCGCTGCTCGCGCCATATTGGCATCTCGCGGCCGATGCCCCGCGCGGCGAAGTCGCGCTCGCGCTCGCCGGCTGCGCGGCCGCGCTGCAGGCCTGGCTGCTCGCGCGCCTGTGGACGGTGCTGCGCCGCGCGCGGCGCCTTGCGCTCGCCTACGAGGCGGAGCTCGCCACGGGACGAGAGCTCGACCGCCTGGCGCCGCTCGGCTACCGCGTGTTCCACGACGTTCCGGTCGAGGAGCGCGGCTTCAGCGTCGATCACGTGCTGGTCGGCCCGGCCGGGGTGTTCGCGGTCGAGACCGAGGGGCGCGCTGCGCGGCGAGCGAACGCGGGCGGCGAATGGGAAGTGTCCTACGACGGCGAGACGCTGCGCTTTCCCGGCTGGCGCGAGACGCGACCGCTCGAGCAGGCGGTGGCGCGCGCGGACTGGGTGCGCGCCTGGCTCTCGAGCGCGGTCGGCGAGACGGTGCCCGTGCGCCCGCTCGTCGTGCTGCCCGGCTGGCACGTGAAGCGCACGGCGGTGACCGGCATTCCAGTGCTCGCCGCGCGGCGCATCGGCCACTTCTTCCGCAGGCTCGCGAGCGAACCGGCGATGAGCGAGGCGCTCATCCAGCGGCTCGCGCAGCAGCTCGAAGGGCGCTGCCGCGGGCCGGCGCCGGCCCTCTAGGGTCACTGTCCTTCGCCCGGCGGGGGCTCGACGAGCGGCTGGCGCTCCTGCTGCATGCGGCTGCGCTCCTGCGGCCGGAAGGGAGGCGGCGTGCCCGGCTGACGGGCGCGCTGAAGCTGCTGCTGGTCCAGGTTCTCCAGCTGGTGGCGCTCATCGAGCTGGCGGGTCTCGAGCTTCTGCTGGCCCTTGAGGTCGCCCGGCGGCACCTTCGCGCGCTCGACCGACTGGCGCAGCTGCTGCGAAAACTCGTCGCTTTGCTGCTGGCGTCGAATGAGCTCCTGCTGCACGTTGCTCCCCTGCGCAAAGGCTGACGCCGCGAGCGCGAGAAAGATCGGGCCGGCGATGGATTTCCCGAGAAAGTGCGGTTCCGGCGCCATCTACCGCTACCAGGCCATCTCGCCGCTCGTGGCAAGCGCGCCGTCGCGCCAGGGCGCAGGGTCCATGTCGAGCGTCGCCGCGAGCTGGCGCACGCGCGCCGCGTCGCAGCGGTCCTCGAGCGTTTCGCTGCGGCCGACCCACCGGCGCAGCTGATCGATGTCGACGGAAGCGTTCATTCAATCGTCCCCCGAGACCGTCACTACCAGGCGGCGCTCGTGCGGCGCGTGGCGGTGCTCCCACAAATAAACGCCCTGCCAGGTGCCGAGCAGCAGGCGCCCCTCGCCGACCGGCAGGGTGAGCGAACTCGCGGTGAGCACCGCGCGCGCGTGCGCGGCCATGTCGTCCGGGCCTTCGGTGTCGTGCGCGTACGCCGCGTCGCCGTCGGGCGCCAGGCGCGCGAGCAGCAGCTCCAGGTCGTGCCGCACCGACGGATCGGCGTTCTCGCACAGGATCAGCGACGCGCTGGTGTGCTGCAGGAACAGATTGCACGCGCCCGTGCGCACGCCGCTTGCTCGCACCTCCTGCTCGACCTCGGTGGTGATTTCGGTCGTGCCCCGCCCGCGGGTGCGGAATCTGAGCGTCTTTTGCGCAATCATGGTGCCCTTCGCCGGTAAGACCTCGTATTTTGTGACTTGTTGCCCTTTTTCGCAGGGCGGATTGTGTGCGACTATGTTGCTTCAGCCCTTTAACTTTAGGGAGTAGGGCCATGAAACGATTCGCCTTGTTTGCAGCGCTCGCGGCGCTGGTCGCGCTTCCCGCATGGGGCCAGACGATCAAGGTACCGGCGCCCGCGCCCGAACCGCAGAAGACCGAGCCGGAGAAGATCAAGCCGATGCCCAGGCATCTCACGGAAAGGTCGCGCCTCGACGCGCGCGAGTGCCTGAACTACAAGACCAACGAAGAAATCATCGTCTGCGCGGAAAAGTTTCTGTAGCTTCTTCGCCTTCATTGCGCGTCCAGCGCGCAACTCTGGCGCAGGGCGCGCGGCGCGTACGCAAAGATAAATTGGCGGCGCCGTACGGCGCGCGCACGCTATTGCCTGGCTCCTCCCCCCGCCAAATAATACGTGCAGGGGGAAGTCATGAAAGACATGTCACGCGAAGGACCGGACACGCGTCCGCCTTCGCCGCCGGCCGAGCGCGAAGCGCCGGCGTCCGGCGCCAGGTTCTACCGCGTCAATGCGGTTGAGGCGGCACCGATCGACGCTCTGGTAACGATCGCGGAGCGCGTCCTGCCCATGCTGCTCGCGCCCGGCGAGCGGCCATGGAACGGCGAGCACGGGCATGCGCTGCTGCTCATGCTCGCGAACACCGAGGGCACCATCGCGCGGCTGCGCGAGCTGCGCGTGCCGCTGCGCAAGCAGCTCGGCGCCAGCTTCGATCACGAGGTGATGATCTCGCTCGACGCGCGCTGCCGTTTGGCGGCGCGCATCCTCGATGCAGTCTCGAGCGAGGCCGATCTCTCGCCGCCGCAGCGCGCGAACCTGAGCAGCCTGCTGCACGAGCTGCCGCAGGCGGCGCTGCGCATCTCCGGCTTCGGCTTCGCGGTCTATCCGGCGGTCGCGGTCGCCATGCTCGCGGCCGCCGGCATCGCCGCGCTCTACCGCCAGGGCTCGCTGCTCAAGTCGACGCTCGAGACCTGCCGGAGCTACTTCGCAGACTGCCTCGACCCGAACCAGGACGGCAGTGTCGGCGACAACGCCGAGGTGCGCGCGACCGCCGCGGGGAACCTGCTGTACGCCATGGAGGGAGTCCCAAAGTTCGGCTTTCTCGGTGAGCACGAGGAGGGCGGCCAGTGGCATGCGCGCTACGGCATCGTCGGCGGCAGTCCGGAGACGGGCTACGCCGGGCGCGTCGAGACTGACTCCGCCGAGCGCTCCAATCCGCGCGGCTGGGCGCCGTTTCCGGGCTTCGGTGTGGCGAACGTCTCGCTCGACCCGGTGATCGCGCACCTGAACGGACTGCGCGCCGAACGCCTCGCTGAGCTCGAGGAAGAGCGCATCCTGCGGCGCCATTGCGAGGCGCTCGCAGGACTCGTGCGCGAAATCGACAAGGTGCTCGCGCGCCTGTGACGCGCGAGCCCCCGTTCGCTCAGAACGAGCGGTCTTCCCCCGGCTTCATCACGATCAGCCGGCCCTGCATCTTGTACTTGGCGAGCGCCGTGCGGAACTCGTCGGGCGTGCCTTTGAGCAGCGGGAAGGTGGCGTAGTGCATCGGAATCACGTGCGTCGGCTTGATCCAGTCCACCGCAAGGGCGGCGCCCACCGGGTCCATCGTGAAGTAGCCGCCGATGCAGGCGAGCATCACGTCGATGTGATGGAACATCGGGATCAGCTTCATGTCCTCATATACTGCGGTATCGCCGGTGTGGTAGATGGTCGGCCCGCCCTCGATCATGATCACGAAGCCCACCGGGTTGCCGCTCGTGAGCGAGGCCTGCTGGCCAGGCGCGGGCGCAGGGAGCTGCGGCGCGCCCAGCGCCGAGGCGTGGATCGCGTTGACGTACATGACCTTGGCCCCCGCCTTAGGCAGGTCGACCGTGCCGCCCACGTTGCCGCCGTATATGACATCGTCCTTGGGATATCCGAGCACCGATATCAGGTTCTTTCCCAGGTCGGTCTGCGTGAGCAGCTTGGCGCCGGTCTTCTTGACGATCTCGAGCGCGTCGCCCAGGTGGTCGAAATGGCCGTGGGTGAGCAGGATGTAGTCGACCCGGCCGAGCTCGGCGATCGCGTTCTTGTCCGGATCGGTCGGGTTCGTGAGCCAGGGATCGACCAGGATCACGCCGCCCGATGGCGTCTCGATCCTCCAGGCCGAGTGGCCGTACCAGTGGAGCTTTGTCTGACCCTTGTCGGCCCACGCCGACGGAATCGCCAGCGCACCTGCCACCAACAGCGCGCCGAGCGCGCGCAATAACGTCCGCAACATCGTCCCCTCCTCCCGGTAAGAATCAAGCGGAGCGGGGAGCATACACAGGGGACTTGGTCTTGAACAGCGTGCGCGGCTGCTCGCGGACGGTCAGGCTGACTGCCGTCGCAAGGGCCGCGAGCGCCAGGTCGAGGATCCACATGCGGTCGTAGCTGCCGGTCGTCTCGAGCACCACCCCGCCGAGCCATGAGCCGAGGAAGGCGCCCGCCTGGTGCACGACGAAGGTGATGCCGAGCAGCGTCGGCAGGCGAGCCGCGCCGAACAGCTTGCCGATCAGCCCCGCGACGGGCGGCAGCACCGCCATGTAGGTAAGCCCCATCCACACGGAGAACGCGAGCACGACGAGCTCGGTCTTGGGTGCGGCGAAAAACAGCGCGACGCCGAGCCCGCGCGCTGCGAACAGCGCCGCGAGTGTGCGCTTCATCGAATAGCGCTGGATGACGAGCCCGGCGCCGATGCTGCCGCCGATATTGAACAGCGCGAGCGCAGAGAGCGCGAAGCCGGAGACGCTCGAGGGCAGGCCGCACAGCTCGATCACGCCGGGCAGGTGCGTCACCAGGAAGAGCACGTGCACGCCGCAGACAAAGAAGGTGGCGTTCACCAGCCAGTACTGCGGGCTGGCGAGCGCCTCGCCGAGCGAAGCGCCGGCGCGCGGCGCCGCGTGCGCGTCGGCGGACGCGGCCGCCGGGCCGCGAAAGGCAAGAGCGAGCGGCAGCGCGGCGAGCGACAGCCCGGCGAGCGCGAATGCCGCGCTCACCCAGCCCGCCGCCGCGATGACAGCTTGCGTCGCGGGCGCGAGCACGAGCTGGCCGAGCGGTCCGCCTGCGCCGACGATGCCGGCGACCAGGCCGCGCCGCTCGGGCGCGACGCGCTGGCTCACGGTTCCGACCAGCAGCGACGGGCTGCCGACGGTGGCCGCGACGCCGCCGGCCGCGAGCACCGCGGCGAGCAGGACGGCGCTGTGGGCGAATGGCAGCAGCGCGCCGGCCGCCGCGGCGAGCAGGCCGCCGGCGAAGATGATGCGCGCCGGGCCGTAGCGCTCGGCGAGCAGGCCGCAGACGGGCTGCGCGGCGCCCCAGGCGAGCTGGCTCAGCGCGACCGCCAGGCTGATCGTGGCGATTCCGAGGCCGGTGGCCGAATTGAGCGGCGAGATGAACAGGCCGAACACCGAGCGCGAGCCCGTGGTGACGGCGAGCAGCCCGATGGCGGCGGCGGTGAGGGCGATGGCGCCCCTGCGATTCGATGCGGGGTTCGTTTCCATGGCGGCATGCTGGGGCCCCGCCGTGTCCCGCCGATTTCAGCCGCCGCACGCCGTGTTGCCCGATTGTTTCTACCCTTAAAGTAGCGGCGATGGCTGAGATCGAGCACTACTGGCAGCTGCCGGCAGCCGAGCTGCTCGCGCGCCTCGGCTCGGGTCCGCAGGGCCTGTCCGACGCCGAGGCGGCCGCGCGGCTCGCGCGCCACGGCCCGAATGTGCTGCGCGAGGAACGGGCCTTAAGCGCGCTGCGCGTGCTTGCGGCCCAGTTCCGCAGCCCGCTCGTGCTGATCCTGGTGTTCGCCGCGGTCGTCTCGCTCGCGCTGCGCGACTGGCTCGAGGCCTCGATCATCCTCGCGATCGTGCTCGGCAGCGCGGCGCTCGGCGCCTGGCAGGAATACCGCGCGTCGGCTGCAGTGCAGCGGCTGCGCGCACGCGTCGCACTCACGACGATATGCCTGCGCGGCGGCGCTGCATGCCCGGTGCCGGCGGCGATGCTCGTGCCCGGCGACGTGGTGCTGCTCGCCGCGGGCAGCCTCATTCCGGGCGACGGCGTGCTGCTCGAGGCGAAGGACTTCTTCGTCAACCAGGCGCTCCTCACCGGCGAGAGCCTGCCGGTGGAAAAGCAACCGGGCGAGAGCGCCGCGGGCGCGAGCCTGGTCGAGCGCGGCAGCTGCGTGTTCATGGGCACCTCGGTGAGAAGCGGCACGGCGCGCGCGCTCGTCGTACGCACCGGGCGCGCCACCGAGATCGGCGCGATCGCCGAGAGCCTCGAGCGGCGCGTGCCCGAGACTGACTTCGAGCGTGGGTTGCGCCAGTTCGGCTACCTGCTCACGCGCGTCGCGGCGGCGATGGTGGTGGCGGTGTTCGCGGTGCACGTGTTCTTCCACCGCCCTACGCTCGAGTCGCTGCTGTTCGCGATCGCGCTCGCGGTCGGCATCTCGCCCGAGCTGCTGCCGGCGATCCTGTCCGTGACGCTCGCGCGCGGCGCGCGCGCGATGGCGCGCCGCGGGGTGATCGTGCGGCGCCTGAACGCGATCGAGAACTTGGGCAGCATGGATGTGCTGTGCACCGACAAGACCGGCACGCTGACCGAGGGCGTGGTGCGGCTGGAACGCGCCTGCGATTCCTCCGGGGCCGCGCGCCCCGAGGTACTGCGCGATGCCTTCCTGAACGCCTTCTACCAGACCGGGCTGCCCAATCCCCTGGACGAGGCGATCGTCGCGGCGGCGCGCGCCGCGGGGCTGGATGCCGGGGCGGCGAAGAAGCTGGACGAGATCCCGTACGACTTCGTGCGCAAGCGCCTGAGCGTGGTGGTCGAGGATCCCGCTTCGGGCGGCGCGCCGCGCCTGATCACGAAGGGCGCGGTGGAGCAGGTGCTCGAGGTGTGCGCGGGGTTGTCCGCGCAGGAGCGCGCCGCGATCGAAGCGCGCTTTCGCGGCTGGAGCGCGCAGGGCTACCGCGTGATCGCAGTCGCGGTGCGCGACATGGCGCGCAAGGACGCCTACCGGCGCGAGGACGAAACGGACCTCCGGCTCGCGGGATTTCTGCTCTGCCTCGATCCGCCCCAGGCACAAGCGCCGCGCGTGCTCGCCGACTTCGCGCGTCTCGGCGTCGAGGTGAAGATCATCACCGGCGACAACCGCCACATCGCGGCGCACGTGGCCGACGCGGTCGGGCTGAAGGGCGCGGCGCTCATCACCGGCGGCGAGCTCGATGCGATGCACGACGAGGCGCTGTGGAACTCCGCCGGGCAGACCCACGTGTTCGCCGAGGTCGATCCCAACCAGAAGGAGCGCATCATCTCGGCGCTGCGGCGCACTGGCCGCGTGGTGGGCTACCTCGGCGATGGCATAAACGACGCGCCGGCGCTGCATGCGGCCGACGTCGGCATCTCGGTCGACCGCGCCGCCGACGTCGCCAAGGAAAGCGCCGACATCGTGCTGCTCAAGCACAATCTCAGGGTGCTGCACGACGGCGTGCTGCAGGGGCGCAGGACCTTCGCCAACACCATCAAATACATCTTCGTCACCACGAGCTCCAACTTCGGCAACATGCTGTCGATGGCCGCGGCGTCGCTGTTCCTGCCGTTCCTGCCGCTGCTCGCCAAGCAGATCCTGCTGAACAACTTCCTGGCCGATCTGCCCTCGCTGTTCATCGCGGGCGACCGGGTCGACCCTGCCTGGCTGCGCAAGCCCTACCGCTGGAGCATCGCCTCGATCCGGCGCTTCATGCTGGTGTTCGGGCTGCTCAGCACGGTGTTCGACTTCATCACCTTCGCGGTGCTGCTGCGCGTGGCCGAGCGCGACCCGGACCTGTTCCGCACCGGCTGGTTCGTCGAGTCGCTGCTAACGCAGATCGCGGTACTGCTCGTCATCCGCACTACGGTGCCGTTCTGGCGCAGCCCGCCCGCAGCGGCGCTGGCCTGGACGGCGCTCGGCACCGCGCTCGTCGCCCTCGCGCTGCCCTACCTGCCGCACGCGGTCGTGTTCGACTTCGAGCCGCTGCCGGCGAAACTGCTCGGCGCGGTGCTTGCCATCACGGCGGCCTACGTGCTCGCCACCGAGCTCGCCAAGCGCAGGTTTTACCGCTTCAGCTCTTCTGGAATCCCCGCACCAGGCTCGCGCGCGCCGTTCCCGCCTGCATGAGCAGCGAAAAGTCCGAGCCCGCGAGGATCAGCCGCGCGCCCATGCCGATGTGGCGCTCCAGGAGCTCCGGGGTGTACATGCCGCCCATGCCGGGGTGCTTGCCGTGCTTGCGGCAGGCGGCGATCACCTTCGTGTATGCGTCGGCTACGCGCGGGTCGTTGAACTGGCCCGGGATGCCCATCTCGAAGCACAGGTCGTTGGTGCCGATGAGCAGCGCGTCGACGCCCGGCGTCGCCGCGATCGCGTCGCAGTTCTCCACCCCGCGCGGCGACTCGATCATCACCACGACGAGCGTCTCCTCGTTCACCACGCGCGCGGTCTCGCCGATCGGCATCGGCGCGAAGCCCGTCTGCTGCAGCCCGCCGCCCATCGAGCGCTTGCCGACCGGCGGGAAGCGGCAGTGATCCGCGACGCGCCGCGCCTGTTCGGCCGTGTCGACGTGCGGGAACACGATGCCCTGCGCGCCGTTGTCGAGCATGCGGCTCGCGTGGTAGTGCTCGTAGCCCGGCACGCGCACCACCGGCGTCACCCCGACCGCGAGCGAGGCCGCGGAGAGCTGCGCGGCGATGTCGGTGTCCATCGAGCTGTGCTCGCAGTCGATGAAGATCCAGTCGAAGCCGCAGGTCTTGGCGATCTGCGCGATGTCCACCGTGCGCGCCTGGCGCAGGCCGAGCCCGATGGCGAGCTTGCCGGCGGCGAGCTGGCGCTTGGCGTGGTTGACGACTGCCGTCATGTGTTCCTCCCGGGTCTGAAAGGTTGCAAAGCATACCGGAGCCTGCGGTATCGTTGCGCGCATGCGCCTGGTGCTCGACACCAACGTCTGGCTGGACTGGCTGGTGTTCCGCGACGCCTGCGTGGCGCCGCTGCGCGCCGCGATCGAGGCGGGCCGTGCCGAGGTGTGCATCGACGCCGCCTGCGAGGGCGAGCTCGCGCGCGTGCTCGCGCAGCGCCTCGGGCGCACCGTGCTCGACCCCGCCGCGCAGGCGGCCGCGCTCGCCGAGTGCCGGCGCGTGGCCTGCGCCTGCGGCGTCCACGCGCCGCTCGCCTGCCGGCTGCCGCCGTGCAGCGACCCGGAGGACCAGAAGTTCCTCGAGCTCGCGCGCGACTGCCGCGCCGACCTGCTCGTGACCAAGGACCGGGCGCTGCTCGTGCTCGCGCGCCACGCCCCGTTTCGCATCGTCACGCCGCGCCAGGCGGGGGATGCGCTTTGCTAACCCGAAAAGCCGCGCGCTGCGTTCAAGATTCCGAGGCCTGACTCGAAAGGAGTACCCATGAAATCGTTCACGCGGCCGGCGCTCGGCGCCGCGCTCCTGATGGCGCTGGCGCCGCTCGTTGCCGCAGCCGGCGATGCGCTCACCATCTACTCGAGCGCGCAGCCCGGCGCGATCCGGCCGGAGCAGTACCGCGACGGCATTTCCGCTCAGGCGGTGCCGGGCTACGCCGTGGTGCGCCACCTGCGCGAGCTCGAGCTCAAGCCCGGGCGCAACACGGTGCGCTTTTCCGACGTCGCCGCGCTCATCGACCCGACCACGGTGTCGTTCGAGTCGCTCACCGATCCGCAGGGCACCAGCGTCATCGAGCAGAACTTCCAGTTCGACCTGGTCAACACGCAGAAGCTGCTCGAGAAGTACATCGACCGCGAGATCGAGGTCGACCAGGTGCGCGGCAACGGCGTCGAGACCTTCCGCGGCACGCTGCTCTCCACGGCGGGTGGACTGGTGCTGCGGCGCGCCGACGGCGGGGTGCAGCTGCTGCCGTACAACGCGAGCGTGCGCCTGCCCGCGCTGCCCGGCGGGCTGATCACGCGCCCGACGCTGGTGTGGGACGTCGCTTCGGCGCGCGGCGGCAAGCAGGCCACGCGCGTGTCGTACCAGACGGGCGGCGTCACCTGGTGGGCCGACTACAACCTCGCCTACGCCGACGGCGCGAACGCGAACGCCTGTCGCCTCGACGTCGGCGCCTGGGTGAGCATCCTCAACCAGTCGGGCGCCGGCTACGAGGACGCCAAGCTCAAGCTCGTCGCCGGCGACGTGCAGCGCGCCGCGCCGCCCGGCTACGCCGCGGGCGCCGTGCCGGCGGCGCGCATGGCGCTCGAGGAGAAGGTCGCCGGCTTCGAGCAGAAGGCGTTCTTCGAGTACCACCTGTACACGCTCGGGCGGCCGACGACGCTGCCCGACCGCTCGACCAAGCAGATCGAGCTCTTCCCCGTGGCGCGCGGCGTGCCCTGCGAGAAGAAGCTCGTCTACTACGGCCTCGCGCCGGGCTGGCGCGGCGTCGCGCCGAGCCCGCTCACCGACCGCAATTACGGCGTGCAGACCAACAAGAAGGTCGACGTCTACCTTTCGTTCAGGAACTCGAAAGACAACCACATGGGCATGCCGCTTCCCGCGGGGCGCGTGCGCGTCTCCAAGCGCGACGACGCGGACGGCACGCTCGAGTTCATCGGCGAAGACGTGATCGACCACACGCCGAAGGACGAGCCGGTGCTGATCAGGCTCGGCTCGGCCTTCGACGTGGTCGGCGAGCGCCGGCAGGTCGCGTTCTCCGTGGACACCGCGCGGCGCGTCATGACCGAGCAGATCGAGGTGAAGCTGCGCAACCACAAGGACCAGCCAGTCACGGTCGAGGTGAAGGAAAGTCTCTACCGCTGGGTGAACTGGGAGATCGTCGAGCGCAGCCAGCCCTACCGCAAGCAAGACGCGCGCACGGTCGTGTTCCCCTTGCGCGTGCCCGCCAACGGCGAGCAAGTGCTCGATTACACCGTGCGCTACAACTGGTAAGGAAAAAGGGGACAGACCCTATTTATAATCGCGCATGCAAGTCGGCAATCTGGTCCCTGCCATCGTCGCGGGCGTGCTGAGCGCGCAGCTCGCGTTGTTCTCCGGCAAGGCGCGCGCAGCCGACAGCGAGCCGCTCGCCGAGCTCAAGCGTCCGGGGCGGGTGCTCGTGCTGGTGCACGCGCACGCGCCCGGCAGCGGCGACCCGGCGCGCTTCAAGCTGCACGACTGCCGCTCGCAGCGCAACCTGGACGCCGCGGGCCGCAAGCAGGCGGCGCGCCTGGGCGAGCGGCTGCGCGCGGCGGGCGTGGCGCACGCCAAGATCTACTCCAGCCAGTGGTGCCGCTGCTTGGAGACCGCGAAGCTGCTGAAGCTCGGCCCGGCGAGCGAGCTGCCGGCGCTGAACGCGATTCCCGGCCGGCCGGACGAGCGCGAACCTCACATCGACGCGTTGCGCGACTTCCTCGCGGCGCTGCCGCGCGACGGCGGGCCGGTCATCATGGTGACGCACCCGGAAACCGTCGGCGCGCTTGCGGGCGGCTACCGCGCCCCGGCCGCCGGCTTGATCCTCAGGCTCGACGGCTCGCGCGTGCCGCGCGTGGTCGCCGAGATCAAGGCCGAGTAGAGCCCGACCCCGTTTTGCGTGTGCGGGATCGGACGTGAAATCGTACCGGTCGCGCCGGATGTATTGCCCGGCCCCGGGGGAAGGGTGACAATCCGCCCGTAGGCCAGCATCCCAATCACCTTTAATCAGGGAGGATGACGCATGTTTCAATCGACGCGGAACGTGAGGCGAGCGCTGCTGGTGGGCGCGGGGGCGGCGGCGCTGATGCTCGGCGCGTGCAGCTACATTCCGACTTCTATGTATGGCGATCGCGTGAACGTCAAGCTGACTGGCAGCAATGAAGTGCCGCCGGTCGACGTTTCCGGCAGCGGCAGCGGCTACGTCGCTGTCACGAAGGAAGGCGCGGTGACCGGCAAGATCACCACCACCGACGTCGCGGGCGTCGCCGCGCATATCCACATCGGTGCGGCCGGCAGGAACGGCCCGATCATCATTCCGCTCAAGAAGGAAGACGCGAACACTTGGGTGGTGCCGGAGGGCGCGAAGCTGACCGATGCGCAGATGGAGGCGTACAAGAAGGGCGATCTGTACGTGAACGTCCATACCGCCAAGCACAAGGGCGGCGAGGTGCGCGCCCAGATCGTCCCCTGAGCGTAGCGCTGCCGGAGACCGTCGAGGTCGAAACCGCCGCGCAGCCCGACGCGGCGGTGATCTGGCTCCACGGGCTGGGCGCCGACGGGCACGACTTCGAGCCGTTGGTGCCCATGCTCGGGCTGCCGCGCCGCTTCGCGGCGCGGTTCGTCTTCCCGCATGCGCCCGAGCGCCCGGTGACGATCAACATGGGCATGCGCATGCGCGCCTGGTACGACATCGCCGAGCTCGGCGGCCGCAGCGAGGACGGCGCGGGCATCCGCGCCTCGCAGGCGTTGCTCGAGGGACTGATCGCGCGCGAGCGCGCGCGCGGCATCGAGGCGCGCCGCATCGTGCTCGCCGGCTTCTCGCAGGGCGGCGCGATCGCGTTGCAGGCGGGCCTGCGCCATCCCGAGCGGCTCGGCGGCATCATGGCGCTGTCGACCTGGCTGCCGCTCGCCGCGACGCTCGAGCTCGAGCGCAGGCGGGAAAACTCCGACATACCGCTGTTCATGGCGCACGGCCTGCACGACGAGATGATCGCCATCGGCCGCGCGCTCGCCTCGCGCGACGCGCTCGAAGCGCTCGGCTACCGGGTCGAGTTCCACGAGTACGCGATGGGGCACGCGGTATGCCCCGAGGAAGTCGCCGCAATCGCTGCCTGGCTCGTCAGGGCGCTGTAAGGCGCGCGGCGCGCTACTGCTGGCTGCGGTAGAAGCGCTCGATGACTTCGCTGTCCTGCATCTCGCCTGCGGCGCTCTCGCGCGGCACGATCGGCTCGAATGCCTCGGGCGGCGGCACCCAGCCCGAAAGCAGCGCCTCGGAATACGCCTCGGGGTCGCGCGCCGGCGCGACCGCCTTGGCGCTGCGCTTCTTCGATCTGAAGAACCTGAACACGGATCGATTCCCCTGTTGCGTAATCGCGCGCTTTTATTGGACTCCCGATTCGCGCCGCGTGCTGTCAAGGATTGCAAGGCGCCGGTAAACTGCTCCCCATCGCCACCATGAGGACTTCCATGAAGAAAGCCGCATTGATCGTCGCGCTCGCGCTCGCCGCGGGCCGCGTTTTCGCCGCCGACATGACCGAGGAGCAGAAGACCCTGTATGCGGCGGGCCAGTGGCTCGCGCGCCAGGCCGCGGTATTTCACCTCTCGCCGGCCGAGCTCGATCCCGTCGTGCAGGGGCTGCGCGACGGCGTCACCGGCGCGCCCTCCGCGGTCGACCTGGGCGTGTACTCCGCCAAGCTGCAGCAGCTCGCCGACGAGCGCCAGGCGGCCGCGGCGAAGAAGGCCGAATCCGAGGGGCGCGACCTGCTCGCGCGAGCGGCCGCGGAGAAGGGCGCGGTCAAGGGCTTCGGCGGCCTGGTCTACCTGTCGCTGCGCGAGGGCAGCGGCGCCGCGCCCAAGGCGACCGACGTGGTCACTGTCAACTACCGCGGCATGCTGCCCGACGGCAAGGAGTTCGACAGCTCCTACAAGCGGGGCAAGCCGGCCGAGTTTCCGCTCGACGGCGTGATCAAGTGCTGGACCGAAGGCCTGCAGAAGATGAAGGTCGGCGGCAAGGCGCGCCTCGTGTGCCCGCCTGAGACCGCCTACGGCGAGCAAGGCAGGGGTGGGGTGATTCCGCCGAACGCCACCCTCGTCTTCGAAGTCGAGCTGCTGGGCGTCAAGTCGCAGAAATAGGGACAGACCCCTTTTTTCGCTATGTTGAAAATGGGGTCTGTCCCCATTTTCACGGCGCGGCGGCGCTTGGTCGAGGCGCTCGCCGCGCGGCTTCCCTTCTACTACGGCTGGGTGATCCTCGCCTGTGTGTGCGCGGCGGGCTTCGCGCGCCAGGGTTCGTCGGTCGCGGCGCTGTCGATCTTCGTCGAGCCGATGACGCGGGAGTTCGGCTGGTCGCGCACCGGGATCTCCGCCGCGGTGTCGATCGGAGGCGTGCTCGGCGCGCTGGTCGCGCCGTGGATCGGCGCGTTCCTCGACCGCAACGGCGCGCGCGCGGTACTCGGCTTTGCGGTGCTCGCGACCGGCATCCCGGTGATGCTGCTCTCGGGCACGCATTCGCTCGCGTACTTCTACCTGTGCTACTGCACCGCGCGCATGAGCTTCGCCGGTCCCTACGACCTCGGCATCTACGGCTCGATCGTCAACTGGTTCGTGCGGCGCCGCGCCTTCGTTACCGCGGTGGCGACGGTGGCGCAGATGAGCGGCCTGGTGGCGATGCCGCTCGTTGCGCACTTCGCGATGCAGGCGAGCGGTTGGCGCGCGGCCTGGGTGGCGGTCGGTGCGGCCGTGCTGGTCATCGGCTTCCTGCCGGTGTGGCTGCTGCACGTGCGCCGGCCCGAGGACCTCGGCCAGCAAGCCGACGGCGAGCGCGCGCCGCCCGCGCCGGCGGGCGCCGCGTCGCACGCGGCCGCGGACGCCGCGCCCGCGTACACG
>DASPRX010000252.1:0-9272 GCA_035624235.1 Burkholderiales bacterium | reverse complement strand
AGTCGCGCCATGTCTGCAGGATGTAGGCGACCTGGTAGCGATTCACATACTGTCGTAGCGCGCTCTCGTCGCTGTTCAGGCGCAAGACATCGAGCAAGTACTTCTCGCCGTACACGTCCACGCGCGAGTCGATGGCCGGTTCCAGGCGCGGGTAGAAACGGTAGACGAGCTCGGCGCCGAGCTCGTAGGAGTTCAGCACGTTGCCGCGCACCTGCTCGTTGCCCAGGTAATCGACAAGCGCCCTGGAAAAGTAATGCGATTGCACGTAGTAGGGGTAGGCCGCGTTGATATTGCCGAAGCGGATCAGCAGGCCGGCGCCCGTGACGAGGATGCCGAATACCGCGCCGCGCGCGTAGGCAGATCGATCGATTCTGGGGGCGAGGGTCGCGATCGCGCTGGACAACGGATAGATCGTGACGATGGCGAAGAACGCAATGTGGCGCAGCGCTCCGATTGCCAGATAACCGAACGCGAGCAGCAGCAGCCAGCCCGCCGGCGTGACACCCCTTCGTCCTGCGTAGAGCAGCGGAGCCGCGAGCGCGAGATAGCCCGCGAACGCCCAGAAGCCGCGCGATCCGGCGAACAGGGGCGAGAAGATGGGCATCCACTCGTAGACGTAGGAGCGGATGAACGTCGCGTTCTGCAACTCCCAGACGAACCGGTACAACTGCACGCCGTAGGGATTGAGCAGCGCGGCCAACGCCATCAATGCCGTCGCCAGGAGATAGGGTCGCGCCGCATGCAGCGATGCGCGCAGGCGCGCGCCGGGCTCTGCCCGTAGCGCCTCGAGCGCGGCGCCGCAAGCGAAGATCGTTCCGACGACGAGCGCCAGCGGAAACGAGCCGTGGCAATTCGCCCACAGTGCTGCGAGCGGGCCGCAGGCGAGCAGATAGGGCCATCGGCGCTGCGCGCGGTACTCGATCATCAGCCAAAGGACCGCGAGCGCGAAGAACAGCGCGAAAAGCTCCGGACGCAAGAAATGCCGGAAGTTCACCGCCACCATCACGGCCAGCGCGACAAGAAGCGACTCGGTGAAGCGGCCGGTCAGACGATGCGCCAGATGAGCGCACAGCCCGAACAAGGCCAGTCCGAGCACGCCCTTCACAAAAACCAGCGCGCCGATGCCGAGGCGATTCACGAGAAAGTACAGCAGCACCGACACCAGCCACTCGTGCGCGTGGAACGGAAACCGGCTTGCCTCCGTGAAGGGGAACAGGGCGGTGCGAGGAATCTCACCCGTCGTCCATATGATGCGGCCGATCGCGGCGTGCAGCCACAGATCGTTGCTGCTCTCCGGCACGAAGCAGAGCAAAGCGACGACGACAATCGTGGCCGCCGTCAGAGCCGCCTTCAGCCAGGATCCCTTGTTGTTCTTGGTCGCTTGATCGGTCAACGGTCTAGGTCCGGGAAGGCCCGACGCTGCCCGAGGTGCCGTCGCTAAGGCAAGCCCGGATTGCCTTCCATCCCTATGATACGCGGCAACTCGAGGCGGCGCGGGGCGAGGCTGCGGTGCGCGGCGAGGTAGGTCTCCACCACTGTCCAGATCGGCTCGCCGCTCGCGCCCTCGGCGACCGGCGCCCAGCCGGCCACATTGTACTTGCGGTCCGCGTCGAGCGGCTTGCCGGCGAGGCGCATGTCCGAGATGCGCTTGCCGATGGGCTGGCGCGGGTCGCAGGCGTAGCTCATGCCGCCCACGCGCACCATGTCGCCGCCCTGCTGCAGGTAGGGATCCGGATTGAAGAGGTTGTCGCAGACGTCCTCGAGGATCGCCTTGATCTGCGCGCCGCTGAACTCGTTCAGCGTCGCATAGGGATAGGTGATTGCGGTCTGATCCATCAGGTGCTCGCGCGTGACCGCGTCCCCCGGGAGCAGCGTCGTGCCCCAGCGGAACCCGGGCGAGAACGAGATCTCGGCGCCTCTGACCTCCCTCTGCGCGTCCAGGATCAGCTGGTCGAACGTGCCATTGAAGTTGCCGCGCCGGTAGAGCAGCCCTTCGGTGACCGCGAGCTTTTCGTGCAGCCGCTCGGCGTAGGGCGCGCGCGCCTTGTCGATGTACGCTGCCATGCCGGGATCCGCGGGCAGCAGGTTGGCGAATACCGGCAGCAGGCGGTAACGGTACCCGGCCACTTTGTTCGCGCGCACGTCGAGATCGAGCACCGCGAGGAACTTGCCGCTGCAGCCGGCATTGGTGACCAGCGTCTGGCCGCCGCCGTTGCCCACCACGGTCGGGGCCGGGACGCCGTCGTGCGTGTGCCCGCCGAGGATCACGTCGATGCCGCCCACCCGGCCGGCGAGCTTGAGGTCGACGTCCATGCCGTTGTGCGATAGCAGCACGACCAGCGCCGCGCCTTTGGCCCGCGCCTCGTCTACCTGCTTCTGCAGGTGCCGCTCCTGGATGCCGAAGCTCCATTGCGCGACCAGATGGCGCGGGTGCGCGATCGGCGTATAGGGAAATGCCTGCCCGATGATCGCCACCTGCACGCCGTTCACGTTACGCAGCGTGTAGGGCTTGAAGACCGGGTCTTCGAAATCGACGGTCTTGACGTTCTGCGCCACGAACTCGATCGGCGCGAGCTCCTTCTCGACGGCCTGCTGCACGCGCTCCGCGCCGTAGGTGAACTCCCAGTGCGCGGTCATCACGTCGACGCCGAGCAGCTTCTGCGCGCCGATCATGTCCGCGCCGCGCGTCCACAGCGCCGTCGCGGAGCCCTGCCAGCTGTCCCCGCCGTCCAGCAGCAGCGCGTCCGGGCGCGCCGCACGCACGCGCTTGACCAGTGTCGCAAGGTGCGCGAAGCCGCCCATCGGGCCGTAGCGGCGCGCGGAGGACTCGAAGTCGAGGTACGTGAACGCGTGCGCCCGCCTGCCGCCCGGCGCGATGCCGAACTGCCTGAGGAAGGATTCGCCGACCAGGTGCGGCGGATGGCCGGCCGCGGCGGCGACGCCGATGTTCACGTCCGGCTCTCGGAAATAAACCGGCAGGAGCTGCGCGTGCGTATCGGTGATGTGGAGCAGCGACACGTTGCCGAAGCGGGGCAGCTCGTACAGCTCGTCTGCCGCTTCGGCCTCGCTCGCTCCCGGGCGCAGGCTCGCGCCGGCCGCTGCGGCGAGCGCGAGCAGGCGCAGGAATTCACGTCTTTGCATGATTCGCCCCGCTGAAAAAACGGGGCTTGGTGGCGAGCCAAGCCCCTTGTGTCCACGCTGCGCGCGGCTACTGGTTGACCGGCGAGGCCGGATCGAGCAGGTAGGCGGTCAGGTCCTTGATCTGCTCTTCGGTCAGCGATCCCGAGGTCCCGAAGCGCGGCATCTGGGAGCACAGGTTGGAGGCCTTCGAGTTGTAGATCTTGCCGTAGACGTATTTTTGCACCTCGAGGCCGTCGCCGCGCTTCTTGCCCATCGCGGTGAGGCTCGGCCCCACGGTGCCGTACGACTCTTCCTTGGGCGAGAGCTGATGGCAGTTGTAGCAGCCGCCGCCACCAGGTGTGCCCGGCTTGTCCGACCATGTCATGCCTGCGCCGCTCTCGGCGATCTTCTGGCCCTTCGTCCAGTCGCCCATGTACTTGCCGTCCGCCGGATACGCGATGGTCGCATGCTGGTCGGCTTCCATCTCCTTGACGCGCTTGGCCGAGGGCTTGTTGTGCGTGACCGTGCAAAGGAATTGCAGGTCGTCTTGGTCGACGCGGCTCATCGTCGCCTGGCCCTTGGCGTGGAAGTCCTTATGCAGCAGCGCGCGTACCTCCATCGGCGACGGGTCGGCCTGCGCGGGTTGGGCGGCCGCAAGCGCCGCCGCGAGCGCGCCGAGGCAAAGGTAAATGCTCGTCTTCGTCATGTCGTCCTCCTCAGCGCTTGGTGCCGGGGCCACGGTAGGTCGCCCCGTTGGCGTTCACCGCCATGTACATGGTGAGCGCGATGGTCGCGTCCGACACGTACTTGGGCTCCGGGAACCGCTGCTGCCTGAAGCAGTCGTTCAGGCGCCACTGCATCGTCTTCAGCTGGGACACGGAGACGCGGTAGCCGGGCCAGGTGGTGTAGGTGCCGCGCGCGCCCTTGGGGCTGGAAAGCACCGGCAGCTCCTGCATGCGGATGCGCTTGCCTTCGGTGCCGTGGCAGGAGGCGCAGGAGAAGTCCCACGGACCCGCGCGGTAGAAGAACAGCGCCTTGCCCATCTCGTAGGCCGCCTTCTCTTTAGGGTCATTGGTGCTGACCTGCATCTTCACGCCGCGCGACCGGCCGGCGACGTAGGCCGCGAGATACTCCATGTCGGAAGGCTTGTCGGCGTTGCCGAACACGCGCTTGGTGGCTTCCTGCTCGCTAAACCCCTGCAGCGTCGTCATGCAGGTGACGAGCCGCGACTCGAGGTCCTGCACGCGGCCCGTATCCTTGAAGTAGCGCGGCAGATGGGCGTAGGCGCCCTTCAGCACGCCGGGGCCCATGCCGAGGTCGCAGCGCTCCAGCGACACGTTGTTCGGGCCGCGCTTCTGCTTCCAAAGGTCTGCGCCTTCCATCTCCCAAAGCTCGACCGGGCTGCTCTCCGCGGTCATGCGCTGATACTTCTGAATCTCCTGCTTGGTGTCGTCCGCATGCACGAGGCTCGCCGCGACGCCCAAAGCGGCCCCTGCCAGCAACGCACGGCTTGAAACTCTACGCATTGCTCCCTCCTCCTGGTTTTTGCTTCAGGCGACAGCCGTTTCGGTCTGGTTATGTTCGCCCTTGTTGTCGACCCAGCTGATCTCGACCTTGTCGCCCTTGTTGCCGCCCTTGACGCGGAACGCAAACACCGGGTTGCGCGAGATCGCCTGGCTGATCTGCCCCTCGACCACGGTCTTGCCACCGACCTTGACCGTGATGTTCTGGATGAAATGTGCGGGAACCAGCTTTCCGTCCGGGCCCTTGCGCAGCCCGGTTTCCATCGGGTGGCTCATGAGCACGCGGATTTCGGTGTAGCCCGCTTCCGCGGTGGCGCGAATCTTCATCGGTCCTGGCATGATGTTCTCCTTAGCCGCCGCAGCCGCCGATAGTCACTTTGACCTCCTTGCTGGCAGAGTAGAACTTGCCGCCTGCGTCCGCGACGGCGCGGACCGCGGAGGACTCCCCGACCTTCGCGTTCAGCTTCACGTAGGGCAGGGCGCCCTCCATGAATTCGAACTGCGCCACGAGCGGAAACGGGTTCTTCTCGATGATCACCGCGATCGACGTGGTGCCCGGAACCTTGCTGCTGACTTCGATCGGCACCACGGCGCCGTTTTCCGCGATCTGCGGCAGGTCGAGCTGCACCTCCTTGCTTTCCGCCGTGCTGGTCGCGCCGATGCCCTTGAGCGCGTCGGCGGGATTCTTGGCGCCGAACGCGACCTTGTTCCAGGTCGCGGCCAGCGCCTGCGCCGGCCTGAGCAGGCCCGCGGCCAAGAGCGCCGCGAATGCGCCCGTCGCGCTCGCGCTTCGCAGCACGAATCTGCGTCCTACTTCCATGCACTCCTCCTTCCTTAGATTTGCCCGGATCTGTCGTCCGGACTAGACGATTGGGATTAGTACTCGAGCCATGATCCTAAATGCATCCGTGGAGATTTGGAAAGCGAGAATAATCAAATGTGCTTATGTCCCGTTCCACTTTACGGGCGCCGGTAGACCCCCGACTTGCCACCGCGCTTTTCCTCGAGGCGCAAATTCTCGAGCGTCATTCCGCGCTCCACCGCTTTCAGCATGTCGTAGATTGTCAGCAAACCCACCGCAGCCGCAGTGAGCGCCTCCATCTCGACGCCCGTCTGGCCGCGGCATTCGACCGTTGCCAGCAGGCGCACCGACGAGCGCTCGGGCTCGGGCGCGAATTCAACGGCCACGCGCGAGATCGAAATCGGGTGCGCCAGGGGGATCAGCTCGGCCGTGCGCTTGGCGGCCTGGATCGCTGCCACGCGCGCCACGCCGAGCACGTCGCCCTTCTTCGCGCCGCCCTCGAGCAGCAGCCGCAGCGTCGCCGGGGTCATGCAGATGCGCCCGGAAGCGACCGCGACGCGGTGGGTGCTCGCCTTGCCGCCGACGTCTACCATGTGCGCCCGGCCGCGGGCGTCGAAGTGCGTCAGCTTGCGCGCGCGCTTTGCTGTCAAGGTGTTCTCCCGCAAGGAAATTCGAGGAACTCGGCTGCCCAGCCGCTATCATAAACGCATGCGCCGATTCATCCTGCTCCTGCTGGCAGGCCTGCTGCTCGCCGAGCCGGCGCTGCCCGCGGCCGCCCAGAGCCTGCCGGACCTGGGCGGCTCGATGGATGCGGTCCTTACCCCGCAGATGGAACGACGCATCGGCGAGAGCACGATGCGCGAGATCCGCTACCACGATCCGAGCTACGTCGACGACCCGGAGGTGACCGCCTATCTGCAGGGGATCGGCGAGCGGCTCGCCGAGGCGCCGCCGGGCGCGAAGCAGCGCTTCGAGTTCTTCGGCATCCGCGACAACACGATCAACGCGTTCGCGCTGCCGGGCGGCTTCGTCGGGGTGAATACCGGGCTGATCATGGCCGCCGACGACGAATCGGAGCTCGCTTCGGTGCTGGCGCACGAGATTTCGCACGTCACGCAGCGGCACATCGCGCGGCAGCTCGCGCAGCAGCAGCAGATGCAGCTGCCGACCCTGGCGGCGCTCGCGGCGGCGATTCTGCTCGGGCGTTCGCGGCCCGATCTCGCCGTGGGGGCTGCGGCCGCCGTTCAGGGAGCCAGCGTCCAGTCGCAGCTCGCCTACTCGCGCGAATTCGAGCGCGAGGCCGACCGCATCGGCTTCCAGCGTCTGGTGGCAGCGGGCTTCGACCCCCACGGCATGCCCGATTTCTTCGAGAAGATGGAACGCTACACGCGCATCAGCGACGACTCGAGCTTTCCGACCTATTTGCGCGATCACCCATTGACGCCGGAGCGCATCGCCGACGCGGAGAACCGCGCCGACCAGCTGCCGTACCGACAGCACATAGACAGCCTGGAGTTCTTCCTGGTGCGCGCCAGGCTACGCGCCGAGAGCGGCGACGCGCAGGACCAGGTGACGCACTTCCGCGACGTGGTGCGCGACAAGCGCTACTCGAACGAGGCGGCGGCGCGCTACGGCCTGGTGTCGGCGCTGCTGCGTGCCGGGCAGGCGCGCGAGGCGGAGGCGCAGCTCGCGGCGCTGCGCGCCACGCACGCGCAGAGCCCAATGATCGAGGCGCTCGCGGCGCGCGTGAGGCGCTCGCTTGGCGACCGCGCGGGCGCGCTGGAGATGCTCGAGAAGGCGCAGCTGCGCTACCCCGACTGGAGGCCGCTCCTGTACGCCTACGTCGAGGCGCTGCAGGGCGCCGGCCGGTACAAGGACGCGCTCGCCGCGCTCGCCGACCCGGTGCACCGTTACCCGGACGACGAGCGCCTGCGCGTGCTGCAGGCGAAGAGCTACGCGGCCCTGGGCAAGCGCCTGCTGCAGCACCAGGCCCAGGCCGAGGTCTACGTGCTGCAGGGCTCCCTGCCGGCAGCGATCGAGCAATTGCAGCTCGCGCGCAGCGCCGGCGACGGCGACTTCTACCAGCTCTCGGAAGTCGACTCGAGGCTGCGCGAGCTCAAGGCGCAGCACCAGCGCGAGCAGCGCGAGGAAAAGCAGCGCTAGGGCTTCGCGGGCTCGTAGAAGGCGTCGTACAGCAGGTCGAAGGTCTTTTCCGCCTCGCGCAGCAGCTCGTTCTCGCTCCCGGCGCGCCGCCGGGCGCCCTGCAGCAGCGTTTGCACGCCGGCGGCTTCCGGCACCGGCGAGCGCTGCACCTCGAGGAAATGCACGATGCGGCCGATGCGCGCGAGCGCTAGGTTACGCCCGAGGCCGAGCCGATCGAGCATTTCCTCGTAGCTGACGCGCGTCTGGCTGTTGCGGAAGTGCGCGCCTTCGAACGCAAAGCTGATCGCGCGCGGCGGCGCGGATTGCCCTTTCTCCAGCCACGCAATCCTGCCTTCGGGATCGACGAAGCGGCGGATCAGCCAAGCGCAGGCCAGCCGATCGGCCCACAGCGGCTTGCGCGTCACCCACACGCGGTTGGCGAGCGGCTCGTCGGGCTGCGACCCGGAGGCGTCCTGCTGCGCCGGGAACAGCATGCGCTTCACCGCCGCTTCGGCCTGGCCGAGCGCCTTGGCGGCGCGCTCGCGCATCTCGTCGGGAAAGAAATCGAGAGCGCTGATCGAGTCGAACTCGCGCCGCTGCTTGTTCAACACGCGCGCGATGTCGCCGGGCTCGGATACGCCGAAGCCGATCTTCAAGCTATCGATCACCTTGATCAGCTCCGCGTAGCGCGCCGTGCGGTCGAACAGCCGCCTGAACGCGGCTTCCTGCGCGGCCGAAGATGCGACGGCTTCGACCACGTGCACCATCGCGCCCCCCTTGGCGATGTAGTCGGCGAGCGGCCTGAGCGCGTGCCGGCGCGCGCGCGAATCGGGCAGCAGGTAGACGCCGTCACGCAGCGCCGCGGCGCCGAGCGCTTCGAGCGTGCGCAAGGCGTGCATGCGCGCCTCCGGGTCGGTCGTAGGCAGGTTGGCGATGCAAAACAGCCAGCTTCCTGGCGTGAAAGGGGAATCCGATCTCGTCTTGGCCATCTGCCTGCGGGCGTGCGTGCGTGAAGTGTAGCAAGCCCACGAATCAGGGACCCTTATCGCAAAATCAAAACAACGGTGTTGCCCCTGCCTGGTGGGCTGCCGAGAATATGGCGCAATCGAAGGGGGAATAGCTTATGCCGGGCCTTGTCAGGCCGCATGGAGGAGGGGCGCTGAAACCCCTCATGCTCACCGGAGGAGCCCTGGGCGCGGAACGCGCACGCGCGCGCTCGCTGCCGGCCGTGCGCGTCAGCTCGCGCGAGAAGGGCGACCTGATCATGCTCGGCATCGGCGGCTTCACGCCGCTCGAGGGCTTCATGACGCGCGCCGACTGGGAAGGCGTGTGCGACGGCATGCGCACGGCGAGCGGGCTGTTCTGGCCGATCCCGATCACGCTGTCGGTCGACGAGGTGGTAGCCGACGGCATCAAGACCGGCGCCGAGATCGCGCTCGTTGACCCCGATACCGACGAGATCCTGGCGACGATGCGGGTTAGCGAGAAGTACCGCATCGACAAGGCTCACGAGTGCATGTCGGTGTTCCGCACGACCGACCTGGAGCACCCGGGCGTGAAGATGGTGATGCAGCAGGCCGATGTGAACCTGGCCGGCCCGGTCAAGGTGCTGTCCGACGGCGGCTTCAAGGCCAAGTACGGCGCGCTGTTCATGACGCCGGCCGAGACGCGTGCCGAGTTCGAGC